>WNEG01000071.1:936-7501 GCA_012910725.1 Candidatus Ethanoperedens thermophilum | reverse complement strand
TAATCCGCCCATAAGAAGCAGGATCTGAAAGAGGGGCTTTGACATCCAGAAAAACACGATCTACGATATTGTCCTCTACCAGTGATAAGAGAACATCAGGATAAAAACCATTGGTTTCAAGACCTGTCGTGAGATCCAAATTCCTGGCAAACTCGCATAAGCTCTTTAGAACTTCTGGTTGAGCACACGGCTCACCACCAGTGAACACAACCCCGCTGATAAACTTCCGCGCTTGCAATATCTTATTTTCTACAACATCAACACCAATTAACTCTTTGCTCTCGAAAAGTGTAAAATTGTGACAGTAACTACACCTGATAGGACAGCCTCTGAAAAAAACAACACACACTGCGCGCCCATACCAATCAACAGTTGAAAGAGGAAGAAAGTTACCAAAATTTAATTTAATCATTGTACAACCTGCATCCACTAATAGTTCTCTCTCAATAAAAAAACATCTGCCTGAAAAAGTTATTTATCCTGCACAACATTTATGTATTATATGGTTTAAGAAGTTATACAAATGAGACATGTTTCTATCATTTTTGTGCTATCACTACTACTAATTCTCTGCCAGGTTCCAAATTCTTATGCTGCGCAGGTAGAAGTCGTGTCCGGAAGCTTACCTGAAAAGCTTCATGAAGGGCAACAGATCAACTTTACCATCGAAGTTAGCGATTATCACTATGAAGACGCCAAATATTTTAATATAGAGACTAATTTATTGCTTATATCTGACGATCAACCATTATATGACTTTGGTGAGTTGAATAAGTATGTAAATAGCCAGGATAGGTATAAACAAAGCATCGCCTTAAATCTATCTTCACTACCGCGAAAAGATAGTATTAGTATTTCTATCGCTGGCAAGGCTCCAGATGGTAAAAGCACCATCAAATGCGAATCAACTGATGTGGTAATCACCAAATTTCAGGAGGGTAAACTGAAACTTTATGAAGTTGATGCCAATGGAAAGGTTGTTGACGTTAAACTTTTTGAATTAGCGATCTACAAAAAAGAAAAGTTCGAGGAAACCATGCAGCAAATCAGATGGGAGGAGCTTGATCGCATGAAACAGGAGGTAAGAAAATTATTCAATCGTGGTCTGGTCACCGATGCTCAAAATCTTGCTTCACAGATGAGTAATATTAAATATTCAAATCACCTTCTTCTGCTTGGAATAATAAAAATTAAAAACAGTCTCTGGTTAAATGCTATTTGTATATTTTTAATTATCGTGAGTTTTATTATTGGTTATCTACGTGGATCATCATTAAGTGATCGAGAGGTGAGGTAATGCCTGAAACAGATATAACATTTCCAGGACGCATATTTGCTATAGGCGGTGCTGGCAAGGAACTTGTTTATACAATGCTTGAGACGGAATGGGTTCTTCGAGAGATACTTCGACCCAAGTTTAACCGCAGCATGGTTAATATTACCATTGTGGATACTGCTATTGATGAAGAGAACTATGACAGGACAAAAATTGAACAAATAAAAAAAATAATCAATAAAGTAGAAGAAGAATATAGTTCTGAAACAGGCAGTGCAGACAAAGAAATTGGTAGAATTGACATTGAGTATAAGTTAATTACGAAAGAAATGGTCCTGCAAAGTCCTTTTGATCTTGTTGGAATTGGAGACGACATAAAGCAGAGTACCGGGGCATCGGTGTGGTGGATCAATGATGATCAACTTGGTGAAGATTGGCTTACAAAGGTTATGAGTTATGAAAACTTCTCAGAGTTGAATTTTTCGAAGGGGGTTTACAGAAAAAGAGCGGTTGGAAAGGCAATATATTATAAGGCACTCTGTGGAAGACTCTTTGATATTGATTTGCTTACTTCTACAAAGATAGCTATCGTTGTTGGATTGGGGGGCGGAACTGGTTCCGGGATGGCTTTTGATTTAGCAAAAAAACTCAAAAACATTCAACCAACATCAAACATCACCCTTTTTGGAATTTTATCCACGTTGCGAGAGAGCATTGATGAAAAAGCAAATAGTTTTGCTATGCTCAGTGAATTGGAATATGCAAGTTTGAACAGGGACACCCCATTCAAAGATATCGTGCTTGTGCCGATGGAGGTTACACAGTACCCTGGAAAACAGAGAGCATCCCATGAACACGAGAAACTATTAAAACAGTTTGATGAGACGTTCTCATACATATTAATATCACATTATAATAATCCAGCACAGTCGCTTTTTGAAGACCTCCCGTATTTTGCACCATTTGTTATAGCCAGCCCCCAGTTAGTACGTTATAATGTAGAATCCATCAAACAGGTTAAAGATGAACTTGTAGAAACTTTTCAGGATAAAAAAACATCGCTTGCAGCCGAAGGGAAATTATATACTACGATTGAAAAATTTATTGAAAAATATACTAATGAAGACTCTTCTGGAGATAGAATGACACTCCAGGATGAGGACAAATCATTCATAGAAGATAGGTTTTCTAGCTTTAAGATGGTACTTGAGCATGATTTCTTTAAAGAACTTGAGTATAACAGTGTGAAAAACTTAAAAAAAGCACTGGTTGATGGAATAAGAGGTTCCGGCTCAGAGGAGATCGAACAGTGGATTTCAAGTGTCAAGTCAGAAGTAGACACTATGTCGCTTGCTGAAGGTTTCAGGGACGATATAGATTCAGACCTTTGTAAGATCATGGTAAATGATATTGAAATGATCGAAAGAATGAAAAATGTTCTTGGCAGAATTAACAGGGTCCATGACAGTATCATCAAGGATACGCTTAAAAATATTGTTAAAGCTGATGAAAGCAGCCTTGGCAGGAAACTGAACCAGGTCAGAAAAGAAACCGATCTTCTGAGCGATCAAAACAAACGTTTAAATAATGAGATAAAATCGTTGGATAATCAAATTAAGGACTATGAAGAAGAAACAAAAAGCCAGGTAACAAACGAGAATCAAAAGTGGTATGAGGATGTAAAAAGTGACATAGAGTACCTTGGTTCTATTGATGAACTTGGTGAAATACTAAAGAGTAATCTCAAAAATCTTAAGAGCGAACTTAATGAATTTGTGAGTAGGATAAACTCATATCATAGAATTAGTAGTGTGGATGCAGAGTCAACGCATACTATTGAGGATATTCTTCACATCACAGAGCAAAAACTGAATACAACAGGATTGACCTATGAAGATGCCGGGTTAATTAAACGAAGTTTGAACGATCTTAAGGAGTTAAAAAAGGCATATATTAAAGCTGGATTAAAAATTCCTATTATTGATAAAATGCTTGGGGCTATATTACCAACCGGCCGATTAAAAGAGAAAAGAGAAGCTGGAAACAGATATACTCGAAAGAAGGTGGAATTGAACAACAATCATGTGTTTAATGTTGATGGCAATCATATCAACGTTGTATATGATTATAACATAGATTACAAGGTTCATGAAAAGACTGACAACATAACTAAGAAAATAGTAGAGGAAGTTAGGGGAAGCTATCCAGGTGCAGAATCAAACCTGTTTTTAGAGTTGGACGGGTGTTTGCATGATCCAGCAAGACGTAGAAAAACGAATATCGAGCAGGTTATTTTATCTCACCTTGGTTTCAGGGAGAAGATGGGGGAAAAACGAGATGAAATGGGGGAAAAGACCAGTGAGCTTGACAAAATCAAAGAAAAGATGGAAGCATACAAAGAACTTGAGAATAAGCTAACAAGTCTAACAGCAGATCTCAGGGGGCACTCACGCCATCTTAAAAAATATCATTCTACCATTGCAAATATAGACCGGACTATGAAAGCTATTTCAGGTGCTAAAGGAGATAGTGATGAGATTAGATACCTTATTGAGATGCAGCCTACTGATATATTCAAAGCAACCGCAATCGAAGCTGATATAAATAAAATACTGGAAGTTGAATCAGAAGTACGCACTCTGAAACGAAGTTTGCAGGATGGGATTGGACGTACAATAGATAATAGATACAATATGTTAGTAAGACGGGTTTTTGAAACAAAAGACAGTGCAAAGAGGTGGGAGAAAAGCAAAGCAATGCTATCGTTTGTAAGCATTGCAGATGTTAGCCCAGAGTTTGTAAAATCAAGACAAATGATCAGGGAAGCGTTCAGTCTTGTGGATGCAAATTATTCTGATTGGCGGTGTCCATGGGGGGATTCGTGGGGAGTTGGCATAGTCTTATTTGTAGCAGGGGTTTTTGCCGATAATATTCGCAGTGTCGTGGATCCCAAATCTGGATATTATGAGAGCTACAAGAGTATTGAGCAAAATCCTGATAAAATAGTTTTTTTCCATCATTCATACATGCTTGAGAACGGGAAGTTTGTTAAGAGAGATAAGATATTCAATCTTGAGAAGGAAGAAGACAAAATACGGTTCCTGCAAAATGAAAAAAATATCGATGAGATGTTATTAAATAATTATGAAGAAATGGAACTTAAAAAATGTCTATAAAGACATTCATATTTAAAAATAAAGAATATATAAAATTTTTAGTTTATTTCATAATACTTATCCTGTTTACACCTTCCCTGTTAAATCTCTCTATTCGGTCAGGAGAACACGGGGTGTTGATGGGGTATATTACACAAACAATCTACCATATAAATCCAGCAGGCATTCAAATTTTAATAACTTTTTTTACTGGATTTTATATAGGTTCTTTGTTGCTCATGTTTGTAGATAGAAAAAAAAGAATGCAAGCGATTCTTTTATCAATATCTATTATTATATTAGTAATTTACATATCCAAGGGAATTATTTTTTCAAACATTCATTGGAGCAGAAACATCGAATGGCCCGTGTTTGGCATCTTTGTTGGGTTTGTGTTGGGTGGTGGTTTAGGAATTCTAAGGGGGGAATCGGAATTTAAATGGGCTGCCAGGAATATCAGTGTGCTTTTAGCTGGTTTGATTATTTTTGTATTCTTCAATTATCATCTATCACCATATATTGAAAATAATATTAATACTACTATCAGTGATGTTATAGTTGTATCAATTTTTATATATTTTTTTAAAGAGTTTGCTATGTACACCTTTAAAGGTCCAAAACTGTTTATGTTTGGACCAGCAAATTCAGGCAAATCTCTTTTTATGGCTGGCTGCTATCTGGAGGCATCCGCTCCTGTTAATCCAAGCGATGATCTTTTAGAGCTAATTAATGAATTACACACCATAGGGATAGATTGGCCTAAACATACTACAGATGTTAAAGATTATCATTTCACCTATGAATATGGAAGCTTATTTATTAAAAATATTTTATTCAAAATGATTGACTATCCAGGTCCATATTTAGAAAAGATCAATGAATATATGGACAAAAAAGAAGATAAACATGATAAAAACGAAAAGATATTTGCAAAACTTGCTAAAGATGTTAAAAAATCCGATAAATTAATATTTATTATTGATGGGGAAAAACATCCAGACTTTGACCAGATGGGAATTATAGAGTACATAAAAATACTTAAGAAAATTCCAAAAAGGAGAATAATAGACTCCTGTGTGGTGATTACAAAATGTGATTTATTTGTGGACGAGTATAAAGATAAAGAGAAAAATGAAGATCCTGAGAATGATTATAATAACTTCAAAAAATTCATAAGCAATAAATTTATACATGACATACGAATTCAACAATTATTACGTGTGGTGGGCGATGTTTCAATTTATCCAGTGTTTTACTATACCGAACAGGTTGACAAAAATAAACGTAAACCAATGCGAGATTACGCTGGGAATGTGTTTACCTTTGGATTTGGTGAATTAATAAACGATATGCTAAAATAATGACACGATTAAGAGTTTATGACGATCAAACTGGACAACAGTTGTATCCAGAGACGCTGGAACAAAGAGATGAAGAGATCGTTAATAAGTTTTTCAATAGCAGGACCGATCTTTACCTTAGTAAGAAATTGGATAATCTCGAGATTGTGTGCTATG
This sequence comes from Candidatus Ethanoperedens thermophilum, assembly GCA_012910725.1. GTDB lineage: Archaea > Halobacteriota > Methanosarcinia > Methanosarcinales > EX4572-44 > Argoarchaeum > Argoarchaeum thermophilum. Next base: position 1,553 of record WNEG01000071.1, on the reverse strand, counting down.
TACGGGTGGGCAAAGGCCCTGGCACAAGAGATGAAGGGTGTTATATCAGATACAGCAGCATATATCGAGATGATTCATTTTATACGTTTAAGAGAGAAGTTGACAGAGTCCTTTGCAACCTGAAATTTGAACCTCGTCGTGGACAGCGGGATAACAAAATATTTGATAGTATTGAGGAATTTGATCCACACCCACATAACTACGATACTGATGTTGATATCGATATCGATACTGTTATAAAAGCAGTACTGGATTTAAAAAAGCTTGATTTCGATGCAGGTGATATTAACGAGATCGCAGGTTTTACTACTAATTTACTAAAGAAAATTTCTAATGTGAGCATTACCATTTCTGAACGGGCAAGATTTGCTGACATTAATATAATCAGGAGTGGGAAATATATTGGATACATACGTCCCACTAAAACAGCAAAAAAAATTTTAGATAGGCATGAGCGGGAGTTTTTGGGCGAGGAAAAAATAAAGAACAGAGATGAGACTAAAAACAAAATAAAATGTCTAATGTGTACGGTCGTGCAAAAATTCAAGAAACTGCACAACTTTGTTCTGCAGAACCACACACTCCGTGTGCGGAAATAATTCTCGATTGCGTTAGCA
>WNEG01000071.1:0-835 GCA_012910725.1 Candidatus Ethanoperedens thermophilum | reverse complement strand
AATAATTCTCGATTGCGTTAGCAATCGAGTGCGGAAACATTATAGTAACTCTCGACTACGAAGTAGTCGAGTTGCGCAAAGCAACCGAGGTGTGCAGATTTGAATGCTGCTGTTAACCGTTAATCTCTTTTAGTATCTGTTCTGGCTTTCCAATGTCAATGAATGATTTCCAGCGTTTAAGGCATGCATCGCGATAATACGACTCGTTTAGAAACTGGCGTGAAAATCCATATATTGAAAGCTTCCTGCGCACATTGTTCAGGGTGGCATCATCAATATCTATCTTCATTTTTCCAGATGTTCTGCCCCGGTCGAAGTCTGTCCATGATTCAGCCTGGATAATTCCAGCCCTTTCTGCCTCATCAAACAGATAGGTCCCTGGTGTTGGGGTAGTAATCCCAACATATACCATTTCAGGCTGCATAGATTCTATCAATTTTACGGTTTTGTTAAGGTCTTCAATAGTTTCTCCAGGAGTGCCGATCATAATATTGCTAACAATTATAAGTCCTTCTTCCTTGCATATTCTCAGTACATCGTAAGATTGCTTCTCTGTTGTGCCTTTGCCAAGAATATCAAGCACCGACTGCGAGCCTGACTCAATCCCGATGCACACGCTGATGCATCCCGCCTCTCTTAACATGTGTGCCATATCTCTATTGATGGTGTCGGCACGGGTGTGACAGTACCATGCTATTTTTTCATTGAGTCCACGCTGTTTCATCTCCTCGCAGAACTTATACGTCCATCGTTTGTTCACTGTAAATGTATCATCTTCGAGCATGAGTCCGCGAAGATTGTAGCGAGAGATGAGATATTCGATTTCATCAAACAC
>WNEG01000055.1 GCA_012910725.1 Candidatus Ethanoperedens thermophilum | reverse complement strand
CGGTACAACTAAGTTGAGCAGTGCTTCTCGCAATCGAGAGTTGGTTCCTGAAACGGAGTGGGAGGTTCTGTACTACGCAGTTGTGAAGTGCTTCTCGCAATCAAGAATTATTTTCTGTACAACGAAGTTGTGCAGTGCTTCTCGCAATTGAGAGTTGTTTCCGTACACGGAGTGTGCGGTTCTGCACAACGAAGTTGTGCAGTGCGTAGAGATAACGAAATAGTGCGTGTTTCGAGGTTACTGGTAATTTCTGCACTTGATTACTTTGCGGTATGTGTTTAGCTAACCACGAGATTGCACAGATTTTCACGAGAAAGAAACAAGTACAATCATTTTACTATGTTTCTGAGTGCAACTCTCTCAAGCACAAGATCTGGTATTTTATCTTCTCCTACTGCAGCGATTTCTTCTTGCGTAATATTGAACGCTGACATAAGCTTCTCTTTTTTTGAAATGGTGTAGTTAGCCACACCTGGACGTTCACTGATTAATTTTTTTAATTCCTGTTCCACACTGTCGGTATTCTTCTCGCTCTTGCTGATTATTAATAGTGCTATGTTGTTACACCCTTTTTTCACTCCAAATTGCAGGGCTTTTTCAATCTGGCGTGACCCTGCAATATATAGGAGTGTTTCCATTCCAGGATTGTTTGCTACACTGGTCTTCTCGCGAAATGAGCGAATGGCTCTCTCTGCTGCAGCGATCAGGTGTTTTCTTCCTGCTACAAGATCGGCGTCTACTGCCTGTATTACGACATCATACTTCCTGGAGATTTCATTCAGTCGATGTATAAATTCTTCTGTATCATTTATTGTGGCACTTCCACAGATTATGTGTATCATTTTGCTATGTAGTTGTTAGTATTTCTCCTTTGAACACTGTTTCTGCACTTCCCTCCATGTATGCAGTATCGTCTTCAAGGGTTATGCGAAGTTGTCCGCCCATGGTACGTACCAGAACTTTATCACCAGTTTTTTTGAGACGGTTTGCTACTGAAGCACTTGCCACTGAACCTGTGCCACAACTCAGTGTTTCAGCTTCCACGCCGCGCTCATAGGTGCGGATACTAATCTCATCGGTTGAGTGGACTTCAACAAAATTAACATTTGTGCCATTCGGAAACAGTGGGTCATATCTGATTTTTGTGGCAGTCTCTAATAATGATAGTGCTTTGAGATGTTTGGTAAACACCACTGCATGCGGAACACCAGTATTAACTGCTGACACCATGAAGCCATGAAGCTCCTGGTTGATCAGCTCTCCCCCACCTTCGGCTGGTATGCTCGGTCTATCGTAGAGCGGTCTTCCCATGTTGACTGTTATCAGTAGCTGCCTGTTTTCGGTGCGTTGTGTTCTCACGTCAAGTATTCCAGATAGTGTATTGACACTTATTTTACCAATTTGTACATATCCTGCGTCCACTGCATATTTAACGATGCAACAGATGCCGTTTCCGCACATTTCAGCCTCTGTACCATCTGGCTGGAACAAACGCATTCCTATATCTGCAAACCGATTACTACTGAGAAATAACACCCCGTCGGCTCCAATACCAAACCTTCGATTGCAATAGGTTGATGCAAAATCGGCTTTGTTTTCATCAGTAACCACAGTACCATGATATTCATCAATGAGAATGAAGTCGTTTCCATTTCCATGTAACTTGGTGAAAGGTATCATATCATCTCTTCTTAACGTGTTTTTTTTGCTGTAACTCTGTATTGTGTGATGTAATCACGCAATACAGGTATCATATCATCTCTTCTTAGCTTGTTTTTTTTGCTGCCAGTTCAATCGCACTGGCAATACTTAATTTCGGTTTTATCGTAGCAACAGGTATATTAACTACTTTTTCAACCGTAGAGCTGACGATGGGTGCACATACAATCGCAGAAGCGTCGTCTTTTTCTGCCTGTATCGCTGCTATCATTGCTTCTTCCATGCTTGTAACTGCGTATTCCTTAATGTCAAAGATGTCTCTTCCAGTATCGATCGTTGTTTTCTCAAGTACATCTAGACAGCCACGAGAACAGACAACAGCAATGAATTTTTTATTCTTTTTCGCATGCACGTCCTCGATCCCAATTACAGTATTTATTATTATTCTGAGGGTGCGCAGGTTTGGATCCCTTTCGCCAGAGAGGATTTTGTAAAGCGTGCTTGGTGGTATGCCAGATTTTTTACTGAATTCTCCTATACTAATTCCAAGTTTTTGTTTGATTGTCTCTGTTAATACCGCTGGCAGCTCTTTATCGTGCCTGAATATCTCAACCACCATGTTGTCTGCAATGTTGTCTGGAATACTCATATATAATAGATAGTGACCTTTCTGATTTATATATCTTGCTGTGTTATTATACAATTAGACAATTTAGTGCACAAATAGAAAAACTTAAATAATGATTTGTGCTGATAGAAGACTTGAGTATAAAAAATACTCAGTAATAAGTAAAATGGACTAAAAGTGATTAAAATGAAAAGAAGAATTATACTGAGTTTAATAGCTATCGTATCGGTTGCATTGATTGCAATCTTTGCGGGATGTGTAGACGAAAAAACACCTTCAGAAATGACCACTCTTCACATTGGATACCAACCAAGCACGCACCAGATTGCTGCGATGCTGGCATCAGAAAAGGGATGGTGGGGAGAAGACCTTGCAAAGTTTGGCATAGAAAAAGTAGAGATGAAGGAATTCCCTTCAGGACCACCAGAGATGCATGCAATGCTTGCTGGAGACCTTGATGTAGCTTATGTGGGTGTTTCACCACCCATTGCTGCCATGTACGAAGGTTTGGATGCAAAGATTGTTGCCGGAGTTCAGACGCAGGGCTCTGCAATCGTTATCCGTCCAGAGTTTGCTGATGAATACAAAGGAGCCCAATCATTAAAAGGTATGACCATAGCAACATTTCCACCAGGGTCGATCCAGCACACCATTCTTTCAAAATGGTTGTTAGATAATGGAATAGATCCTGAAAAAGACGTAGACATGAAAGCGATGGGCCCGAGTGATGCTATTACCGCCATTGGAGCTAAAACCGTTGATTGCGTATTTCTTGCAAGCCCCTCACCCACCATCATCATAGAGGAAGGTAATGGAGTAATCGTTGAATGGTCTGGTTCGATGTGGAAAGACCATGCATGCTGCTGCCTGACTGCAAGTGGTAAGATGATCAGGGAACATCCTGAGATAGTAAAGGAAATTATTAAGACGCATATACGTGCTACCGAATACGAAATTGAACATCCAGAGGAGGCGGCTGAGATTTGTGCAAAGTGGCTGGATGCAGACGTTGGGACGATACAAAAGTCGATAGATGCAACAGATATGCAATGGATTTATGATCCACATCTCGAGGTTGAGTCGGGTCTTGAATATGCAAGAGTAATCTATAGCCTGAACAAAGAGAGATATGAAAGAAAAGGTATAAAAATGCTTGAAAAAGAAGATGTTTTTGATACAAGCTTCTATGACGAAATAAAAAGATGAAGATACCGATAAAAGAGAAGGGATTGTGGTTAGCTCCACTAATCACAGTTCTTGTTCTCTGGGAGTTTGTGGCAGGATATATAATAAGAGATTCTTTAATCTTGCCACGCTTTTCAAGCGTTGTTTTTTCCATCTACGCACTTAGGAGTGTGTTAATCCCGGATGTGCTGGTAAGTCTCCTTCACTTTGGTATAGGACTTACCCTTGCATTTTGTGCAGCACTTCCCCTGGCAATTGTCATGGGATGGTTCGAGAATGTGTTCAAAGCGATAGACCCGCTCATTGAAATCGTAAGACCTATACCACCTCTCGCATGGATACCGGTTGCAATTCTCTGGATAGGTCTTAATCATTCTGCAGCCGGTTTTATCATATTCATCGGTGCATTTTTCCCAATCTTAATTGACAGCTATACAGGATTTAAAAATGTGCCAAAGGTGCTGGTAGAGACCGGTAAAGTGCTTGGATGCACCGGGGATATAAAGCTGATCAAGTATGTCGCTTTTCCTTATGCCCTTCCCTCGATTGCCACCGGGACAAGAGTTGGAATGGGTGTCGGGTGGATGTGTGTGGTAGCTGCTGAGATGTTCGGAGTCAGTAATAGTGGGCTTGGCTATCGGCTATTCCAGAAATTTTACTATCTGCATCAGATGGATTATGTAATAGCTTACATGCTTGTCCTTGGATTGGTTGCACTGTGCATAGACCGCTTATTCAGGTATCTTGTTGAAGATAGGGTGTTTAAATGGAAGAGGGGAATAGTGAAATGAAAAATAAGGATATCACGAGGTTAAAAAGTCAATGACCATACTTCACACCGGATACCAACCAGGCACTTGTGGGGGCTTAGATGCAAAATTAATTACGATGGTGGAGGCCCAAAGAGATGCGTTGGTTGTCAGTTTGGACCTTGTTGATAAATATAAAGAACTGCAATCTTTAAAGTACATGACAATAGGGACCCACCCCCTTGTTTCCACTCCACACACAATTCTTTCAAAATGGTTGTTAGATAACAGGATCGTTGAGGATGGGGTGTTTAAATGGAAGAGGGGGATAGTGAAATGAGAAATAAAGATATTACCAGGTTAAAAATTGGCTTGCTCTGCAAAGGGCTAAAAGTGAATTCAAATGCGAGATACTACCATGAGATAGTCCCAGATGAATATGCTGGAGGTGGAAAGTCAAGAGCAGGGATTGCTGGGAGTGGTAAACACTTTATTTTAAATCATGGAGAATCCTGTAATATAGGCGTTTTACAACCATTTCTGGAAGAATCACCTTACGAATTCAAAATAATAAATGGCGAGGGGTGGATACTAAAGGAAGGTGAAAAGACCATTAGAGCTACATTAAGAGAGCCGAAATGGCATTTTACTCACTTGTTTAATGAGATCCAATTGCATGGAAAAGACTCTCTTGCGACAATGTTATCAAATTTCTGTATTTATAAAGAGCAGGGGAAAGGCTGCAAGTTTTGCATCATTGATGTTGGTGAAGAAGTGGTAATCCATGAACCAGAAGATGTTGCAAGAGCAATACAGGAGATAGAAGCGAACTCAGAACTCAGGGCATGTTATGATATTGAAGATAAATACAATCCAAACCTCACAAAGCAAGAGCTTGAAAAAAGGAAAAAATATGTGGAACTGAAAGATGTAAACATAAATTCTGGAACACTGAAAGACGCAGTAAAAGAGTATGAAGGAACAATTTCTGCTATAAAAAAAGTGAGCAAGCTCCCAATTGGTATACAAATTTGTCCAATCGAACCCGAGGAAATGGAAACTCTTTATTCTGCAGGTACTACGGAAATCAGCTTTAATTTAGAGGTTTATGATGAAAGTGCAAGAAAAGAAGTAATTCCAGGGAAGAATAAGGATAATTCGACAGAAGATTATTTAAATGCTATGAGAGAAGCTGTAGAGATATTTGGAGAGAATCAAGTGGAATCGTGGATATTGATAGGACTTGAACCAAAGGAGAAAACCATTGAAGGAATCAAAACAATAGCAGAAACTGGGGCAATACCCCTGCCAAAACCTTTCAGACCTTTGTATGGCGCAGATTATGAGAAAAAAAAGCCACCATCTTTGAAAGATGCTGTTGTGGTCTATGAAGCATGGCTGGATACGATTAGAGATTATGGATTAAATCCACTAAAAACGAAAGCAGGCTGCGGGAGATGTAATGCTTGCTTTCCCTTGCATGAGATAATAAACTATGGTATTTAGAACATAAAAATAGAATAGAAGCGATTGAAATGAAAAAAAGAATTATGCTAAGTTTAATAGCTATTGCACTGATTGCAATCTTTGCAGGATGTGTAGACGAAAAAACACCTTCGAAAATGACCACTCTTTATATAGGCTGCCAACCAATAAATCACCAGACAGCAGCAATGCTGGCATCAGAAAAGGGGTGGTGGGAAGAAGACCTTGCAAAGTTTGGCATAGAAAAAGTGGAGATGAAGGAATTCTCATCCGGGCCTCCAGAGATGCATGCAATGCTTGCTGGAGACCTTGATGTGGCTTATGTAGGTATGGCACCACCAATTTCAGCTATGTACGAGGGTTTAGATGCAAAATTAATTGCAGGTGTGGAGACCAAGGGAGATGCATTAGTTATTCGTTCAGACCTTGCTGATAAATATAATGGGCCACATTCTTTAAAAGGCATGAACATTGCAACATACCCACCTGGCTCGATTCCTCATACCATTCTTTCAAAATGGTTGTTAGATAATGGAATAGATCCTGAAACGGATGTAGATATAAAAGCAATGGGGCCAAGTGATGCTGTTACAGCTATTGGCGCTAATGCTATTGATGCCGCTTTTATTTGCACACCCTATCCTTCGATGATTGAGGAAGCAGGATATGGAAGAATTGTAACTGTTGGAGATGAGATGTGGCCAAACCATGCATGCTGCTGCTTGGTTGCAAGTGAGGAGATGATCAGTGAGCATCCAGACATAGTCAAGCAGATTATTAAGATCCATATTCGTGCTACTAACTACATCAATAAGCACCCAGAAGAGGCAGGGGAAATCTTTGGAAAGCGGTATAATATCAATGTATCGGTGATTATGCACTCACTGAATGTAACAGGTATGTGCTGGATTCATGATCCACATCTTGAGATCGATGATGGACTTGAATATGCAAGAGTTATTTATGAACTGAACAGGGAAAGATATGAAAGCAGGGGAGTCAGAGTACTTGAAGAAGAGGATATTTTTGATACAAGTTTCTATGATGAAATAAGAAGAGAAAAATAAAAATAATCAAAAGAATGAAAATAATCAAAGTGGATAAAAAGATTGAAATGAATTACAAACTCGAAATTCGGAATATAACGAAGACATTTAGAACCAATAACAATGAAATGAATGTATTGGAAAATGTTAACCTGAATGTTAAGCCAAATGAGTTTTTATGTATTATAGGTCCATCGGGATGTGGTAAAACTACACTGCTTAGAATGATTGCTGGATTAGACCACCCCAATAGTGGAGAGATTATCCTTGATGGTGAAGAAGTAAAAGAACCATCCCCGGATAGAGGAATGGTATTTCAGGAGTTTTCATTATTCCCATGGAGAACAGTCATCAAAAATGTTACATTTGGGCTTGAAATCAAGGAGATTGACAAAGAAGAGCAGTACAGGATTGCTAATGAGTGCATAAATCTCGTAGGACTCAAGGGGTTTGAGAACCACTACCCATACGAACTTTCGGGGGGTATGAAACAGAGAGCAGCAATTGCCAGAGCTCTTGCAAATGACCCCTCTATTTTGTTAATGGATGAGCCGTTTGGCTCGGTGGATGCACAAACAAGAAACATACTACAGGAGGAATTATTGGAAATCTGGGAGAGAACAAAGAAAACTGTTTTGTTTGTGACACACAGCATCGATGAAGCAGTATACCTTGCAGATAGGGTTATTGTGATGTCTGCAAGACCAGGCAGCATTGTTGAATGTATGAATATTACAGTAGCAAGACCGCGAAAGCGAACCAGCACAGAAGCAAATGAGCTTAGAGAGAGGCTGCTTACTCTGCTGAAAAATGAGAAGCGAACCAGCACAGAAGCCTTGGAGAGAAACTGTTTACTCTGCTGAAAGTACATAAAACTAAGTAGGTTTGCGTTTCTTGACGTATAGGAAAGTATAAACGCACCTCAGTCTACTACATCTGAAATGTTATTTCTGTACAACGAAGTTGTACAGTTTCTTGAGGGATTTGTTGTAGTGCATAAAGTATAACTTTATGTACTCGAGTTAACCCAGATGCAGCAAGGATTTTCTCGTCTTACGACGGTGTATTGCAGAAA
>WNEG01000007.1 GCA_012910725.1 Candidatus Ethanoperedens thermophilum | reverse complement strand
TCTCAGTGTCATCCACCCCATCAGGTGCAAGCATATACCTCGATGGCGCATACAAAGGCACTACACCAAAAACCATACGCAGCGTACCCATTGGCTCGCATACCGTTGGAATTAGCAAAGAAGGATATCATGATGAGACCAAAAGTGTTAGTGTTAAACAAGATCAAACAACGTCAGTAGCAGTCCATCTAACGCTTCAAACTGGTTCAATTGACATAGTTGGTCCAGATGGCGCAAGTGTGTACCTTGATGACGTCTACAAAGGAACCGCGCCCACAACCATCTCCAATATACCAGTAGGCACCTACAAAATCACTGTAGAAAAGTTTGGTTACACCACATGGCGTCAAACAGTGAATGTGCGATCAAGGAGCGCCGTTACAGTCACACCTGATATGGTGTTTCTGCCAATGGTTACTTATAATAGCGTTCCACTGGGCGCAATCGCAATCGTTTGTATCGTCCTAATTTTATTGGTATTTTTGTGGTTGTTTAGATGGAGAAAAAGAAAAAAGTCAGCACAACAGACAACTTCCGCGCGAAAACCGGAATCTGAACCAAAAACGAGCACTTCTACACCGCTATCACCATCCTCCGAACCCACATCTCCGCCAGAACCAGTGCCCGACCAAACTCCACCACCCACATCCGAACCAATCCCACCTTCCGACTTCACCCCACGCCCAACCACGCCCACAACCTTCCCGCCGGAACTCGTTCATCTCTATTCTGATCCGGTCTACGCAGGGAAAGGCGGGTTCGCACGAGTCTTCAAAGCAAAGAGAAAATCAGACAACAAAACAGTAGCCGTAAAAATCCCGATCAGCCTCGATGAAGGCACAGGAAGAAGTTTCCTGCGAGAAATCACCTCATGGCAGCGGCTATGCCATGAGAACATCATAACGCTCTACGATGCGAACATCCTGCCGATTCCGTACCTTGAGATGGAGTATGCAGATTCCGGCAGCCTCGATCAGATGAACAAACCGGTAAGTATCGAATCAGCATCAGAGATCATTCTTGGAATCGCAGAGGGATTGGCATACTCTCACGAGCAGGGCGTGATTCACAGGGATCTAAAACCGATGAACGTCCTTCTAACAAAAGATTTCACGCCAAAGATCAGTGATTGGGGATTATCAAAGATCGTGGCAGAGAGTAGAACATCATCCGTTTACGGTTTTACACCACTCTACGCCTCCCCTGAACAGGTATCACCAAAGAAGTTTGGGAAACCGGATGAGAGGACGGATATTTATCAACTCGGAGTTATCTTCTATGAGTTATTGACTGGAAGAACACCATTCGAGGGAGATGATCTGGTAGAAGTTTCAACAGCAATTGCAACAGAGGAGCCAGAGCCGCCATCAGAATTAAATCCGGAAGCAGAGATTATAGACCCCATAATCCTGAAATGCCTCGCGAAAAAGAAGGAGGATCGATATCAGAACATCACAGAACTCCAAGATGATCTCGCATCCTCTCTCAAGACACAGTTGAAAGAATCGCTCAGGATGAGTGGGTCTGAGCAGAACATGAAACGATCTGCATTTTACTGCGCTGAAATCTGCCTGATACATGCAAGACTCGATGAGATCGATGATGTGATGACGTACCTGAAAGACATGCAGAACTATGCCTCCGAAGAGGTGAAAATAGATGTTGCAGAACTGCTCAAAGAATTGGAATGCAGAAAAGGGATGTCAAGCGAAGAGAAGATCAGTGAGGAGTTTGTAGGCAGGTTGAAGAACCTGCTGCATCAGGTGAGGATGGGGAGATGATGATAAGAAATGCTATAATTGCAGAAGGCGCGAGGGCTTGTGATGGAGGAGATAACCGTGCTTAAATACTGCAGGATAACTGATATAGGTGGCAGAAAACACAACGAGGATGCTGTTTCGACCATAACATTTGAACATCCACATGGATGCTTTCATCTTCTCATAGTCGCAGATGGACTAGGAGGACATGCAGCAGGCGAGGTTGCAAGCAAGCTTGCTGTAATAGAGCTTACAGAGACTGTGAAGAGAACGATTCCGCAGCCAGAAACCATGACGATGGAAGCGATGAAAACGCTCTTGAAGGAAGGATTCAAAAAGGCAAACGACGAGATCTGCTATCAGGCAAAGCTCACACCCGAAAGATCCAACATGGGAACAACGCTTGTTGCAGCACTTTTAAGGGATGATGGTACTGGTGTCGTTGCCAACGTTGGTGACAGCAGAGCGTATCTTGTGGGCGATAAGATCAGTAGGGTAACAGTGGATCATTCATATGTTCAGGAGCTTGTGGATCGAGAGATCATCACAGAGGATGAAGCATTTGATCATCCTGACAAGAACATCGTGACAAAGATGATGGGGCTAAAGGACGTTGAACCAGACCTGTACGAAGTCAAACTCGATGAGAACGTCCTGCTTCTCTCTTCAGATGGACTTAGCGATACACTAAGAGATGTAGAGATACAAGCAGCGGTTTCAGGACGGCTGGATGAGATGTGCAGACGTCTGGTCAAGGCTGCTCTTGCGCGTGGTGCAAAAGATAATGTTACTGTTGTTCTGGCGTCACGCTGAAATAGAAACAGAACCATATCATTATTTCTCCATTGTGGAGAAAATTTTATATAGGATTGGAATGGAAAATGAATAGTACTGGTGATTCAGATGTACCTCATAGTTGCAAAATATGCGGATGATGCAGAGCGAAAGAGGATCGACTATGCAATAGAGCGATGGAAAACAGTTGCTGGCGTGGAAAAACCAGACGGGGTCCCGATTTTATTCAAAGGCGAGAACGTAGAGGATTTTGTTGAGGATCTGTATTCGAGATTGTCAAGAGAAAATGTGAGCGTGTATTCCTTAAATGACGTCTCCTTTGAGATAGAAAAAGAGGAAATGTCGATCGAAACTACGTTAAATGGAGATTTGGAAACAATCAGAAAATTTCTTGGATTTATAATGGCTAAACTGAAAGGCGTGCTCATAACCGAAACAGAGTTTGAACGGATTTACGAGGTCTCCACAAGGAAGGGGAAGGCGGATGTCTCGATCAATCTAACTGGTGGCGGCAGGGTGCGGATCCTTATCAGCGGATACGGCGATGCCCTGAGATTGATCCGCGAGAAGATCGAGAGCGAGATAAGATACTTCAAGGAGGTTTGATTATGGCAGAATGGACTGATGAATACGACCGGGTATTGAAAACGGTGGAACGTGTACTGAGAAACGATCTTGAAAGACTCAAGAGGATTCAGGAAATAAAAAGAATCGGGTTATACAACGATATTTCCGAGAATCTTGAGCGATTCGAGACAGAATGCATAACCATGCCCGTGGATATCTATAAGGATGCAGCGAGCAGATTTGCGCTTGCAAGACTCCTGCTTGCAACATCCTCGTGGGTGAACCTGGAGGATAATTCGATGACATCGGGGTTTGGGGAGAATGAACTGAAACTCGCCAGAGATTTTGAGAGATACCACATCTTCGATATTCTGACGATTGATGAAGCAGTGGAAAAGATTGCAAGGAAGAAGGAAGGGCTCTACGAACTGATCACGGATTACTATGAGCTGGGGTACGCCAATCTCGATAGCCTGCTCGATGATCCAATGATTATGAAGGACTTAAAGATCGCTTTTAAGAACCGGTACACGAAGGTGCAGCACAAAATCGAGAAGATCACATTCGGTTGCATTGAGCGATACGGCTTGTCATGGCTGAAATCAGGGATTCTCGTGAAGGTAGAAGAGTCTGAGGCAATACGGGAGCGCGTGATTGCGGAGGGCGAGCAGAGGATGCGGGAGCTTGAATCACGCCTTACGGAGTTTGAGTCGATTGATGATGAGAATCTCACGCTTACGAACCGGATATTCCAGCTCGAAGGCGAACTCCTGAAGGAGTCAGTGGAAAAGGAGGGCACAGAGAAGACGCTTGCGGAGCTTGTGGTGGAGAGGGACCGCCTTCTCCAGCGGTTTGCTGCGATGGACAAGGTCTGGACGGATCAGCTTGACGTGATCGAGGCGCGGAGGCAGGAAATCGAGAAGCAGGAGCGGGAGCTTCAGGTGCGGATGGAACAGGAGCGGGCAGAGGATCGGAGGTTGCTTGCAAATGAGATCATGGAACTGGACAATCTGAAGAGGGGGCTTGCAGAACGGGAGAACGCTCTTAATTCCGAGAAGAAGGCGACCCAGCTCAAAAGGGGTGAGATTGAGGATCGTCTGCGGGAGATTGGCGAGGTGATTGCAGGAAAACCGCTGCGGCTCGTCACAGCAGAGGATGCGAAGCTCTATGAACTCAATTACATCGCACGGTTCGATACCAAGATGCACGAGTTCCCGATACGGATCTATAACCCGATCGAGGACAAGAATTATAAGATAAACTCATGGGGCGATGGTCACGTCAGGATGAGTGCTGGTGGAAGTGGTCTCGGTCCGGAGAATCCGAGATCGGTGTATGCGGTTGAGGCGCGGAAGTACAGGGTGTTTGGCGAGAAGGTGAGGAAAGTCGTTGTTGAGGCGGTGTCGTTTTCGCATCTCGATGAGCACAAGGAGTACGGGTTTGATACGCGGCGGGTTTCACTTTCGGAGTTTCTGACGCTTCTTGGCGGGTCGATCCCTGATGCTGAGGTTGGGCAGTACCTGCACGTGATCGGGATCGCTTCTCCTACCGGATGGGATGAGCGTGTCGTTTCTGAGATTCAGTCGAAGGAATTTGCACATAACTATGTGAGCAGGTTCGTTTCTGTTTGTTTGGTGGATTCTGTTACCGGGGATGTATTCTATAATCCAACTGACGAGCGGATTGCTGGGTTTGTGGAGTTCTTTAAGCCAGAGTTTGATCGGGAACAGGTCGAGCGGGTCAAGCAGTTTGTGCTTGATGCGTTTTCGGTGAAGGATTATGTGCTCTTCGAGGATGCCGTTTCTGAGAGTGGCGAAGCGCGGGATATTGTGAGCAGGGCGTTTACCGGTCTTGTGGATGCCGGGGGGTACCGGATGCGGTGGATCGAGGACGTGGGAGCGGTTGTTGAAAGGGTGGTAGATAGGAAATGATAAAAGTAAAGCAGAGGATTAAAGTGTTTATGATGAGACGCGAATACGCGATTACTCGAAGATTGAAATGGAGGTGAACACGATGAAATATGCATTGGAAGGAATATATAGTAACGGCGTCGTGGAATTCCTGGAGGATGTCCCGGTCCATAAGACCACAAAAGTTATCGTTGTTTTCAATGAAGAATCTAACGATTGTTACGAGAATAAAAATTGGTTAAAATTATCAGAGAGTGCTTTTGAGTTCTGGGATAACGAAGAGGATGCCTATTATGACGATTTATGAGCAGGGCGATATTGTATTGGTTCCATTTCCCTTCACAGATCTAACCACAGTTAAAAAGAGACCTGCGCTGGTTGTTTCTGCGAATTGGTACAACAAACGATACAGAGATGTGGTTCTGGTTGCTGTTACATCCCACGTGCCTCTAATTCCGGATGAACTGGATTACAGGATAACAGAAAGCGATTTCAAAACTGGTAAACTCTATAAAGATTCTATTGTGAAACTGGGTAAGATATTTACAATCGAGAATGGGTTGATCCTCAAAAAGATATGTAATGTGCGTGGTCAGACCATTGTTACGATACTGGATCAACTGAACATTGTTTATAGAGAACGTGCGATATAAAAATTGGTTTGGCTATGATTTGTGCAAATCGAATTGGTTGGTGAAAACAGGGATGAGAAATACAGGTTTGTGTATGCACTGCTCGCGATGGTTATGCCTGGGGGTGCGGTGCACATGACCAGAAAGGTAATTGGATATTGTGCACCGGGCGTTCGCTTGTCTCGTGGATGCCGGAGGGTACCGGATGCGGTGGATCGAGGATGTGGGAGTGGTGGTGGAGAGGTTTGTCGGGTGATTTAAGTGCAGATGTTAAGAAGAATTATCTGGATCGTACTGTTGCTTGCACTCGCAAACGCGGTGTGTGCTGCTCCTGAGGAAGAGTGGAATAAAACGTATGGAGGGACTGGTGATGATTATGCACGCTTTGTCCAGCAGATGACTGATTTCGGTGGTTGTGAAATGTGTCATCCACAAATTGCCGAGAATTTTGTGACTTCGCTTCACTACACTGGTGCAGGGATGAAAGACGAATACGCGAAGTATGCGGCAAAAGAGTTTGGAATTGACATGGATGACTATTATTCAACGTGGAACTGCGCTAAATGCCATGCTGCTACCTGTGATAAGTGCCATGTAGGATATGAAGCTAAGATGGGACATGGCGACAATGCCCAAGAGATAACGATAGATACATGTGATGCGTGCCACTTTAAGAAGCAGACAGCAACCTTTGTGGGCGATTTACCAGTGCATAAGAATAAAGGGCCCCATGCTGATATTCACTACGAAAAGGGCTTAACATGCACGGACTGCCATAATGCGGCAGAGTTGCACGGTGATGGAAACACATACACGAGTCAGCTTGAGGCAGTTACAACAACGTGTGAAGATTGTCACAACAGCCCGGGAAAGACTGTCAAGGGTATGACAGTAACGCAGTATTCAACAGATGTTGGTGCACACGCAATGCATGAGGATAAACTTGACTGCACAGCATGTCACACCGGATGGCAACTAACCTGCACCAATTGTCATTTAGATACAAGGAAAGGTACTCAGTTTGTAACTGACGAGTTCCGTCTTGGCGTGGGTTCTGATGGCAAGATCAGACCGTTTATGAAGATGGAGACTATGTATAATAATGCTACACATACAGGATATGGTGAGTGGTTTTCACACACAGTAACAGATAAAGCAAAGGATTGTGCATTCTGCCACGAAAACCCAGAAGTGTTCTGTGAAGGCTGCGAAGGTGAAATTCTTGGAGAGGGTGGCTCATTCATCTCTCAAGAGAAGATTGATCATTTAACCGAGATATTTGCTGCACCACCAAAAACTGAGGCTCCTGCGACACCAGAGATGCCATCTGGTCGCATTTCTGTATCTTCAACACCCTCTGGCGCAAGCATCTATCTGAATGACATATACAAAGGTACTACACCAAAAACACTCACTGGTGTTCCAGTTGGTTCACATACGATAATATTAGAAAAATCTGGATA
>WNEG01000052.1 GCA_012910725.1 Candidatus Ethanoperedens thermophilum | reverse complement strand
ATCGGTTCTCGGTTAAGCATGACTCAAGAAACTGCATACAACGCAAGCAGAAAATATGTATCGAATTTCAGTAGCAAGAGAACATGGTTGCGTTTATACTTTCCTACACGTTCAAGAACATGCCCGAATAACACTTGTGCTTTTCGATTGTTTTCTATTTTAAGCTGTTTACAGGTATGGTGTGAAATGCTTCCTTCAGTACCTCGTAGATGATGTTCATATCGATCTCTGCGATCTCGTTCCATGTACGCAGCCTCTCTGTGAGCCGGGTTAAGGTGAGCTGGTCCTGTGCCGTGCAGACTGCAATTATGGCGTGTGTGGGTCCCAGTGAGAGGGCTACGAAAACGAAATCACGATGTGCTGCGAGTTTTTCTGCTGTTTTTCTGACATCTGCACCGGGTACGAGTTTTATTCCGAGCAGGAAGACACTGGTGTATCCGAACTTGCAGGGGTCTATCAGTGCTTGAATCTTCAGGTATCCTTCTTCTTCAAGTTTTCTACGCCGTCTTTTTGCTGTATCGTGTGAGACGCCGATTTTTTTTGAAAGTTCAACATCTGTGATTCGCCCGTTTTCCTGCAGCAATATTATGATCTTTCTGTCAACTTCATCCAGCATGATTACACCCTATTATTGCGAATTTTTAGCACATAATTTTAAATATGTGCAATTACTATACGTTGCATCGCTTTGATATAATAAGTTTTCTAATGGATGGGTGAAATGCCAACACTGTTCGATAAAATCTTAATAGCGATTGCAAGGTATCAAAAGAGATACACGCGCGAGCTTTTGATAATTATAATTCTGATAACTATATTACTTGGTACCGGGCTCAAGGATATGACGATCAACTCAGATGTGCGCTCTGAGATGCCAAGAGATCTTCCAATCTTCAAATTGAATGACAGGGTAAATGATAAGTTCGGCGGCCAGGATACCGTTGTGATCGCTGTAAAGATTGATGAGTCTGTAAATTCCAAAAAAGCTGTGCGTGATATACGCGATTCACGGGTAATAGAATCTCTCCTGTTTCTGGATGAGAGTCTCCAAGATGAGAGCATGGTTCAAAGTGTCACCTCTCCTGCAAGTTTTTTCCATTCCATGGATGAGATATCAGATGATAATGTCTCACAGGTAATTGAAAAAAATCCAGCGATTGCAAAGTTTTTTAGTCGTGATTATCGCATGACTTTGATGTACGTCTCAGCAGATATTGGTTCTGATGATGTGAAAATTCAAAGTTTTATTGATATCGTACACGATAAGATTGACTATACTCCAAAACCTCCTGGAATAAAGTTTGGCATCACTGGAAGTCCTGTTCTTCGTGTCTCCATTTTTGATATTTTGAAAAGTGATGCCGTGACCACGTTGTTGATTGCAGCGTGTATTATACTATTGTTGCTGTTTGTGATGGAGCAATCCTTCACACGTGGACTACTGATATTTATCCCGCTCTCGCTTGGACTTATATGGACAATGGGTACACTTGGCTGGCTTGGCATACCACTTTCTATTGCCACGGTATGTCTAAGTTCGATGATTCTCGGGCTTGGAGTAGAGTACGGAGTGTTTATGGTTACAAGATACAAGGAGGAACGGGACAAGGGGCGAAACCAGAGCGACTCGATTGAAACTGCTCTTCATGGGATTGGTACGGCAATTACAGGTTCTGGTCTAACTACTATTGTAGGCTTTGGCGTGCTGTCATTTTCCTCTGTGCCGATGATGCAGCATCTCGGACAGACCCTTGCACTCGGCATCTTCTACTCACTCATGGCAGCACTCTTTGCAAATCCGGTGCTCATGATACTTGAAGAAGACTTTGAGCATCACAGAACTGAAAAGTTGTTAAAAAGGTTTGCTGCTAAACGGGAAGGACATGTGAGGCGACCGCGATGATACAGGACTATATTGATAGATATGCTCACTTTGTCGCACACCACCCATATCTTATACTGCTGTTTGTCATACTGTTATCTTCCTTCGCATTTGTGATGATGAGTACTGTTACAACTGAAAAAACCGATCTTAAAGACTACCTGCCAGAAGATATCGAGGCTATTGCTACACTGTTTGATATAGAGGATAAGTTTGGAAGCGTAGACTCTATATATATCGTGATTGAGGTAGACCCTGCATACAGTGGCTCAGATGAAATAAGAGATCTTCGCGATCCGCAGGTACTGCGGTATGTTGAACAAATCTCACAGTTAGTCAGGCATACAGAGGATGTGATAGAAGTTTCAAGTGCCTCAACGACGATAAAAAGTATCAATGATGGAAGGCTTCCACAATCTCTTAGAAAAGTCAGGGAACTCACCAGTAAAAACGGCTTGTTGGATGGGTATATCAGCGATGATTACACGATGTCTCTTGTTAAGATACGTTTAATAGATACTGATGCAGACCTTGAGAATATCGAGGTTGAGCTTGGAAAGATCATACAATCCACGCCACACCCTGCCGGGATAAAAGTGAGTCTTGGTGGACAAACGATGGAAGAACAAGCGATGGAAAAATCCATTAAGCCAGATATGAAACGAACTTCCACTTATTCGCTGATAGGCATTCTTATAGTCGTTTTGGTGCTGTTTCGATCCCCTAAATATGGGTTCATTCCACTTACCACTATTTTGTTTGGAACACTGTGGGCAATGGGTTATGTTGGGCTTACAGGCATGGGTTTATCATCAAATACATCAGGAGTGATTTCCATGATCATGGGAATCGGCATTGACTTTGGCATACAGGTAACAACCCGCTATCGCTTTGAACGTGCACACCAACTTCCCCCGGATGCAATGGAACTCACACTAAGGAAAGTGATTGTGCCAATGCTTACCACAACACTTGCCGCACTTATCGGTTTCCAGGCAATGTCGATGGGACAGCTAACTTTTATGGGAGATATGGGTACGATGATGAGCTATGGTGTAGCTGCATGCATGGTGGCAGCGAGCACAGCCGTACCATCCCTTATATTAATAGCAGACACCCTGAGCATATCCAAAATATTTACAATGTTTACAAAAAATTAAAATGGAGATGTATTATGAAAAAAGTATTAAACAAAATATTAACAATCCTTGTACTGGTTTTCTGCATGAGCCTTCTTGCTCTACCGGCAGAAAGCACTCCAAGTGTTGGAATTAGTGTAAACACGATCAATGTGTACCTTATGAACCAGGATCCTGATCCGGCAGACTCTGGTAAATACATTGACCTTCGCTGGAGAGTGGTAGTCACCAAGATTGGAACGATCGATGACCTTGAATTCTATCTTGATGCAGGCTATCCTTTTCTCTTCGAGGCAGGAGATAGTCCAAAAAAAAGTCTTGGCAAAGTTGTTCCAAGCAATGAAATGGAGCACTACTATGTGCTTCACTACAAGCTCAGGGTAGCAGGTAACGCTCTTAAAGGAGAACATAATGTAAGCCTGCGCTGGAATGACGGCAGCGGGGGTTATACAGAAAAATACTTCACACTTTATGTAGACCCGAGCAAACCAGATTTTACAATCGGAGCGCTTCGTACCTCACCAGAACGCCTCGTCCAGGACACAGATGAAGCACTGCTTAAAGTTGACATTGCAAACATAGGCAGCGAAGATGCAGAGAACGTGAAGACAACGCTTGCGCTACCAAAAGGTTTTGAGGCAAGCTATGCGTACTCTGATGAAGACGCACTTGGCACAATCAACGAAAGTGGGAGTAAAACTGCACACTTCTATATTGACACCGCAGAAGGACTTCAACCAGGTGAGTACAACGCCACAATCATCATCACTTATAAAGAAGAAGACAATGAAGACAACGAGTACAGAACAAAACTCCTGCCTCTTAACATTCCAATCAAAGGCTCACCCTATCTGGTAATAGAATCGGTAGAAACAAGCCCAACAAAAGTATATCCTAACACATACGTCAATCTTCTCATCAACGTTAAAAACATCGGAAGCGAGGAAGTTGATGCAGCAAGCCTTCGCATGTTCAAGGATTCAACACAACCTTTTGATTTTGATGAAAAATCAGACTTCATAGGAAAACTTAAACCAGGAGAAAGCGGGGAGGCATTAATACGCCTGCAGGTCAAAGAAGATGCACTTCCAAAGAAATACCTCCTTGATGTGGAACTGCGAGGAGTTGAGACAAACAAGGACACGGTTGTATTATTCTCACGAACCGCACCACTGGTAGTTTATCCAGCAAAAGAATCATCTATATCGCTACTGCTTCCAATAGGAGTTATTATAGTGGCAGCCGGGGTGATTGGCATTGTATTGTACAAAAAGAGAAGAAAATGATGGGGGGCATTCTTCAACAAACTGCACACTCTGTCTGCAGAAATAGCGTGTGATGTCAAATTTCAAAGACGAACACGTTTGTACTTTTCTATACGTCAAGTAAAAATAAAAAATTATAAATATAAAACTTAAATTTAAGTTTTATATTTTTTCTATGATTTCGGTACCAATTTTTTTCACATAAGGTTTGTTTATCATATCAGGCATCCAATTCGGTTTGCCCTCCGGGGCAGGCACTAATTCTCTCCATGCATTGTATATATGGACTTTTTTTGTGCCTCTCTCTCGAAGTCGAACTTCTACTGGATCTTCTTTTGTGCCGCCAAACCTGTTTGCAGATTTAAGTGCCGCCTGACGCGGTTGCCTGCCTGTAAACACACCACTTTCGGTGTCATCTTTTTCCCTTAGTACAAATTTTCTTACATCACTCATTAATAATACTCCGACAATAATGCCTTGCTATTGTTTTCTTTCATCATATATAAATGTTATTCTATAAACAGTATCTCCGAACCGAGGCTATCAAATTAGAGTGTGTAACGAAATAACATACCCAATCATGGAACTCAAAAAAAATTGAAACTTTTATGGATTCAAAGTTGCGGAGGTTATTTCATGACGAACCCTTAGAGCTGCAAGATTTAATTCTAATTTGATAGCCACTCCCTACTCAAGAGCCACTGGAATCAATGGCTTTATATAGTTAAAAACAATGGAACTATACAATTTGGAGGAAATGTATAAAATGAGATTGGTGTTGCTTGGACCCCCGGGAGCAGGCAAAGGCACACAAGCAAAAAGAATCGCAGGTAAATACCAGATACCACACATATCTACTGGAGATATACTGCGGGAAAACTTGAGTGCTGGAACAAAGCTTGGACTCAAAGCCAAAACATATATGGATAAAGGCGAATTAGTGCCCGATAATGTGTTGATTGATATAATAAAAGAGCGCCTATCGAAACCGGACTGCTCAAGCGGATTCCTTCTCGATGGATATCCACGAACAATATCACAGGCAGAAGCGCTAAAGCAAATACTTGCAGACACCCCACTGGACATGGTGTTAAACATTGCCGTTCCAGACGAAGAACTGCTCAAGCGGCTATCTGGCAGGCGCATGTGTAAATGTGGAGCAAGTTATCATACACAGTTCAATCCTCCTAAAATCATGGGGGTATGTGATGTTTGTGGCAGCACATTGTATCAAAGAGATGATGACAAAGAGGAAGCTATCAAAAACCGCCTGAAAGTATACAATAAACAGACACAACCACTCATTGGTTACTACTCAAGTGAGTCGATGTTAAAAACCGTGGAGGGTACCGGAAGCATCGATAAAATATTTGCAGAAATAACCAGTATCATTTAAGCGAAACCAATAGGTAGTAAAATGTTTAATATTATGGTATTATATCTCGACAATACCGTTAAATACTGTAACCAGGAAGACAGAACAGATAATCATGGAGACAATACGAAAGAGTAGTTGTTCGCTTAAGTT
>WNEG01000018.1:7917-15107 GCA_012910725.1 Candidatus Ethanoperedens thermophilum | reverse complement strand
GATAAAACTGAGCTGCAGCACGCTACTCAACTTGATATGGAGAATCGGCAATCACTGATCAATACGCTCAAAATAGCAGAACAAAATATGTGTGAGAAAGAATACATAAGATACGTGAAGTTGTCTAACATCTCAGGCACTGGTATAGTGGCAGGTATTACAACCCGCTATCTATTTCCAGACAAACCATTTATTGCAGTTAACAGCACATCTGATACGGTAAAAGTTTCTGGCAGAGGTACAAGAAAACTGGTATCGCAGGGACTTGACCTTGCCGCAGTAATAAAAAGTGCAGCGGAAGCTGTCGGTGGTGTGGGAGGCGGCCATAACATTGCATCAGGCGCATCAATACCCAATGGACGTGAAGAAGAGTTTATAACAATTGTTGACCAATTAGTCGGAAAGCAACTGCACAACTTCGTTGTACAGAGATAACCATTGATTCTTGATTTGAGTAGACTCTTGATTGCGAGAAGCACTACACAACTCCGTTGTGCAGAGATAACCATTGATTCTTGATTACGAAGTAATCAAGTGCAGAAAATATGTATCGAATTTCAGTAGCAAAAGAACGAGGTGTATTTATACTTTCCTATACGTTCAAAAAATAGTATGTAATCGCCTTCTTTTATTTTACCTAATTTGTCTTGAACCCGCTTTGGGATTGTTATCTGATTTCTTCGAGTTACCTTGGATTGTGCGATGTGTTCCTCCTTCATAGAAACATTGTTGCTATATTATCTTAAAAATCAAATACAATGAAATAGGATTCAAGGGAAATAAGAATATTTAAGTAATCTAACCACAATTGTATGATATATAATGATAGGTGGAATGAGTTTATTTGTTGGAATCTTTGGATTATATAAATGGTTAGTCCCAGGATATTTGGAAAGTGGTTTCTATACAGTGCCTCCCTACATATCCATAGCTGTCAACGTTGCTATAATTGTAGTTGGTCTTTGCTTACTCGCGAAGGTTAAGAAGAATCCTGGAGAGACGATCTTATTATGAAATTTAAAATAATGATTTTTATAATGATGCCCTCTCTTATTTTAGCTTCCGCCAGTGCTCATCCTGACATAACAGACAACAATGGTGGTCATTACTGCTGGACAAATTGCGAGAAATGGGAGATTAAGTATGGCGAGTACCATTACCATAATGGAAGAATAACACCCACTCCAGCGCCAGCAGTAATCGCAACTCCAATCCGAACAGTTGCTACACCACAACAGACTCCACCATCGCCGAGTATACTATCTATTCCTTCATCATATTCATTTAAGGTAGGCATTGTGCAATTCGGGGATATGCACAACGACATTGACCCTATGCCTGCTATAAACAAATGGAAGTCTTGGATAGAGGCTAACAGCAAATTTAATATCACAATAATCTATAATAAATATCCTCAGCTCGACTCAAATGAGATTCCACAAAAAGGATATTGGGATGATGGTACACCAAATTATTTTGTTTATCCAAAAGATTTGAGCGATGTGCACAAGGCTTTGATTCCAAAAGATACAATCGTTAATTTTGTTTTGTGGAATAATGAAGGTAAATCCCCTTCAATGGGGGGTGCAGAGTTTGGATATAACCAGTACGATCAGTTTCAACCTTTTCTCAGCATCCCAATAGGTTTATGGTGGGATGACGGTCCTAATCAACAGTGGACATATCCACTCACATCATATATGGTACATGAGTTTGAAAATGGAATATTTGGAATAGTTAACACATGGCTAAAAATTCCTGATATGGCTACTCCTGAAGGTTGTGGTAGCTATGGATATAATTCTTCCAATGACCCTGAATGGATTAAGTGTCGAACGTATGTTCTCTCAACAATAACCGACAAAATGTATCAGGCAATATTAGCTTATCAAGCAGTATTATCATCGCCACTCGGCGACCTCAACGGTGATAACGAAATCACGCCAGCAGATGCCATGATCGCACTGCAACTCGCAGTCAGTGGAGCACACAACCCAGCGGCAGATGTCAGTGGCGACAAGCGTGTCACTTCCCTCGACGCTCTGATAATCCTGCAGGCGGCGGCAGGAGGGATTAGTCTGTAAGGAACAGCGATGTTTGTGCACTACTGCACAACTTCGTTGTACAGAAAATAACTCTTGAAACTCTTGATTGCGATAGCAATCAAGTGCGCAAGTAATCAAGGTACCATCAAGCTTGGAAGCGTTTTATGATTCATACAAAACTAACTCTCTCTGGTGAGTGTGCACAGATTGTACAACGATCACTTGAACCTGATAATCTTTCTTCGATGCACACCAGTAAGAATGATATGAAAGTGGTTGTTCAATTTGAAGTAAACAGGATTGGTACATTACTTTCAACAATAGATGACTACTTGATGAATGCGAAGATCGCAGAAGACCTATGCAATATAACAAAGACAAAGAAATAATCTATACGATCGATGACCTTGAAATTGATATTCAACTGATATTAAATGTTATCGATGAAAAGCAAGCAGCAATCATCGGTCTTCAGTTTCCAGAAGGGTTGAAGCGACAGGCTGTGAACATATCAAGAATTATACAGCAGCATCGAAGAGTTGAAGTGCTCATATCTGGAAATCCCTGTTTTGGTGCCTGTGATATTGATACACAGTTGATTGAGCTTATAGATGTCTTATTTCATTTTGGCCATTCAAGCCAGGGCTTCTCTATAGAGGTTGTTTATGTGGAGGCACGTTCAAAAATAGATGTTGCACCTGTAGTAGCAAGGACAATAAAGATGCTGTCTGGAAAACGAATTGGGATTATCACAACAGTTCAGCATGTACACAAACTGCAAGAGATACGGGACATGCTTGCAGCTGAAGGGTTTGAGTGTGTGATAGGAAAAGGTGATGCACATATTGCATACCCTGGGCAGGTGCTTGGCTGCAATTTTTCTGCAGCAAGAGCGGATTGTGATGAATATATCTATATTGGGGGTGGAGAATTTCACCCAATAGGTGCATCAATTGCAGTACGAAAGAGTATAATAATTGCAAACCCCTATAATAATAGCGTGTATAAAATCAATCCAGAGCCCTTGATTCGAAGACGATATGCGATGATTGCAAAAGCATTTGATGCAGCAAGCTTTGGCATCATCGTTTCAACCAAGATCGGGCAGCAACGGTTAGCCCTTGCAAGAACCTTGAAAAGGAAAATAGAAGAGCACAACAAAAATGCTGATTTAATCATCATGGACCTTGTAACACCAGAACAATTGCTTGGATTTAAACTGGATGCTTTTGTAAACACCGCATGTCCACGAATTGCCATTGATGATGTCAAACGCTTCAATATTCCAGTGTTAACGCCAATAGAGCTTAAAATACTCATCGGAGAGCGAGAGTGGGAAGAATTTACAATGGATGAGATACTTGCTGGAGACAGGTAATGAAACCAACAACAGAAATATCTGGCACTATTATCTGGGGCGAAGAGTTTGAAGTTGTCAACGGTACATTATATATTGAAGATGGAATTATTGTAGATATGATAGAAGGGCAAGTTTCAGATGATGTGATTATCGCTCCGTGTTTTGTCAATGCTCACACCCATATAGGCGATTCTGTGATAAAGGATCCACAGATAACAAATCTGGATGAACTGGTACGCCCCCCGGATGGATTAAAACATAGAATATTAAACAAGACTCCAACTGTCGAGCTTATAAACGCAATGATCTCTACTTTGCAGGATATGAAAAAAACAGGTACTACAGCATTTATTGACTTTCGTGAAAGTGGGGCTGAAGGTGTGAACGCTCTCAGGCAAGCCTTGATACATGCTGGAAATCTGCGAAGTATGATACTTGGACGTCCATGTGATGACCTGTCAGAGCTTCTTAAGGTGAGCGATGGCATCGGTCTAAGCGGTGTTAACGATATGCCCCCGGATGAGGTACAAGAGATCGTATCAGCGGTGAAAAGATCTGGAAAGCCTTTTGCTATCCATGCAGGTGAAAAGGATAAAACTGATATTGATGCTGCTTTTGAGCTTGAACCAGACTTTATGGTTCATCTAACCAATGGCAGTACAAGGGATTTTAAAAGAGCGTTTGACCAGGAGTGTAAGATTGTTGTCTGTCCACGTTCAAATCTTCTTACTGGAGCAGGTATGCCGGATATTAAAGGTATGATAAAATCAGGTGCTGTGGTTGGTGTTGGAACTGATAATGTGATGCTCAACTCTGCAAACATGTTTGATGAAATGAAATTTATATCGACAATATTTTTACATGATGATCGACAAGTATTTAAGCTATGCACACTGAACGGAGCAGAGGTATCTAATATGGACAATGAGATTGGCTCCATTGAGACTGGAAAGATGGCTCATTTAATGGTATTAAATGGGAAGTCTTATAATCTTCAAGGTGTAAGAAACCGTCTATCAGGTCTTGTGCGAAGAGCACGTCCAGACGATATTATACAGATAATAGGAGTAGAATAAATGGTAAGCGAAATATATAATAAAATAGTTGTTGCAACTGATGGCTCAGAAGAAGCAGAAAAGGCTATAAAATGTGCAGTGGAGCTTGCACGACTTGCAGAAGCAAAACTATATGCCCTGTATGTTGTTGATAGAGCAGCCTTCTTGACTACCCCACTTGTGACTATGCCGATAGATGTAGCATGGGGAGAACTGGAAGAGCATTTCCGCCATGAAGGTGCGGAAGCAACGAAAAAAATAACAGAAGCTGGAGCAGCAGTTGGTGTGAAAGTTGAAGAGAATATGCTCGAGGGGCATCCAGCAGAAGAGATAATAAAATTCTCAGAAGAACTGCCAGCAGACCTTATTGTGATGGGAAGTCTCGGTAAAAGTGGTTTTAGCAGATTCTTACTTGGGAGTGTTGCTGATAAGGTCACACGAAATGCAAAGTTGCCTGTCATGGTCGTAAGAAGCTGAAGCAAAAACTGTTTGCCAATGCTTGAGCGCTTATAATAAAGCACATAATGAGAGTGGATTAAAATGACAGATAGGCTGTATAAGAAAATAATAGTTGCAACTGACGGTTCAAAAGAGACTGAGAGAGCTGTAAGATATGCAGTGGAGCTTGCACGAAATACCAAAGCAAAAGTATATGCTTTGTACGTGGTGGACACATCGATTCCAACAACCAGCAGCATCAGTGTGGCATGGGGGAACGTGCATGAATATCTTCGAGAAGAAGGGGTAGAAGCAACGAAAAAAATAGCAGAGATTGGAGCAAAAGCAGGAGTAGAAGTTGAAAAGAAGATATCTGAAGGGCATCCAGCAGAAGAGATAATAAAATTCTCAGAAGAACTGCCAGCAGACCTTATCGTGATGGGGAGTCTTGGTAAAAGCGGTCTTGACAGGTTTTTACTCGGAAGTGTCTCTGACAAAGTCACACGAATTTCAAAGATACCGGTAATGGTAGTAAGAAATTATTAGCCTGCATACTTCGTGTGCAGAAAAACTCTTGATTTGAGTAGACTCTTGATTGCGAAGCACTGCATACTTCGTATGCAGAAAACGATTCTTGATTACGTAGTAATCAAGTTGTCGAAGCAATCAAGGATAGCAAATATCACGCACACATAACTTACGGTTTCATTGGTGGTGTTTATCTGTAGTGGCACCATCCCAAAAACCAGCGATGTGCTCTTCACTGATTTTTTGGTCATGTAGTTACAAGTGTATATACCAAACGATCGTATTGTTGTTTAGTCTTTATTTTTAGTTTGATGATTCCAGAAGAGCCCATTTTTAGTAAACCCACACGCATATTATACTTCAACCAGCACAACACTGTGGAAGTCTGCCGTTTTGCCGGGGAGGTTATTAGACATGGCGGATTGGTTGCGTTTCCCACTGAAACAGTGTATGGGCTCGGGGCAGATGCATTAAACCAACAAGCTGTAAAAAACATCTTTAATGCCAAGGAACGCCCGGCAGATAATCCCCTGATTGTACACGTGTCCTGCATAGATGAGGTTAAGCGTATTGCAAAGAGCACTCCAAAAATTGCACAGGTGTTGATGGATGCTTTCTGGCCAGGTCCTTTGACACTTGTACTGCCAAGAAAAAATATAGTTCCAGACGTTACCACGGGTGGGCTTGATACTGTTGCAGTGAGAATGCCAGACCACCCGGTTGCTCTTGGGTTGATTAAAGAGGCTGGCGTCCCAATAGCGGCCCCAAGTGCGAACACTTCAGGCAAGCCAAGCCCGACCACTGCACAGCACGTGATGGACGATCTTGGAGGAAAGATTGATATGATCATCGATGGTGGTAGAGTTGTTATAGGGGTTGAATCCACAGTAATAGATGTTACCGGGAATATTCCAGCACTGCTGAGACCTGGGGGGGTAGGAATTGAGGCGCTGCAGGAAATTGTAGGAAGAATACGGGTCAGCACACCGAAAGATGTTAATGTTCCACACTCTCCTGGTGTAAAGTATGCTCATTACTCTCCAGAAGCAACAGTGGTGCTTGTAACAGGAGATGATGTCGCTGGTGCAATCAAAAAGCTTGCAGAAGAATATGAAGGAAAAATTGGTCTTTTACTGTGTAAAGAGACGGCAGAGACTGTTGGAGATAAGGGGAGAAAAATCATACTTGGATCAAGAGGCGATGTAAAATCGATTGCGAGAAACCTGTTCTATTCTCTAAGATTGCTTGATAAACAACGTGTTGAGCTAATCATTGCTGACGGCTCGTTTAGTGTGGAAGGGGTTGGACTTGCTGCGATGAATCGATTGAAAAAAGCTTCAAGCAAATTGATACACACCAGATGACGTGACAGTCTCTCATTACCCCAATCTATTTATTATATCAACTCGAACTGTGGGAGCGACTGATGCATCTTATTGTTACAGAAAAACACGATACTGCAAAGAGAATCTCTGCCATACTTGCAAATAAAAAAGCTGTTCGTAAGAGAGTTGGCGGGGTGGACACCTACATGTTTGATGATGCCATTGTCATGGGTCTAAGTGGGCATGTTGTTGGTATTGATTTTCCAGAAGAGTTTAACAACTGGCAGAAGAGCGAAGTGACTGAACTTATTCGAGCTGATATTGTTACTGTTCCAGTCCAAAAAAAAATTGTTGACACACTTACAGCTCTTGGCAAGAAGGCAGCGCATGTTACCATTGCCACTGACTATGACCGCGAAGGGGAATTGATCGGGGTTGA
>WNEG01000018.1:0-7716 GCA_012910725.1 Candidatus Ethanoperedens thermophilum | reverse complement strand
TCGAGGAAGGAGTGCGAGTTGAAAAACCGCCTACACCCTTTAATACTACTGAGTTTCTGCGGGCTGCAAGTAGCATCGGTATTACGACGTCAGTTGCTATGAGACTTGCTGAAGGTTTGTATGTTAATGGTTTCATCTCATACCCTCGTACTGATAACACGGTATATCCTTCAACAATGAATGCAAAGGAAATCATCTCTCTCTTTTTAAAAAGCGAGTTTTCAGAACATGCAAAAACACTATTAAAAACTAAACTTGTCCCAACAAAAGGTAAAAAAGAGACCACCGACCATCCACCAATACACCCTTCATCTCTTGTCCCTCGTGATCAATTAAAAGAAGATGAATGGAAGATTTATGAACTCGTGGTGCGCAGATTCTTTGCAACTTTTGCTGGTGAGACAGTATGGAAAACCCTCAAAGTCTTAATCGATATCAATGGTGAGAACTTCAAGGCAAATGGGGCACGTCTGGTCGATGCTGGCTGGCGAGGGTATTATCCATACAACAAGCCAGAAGATCGAATCCTCCCTGTACTTGAAAAAGGACAGAAACTGCATGTTTCAAAAATTGAACTATTGGATAAGGAAACCCAGCCGCCTTCACGATATGGCCAGGGACGTCTTATTAAGCTGATGGAGGATCTCGGGCTTGGCACTAAATCAACCAGGCATGAAATTATCGGCAAACTTTATTCCAGAGCCTATGTACATGGGAATCCACTCCAGCCAACCAAAATAGCAATGTCACTTATTGACTCACTTGAAAAATATGCTTCGACCATAACAGAGCCAGACATGACAAAAAAACTTGAAGAAGATATGGATAACATTGCAGAAGGCAGAACCAGCGAGGACAGTGTGGTGGAAGAATCAAGAACCATGCTTGAGGCCGTGTTCAAAGACCTATCAGCAAATAAAGATCAGATTTCACAGATGCTTAAGGAAGGTGTTCATGAGGATAAAATACTTGGCAAATGCCCTCTTTGTAATAGTGATATAATTGTACGCCGCTCACGAAAAGGTGGAAGATTTGTTGGCTGTACCGGTTACCCTGATTGTACGTTTTTGCTACCGCTTCCCAAGACCGGGCAAATCATCGTGACAGATAAAGAGTGTGAGGTTCATAAACTTTATCACATTAAAATCATCAACAAAGGCAGACGACCATGGGAGCTCGGCTGTCCGCAATGCAACTTTGAACAGTGGCAGAAGACGCAACAAAAAAAACAAACATGAGAGTACTGCACACCTCGATTGCTTCGACAACTTGATTGCTTCGTTCCACACCCTCTCTAACAGATAATATAATATAGTAAGATTATCCTAAGTTGATCTGCTATGATGTGGGATACACTAAGTTTTGCTGGAACTGCATGGAAGGCAGATGTGAGGATGCTTTCCGATCTAAAAGATGTACTGTATGATCAGAAGTGGTTTGAACAATCAGAAGACATGCCTGTATATTATATGTACCGGGGACTATACAAAAATAGACAAGATAAAAAGCTAATGGATGCCAACCATCTGCGATATGATATCACTGTTATTCCACCACTGATGTTTGGGGAGGAGTATGTTAAAACAGCGGGTCACTGTCACCCCCTCATAGCTGGACAAACGTTATCCTATACAGAGGTATACCAGGTACTCGAGGGGGAAGCTCAATATCTCCTACAAAAGGCAGAAGACGGTGTTGCTGAAGATGTTGTGTTAATTCATGCAAAAGCCGGGGATGTTGTAATTATACCACCCAATTATGGACATGTTACCATTAATAATTCAAATGATGTATTGAAAATGAGCAACTGGGTATCATCCAGTTTCACATCAATATATGAGCCAGTATGTGGGCTAAGAGGTGCAGCATATTATTTCTTAGAGGGTGGAATGATTAAAAATCCAAACTATAAAACCATTTCAAAACTACGCAAGATTGAGAAGTCAAATCCTGGACTTATTGGTCTTGTCCATGGGGCTGATATGTACCATCTAATAGAACACCCTCTGGAACTTGATTTTTTAAACAACCCGAAGGAACACACAGAAATCTTTGAAAATGTTCACGTGTTAATCTATAAAAGAAACTAATATATATAATGTAGTACATGACTGAGTTATACAGTTACATCACTGGAGGAATGTCATATTCAACAAATTAAACTTAAAATTGCAAAAGCATATCCAAATGATTCGGGTCGGGGCATTGCAAGACTTGACCCCCAGACCATGCTCGCCCTCAAGCTTTCGCCTGGAGACATTATCGAAATAGAGGGCAAAAAAGTCACTGGTGCAAAGGTATGGCGAGCAGATAGAATAGACTGGGACCAGGGGGCTCTCAGGGTTGATGGATTCATACGACAGAATGCAGGAGCAAGCATTGGTGATGTTGTCAAAGTGCAAAAAGCCGATGTTCATGATGCAGTGAAAGTAGTACTTGCCCCACCAGAGGGTGCAAGAATTCAGTTCGGCGGGGACGCTCCCGGGATGGTTAAAAAACAACTATTGAAGCGGCCGATTGCCAGAGGCGATGTAATGCCTGTGATGAGTACCATGGAACATCCTTTCATCGGGCGAGTAGTGACAGGACAGGCTATACCACTTATAGCTGCAGAAACAGTGCCGGACGGGGTAGTATTAATCACCGGTGAAACAGAGATGATACTGCATGAAAAGCCTGTTAGCGGTTTTGAAAGCATGGCTACTGGCATAACTTATGAAGACATCGGCGGATTAAGTAAAGAAATACAGCGGGTGCGTGAGATGATTGAACTGCCGATGAAACATCCTGAGATATTCAACCAACTTGGTATTGAGCCGCCAAAAGGCATTCTACTGCATGGGCCTTCCGGCACAGGCAAAACACTCATTGCAAAAGCGGTAGCAAATGAATCTGGTGCGCATTTTATAGCTATAGCAGGACCTGAAATAATGTCCAAATACTATGGCGAGAGTGAACATCGCATGCGTGAAATATTTGAAGAAGCAAGCCAGAATGCCCCGGCCATCATCTTCATAGACGAGCTTGATTCAATAGCACCAAAAAGAGAAGAAGTGACAGGTGAAGTAGAAAGGCGTGTCGTGGCTCAGCTTTTAACGATGATGGATGGTCTTGAGGAACGGGGGGAAGTTGTGGTAATCGGTGCTACCAACCGAATCGATGCAATAGACCCTGCACTTCGAAGACCGGGCAGATTTGATCGTGAAATAGAAATCGGCGTACCCAATAGAGAAGAACGAAAAGAAATACTCCAGATACATACACGAGGCATGCCTCTTGGAGAAGATGTGGATATTGATGCAATGATTGACAAAATGCACGGGTTTGTTGGTGCGGATGTTTCAGCCCTTGCCAAAGAAGCAGCGATGAAGACACTGCGTAGATACCTTCCACAGATAAACCTTGATGAAGAAATACCAAAAGAGCTTCTTGAAAGCATGAAAGTTGTACAAAAAGATTTTGATGATGCACTAAAAGAAGTTGAACCGTCAGCTATGCGGGAAGCACTGATTGAAATTCCAACAAACACGTGGGAGGACATTGGCGGCCTCGAAAAAGTACGACAGGAAATACTTGAAACTGTTGAATGGCCACTTACACAGCCTGAAAAATTCAAAAAGATGGGTATTCACCCGCCAAAAGGCATTCTTCTTTATGGGCCCCCCGGCACAGGCAAAACACTCATTGCAAAGGCAGTAGCCAACGAAACGGCAGCCAATTTTATCAGCGTACGTGGACCACAATTGCTATCCAAGTGGGTGGGAGAATCTGAGAAAGCTATTAGAAACATATTCAAAAAAGCAAAACAGGTCTCACCGTCGATTATCTTCTTTGATGAGATTGATGCTATAGCTCCGATACGCGGCAGCGAAACCAACAGAGCAGTAGAGCGAATGGTCAATCAATTGCTAACTGAGATTGATGGTCTTGAAGTACTCGAAGATGTGATTATCATAGCTGCCACCAATCGTCCTGATATCATAGACCCGGCCTTAATACGCTCGGGACGCTTTGATCGAATGGTGCTGCTCGAATCGCCATCCAAAACAGGACGCTTTGAAATATTTAAAATACATACCAGAAACACACCGCTTTCAAGTGATGTTGATTTTGAAGAGCTTAAAGAGGTAACGGAGGGATACACAGGGGCAGACATAGAGGCGGTCTGCAGAGAAGCAGTGATGTTGGCTTTAAGAGAAGATATAAACACAGAAAAAGTAGAAATGGAACACTTTAGAGAAGCACTCAAAAAAGTACGCCCAAGTCTTGCAGAGAATATAATGGACTACTATGAACGCCTCAAAGACCAGTTTAAAGGCGGTAGACCAAAAGAACAAAAATCATATATAGGATACAGATAAGAGGAATAAAACATGGAAAAAGTATTTGCAAAAAACATGTCTCGCAAATCTGTAACCAGCATTGATGGGGTGGAACTTGGAATAGCTGTAAATATAATAATAAATACCAGAACTGGCGAGCTTAAAGACCTGGTAGTAAAGCCAAACCATGCCACCGATACCAAATTCAAAATGAAGGGCAATATTATGTACATACCTTTTGCATCAGTACGTTCAGTCAGGGACCATGTAATAATTGATACCAAACTTGCAGAGAGTTTGAGCGAAGAATAGAAAATATATAATTTTATAGAGATGCGGCACAATTTAACGAAACTTTTAAGTGTTGGCAGTAGTGTGTCTTTTGGGGGTTAGAAGGATTGCTTTTATTGAAGCAGGATCTGGATGAATTAAATAAGAGGACAAAGAATATGGAAGAGATATTATCTGAATACGTGCTTGTACTAAACGAAGAGGATAGAGCAGATTTAAACGAAGCCATGAAAGAATATGTCACAGGTAAAACAACCTCTTTAGAAGATGCTGAAAGAATTCTTGAGTTATGAAGATCTTCAGAACGGAGAAGATGCCACTTATATGTCTATAACTCCGTGGGAAGTCGAAGGGGATATTGACTATAATAGATTGATAAAAGAATTTGGCACCCGGTCTATAGATAACCATCTGTTTTCAAGATTGAAGCTGCCGT
Organism: Candidatus Ethanoperedens thermophilum; assembly: GCA_012910725.1. Classification (GTDB taxonomy): domain Archaea; phylum Halobacteriota; class Methanosarcinia; order Methanosarcinales; family EX4572-44; genus Argoarchaeum; species Argoarchaeum thermophilum. The sequence goes on along the minus strand of WNEG01000018.1, from coordinate 2,667 downwards.
TGCCACCTCCTGTTAGAAGAGGTATGTGTTTTTCTCACAGGGATCTGGATAAATGGCTTAATGCTTACGATAACAAAGAAAGGGTTTCTGTAGTTAGTGGGAGAGGGCCCTCCGAGAGGATGCATATAGGACATTTGACTCTATATGCCATACCGAAATACTTCCAGGATGCGTATGGATGCACTGTGTATATTCCTGTATCAGATGACGAGAAATTCTATATAAAGGAATATCTGAACGTTGGGGATGTGGAAAGATTTGCAGATGATAATATACTGGATATACTGGCAATAGGTTTTGATCCAGAGAAAACGATCGTTTACAAGGATTTCGAGCACACGAAAATATACAGATATGCTTCCCAGGTTGCTAAGAAAATAACATATTCTACAGCAAAAGCTGTTTTTGGATTGAAACCAGAAAATAACATTGGCTGGGTATTCTATCCAGCAATGCAAGCAGCACATATACTATACCCACAATTTATAGAGGGGTACCATCAAACGTTAGTGCCGATAGGGATAGACCAGGATCCATTCATGAGGTTAACAAGAGATATAGCAGAGAGGTTCGGCTTTCAAAAGCCTGCTGCAATTCACAAAAAATTGGCACCAGGACTGGAAGGGCCCAAAATGAGTTCCAGTGGAAATAATGCTATATGGCTGAGTGATGATGAAGCTGCCGTTTCCAGTAAGGTACATAAATATGCATTTTCAGGGGGACAGCCAAGCATCAAAGAACACAGGGAAAAGGGGGGTAACCCTGACATAGACGTATCTTTTCTTTATTTAAAATATTTCTTTGAGGAAGACGACAGGAAACTTGCGCAAGTAGCACAGGATTACAGAGACGGAAGCATGTTAACAGGAGAACTTAAAGAATATTTCATAGAAAAAGTTAATAATTATCTCAAAGAGCATAGAAGAAAAAGAGAAATGGTGGAAAAAAATATTGATGAATATATGCTCAGAGAATGATTATGTGTTGAACAGCGAAGAGCCAAATTTTTTTTTATTTGTCATAATCAAACCTAAGTAAGAAATGATACGAACCACGAGATCACACAAATTCTCACGACTCATTTTGACCTACTATATTTAGACACTGTTTTCCAGCTCTTGCGCACAAATGGGGGAAACTCCTTGTGAGTGCGTATCCAATCCTCAAGGAATCTTTTTGTTTTAGGATCTGACGGATAACCACTGCCAATCGATAATCCCATTTTTATGCTCAATTCTTTTACCAGTTCGTCTCGTTTTACCTTTGCAATGATGGATGCAGCAGACACAACAGGATATTTCTCATCCGCATGATGCTCTGAGATTATCTCTATCTTGTGTTCATATCTCTCGCCGACCAATCTACCAAACCGCTCTGGTTTGACATCGGCAGCGTCAAGGTATGCAAACTCTGGTTTTAGTTCTTTAAGCACCCCTGCAAAGCAGATTACCATCACCTCATTCATGGTCATTACCTTGCGAAATTCATCGATCTGTGCTGCACTAACCTCAAGCACAAACGTCTTATCTGCTATATTTTTAATCTGTTCTGATAATCTTTCACGCTTCTTTGGGGTGAGTTTTTTTGAATCATCCACACCAAGTTTTTTTAACCGTCCCACATCTGTTGTCAGTACGCCTCCAACACACATAGGTCCAATAACCGGTCCCTTGCCTGCTTCATCCACACCCGCTATTAGTGTCATCCAGTCACCATTTATCTATCCTTAGCAGCTTTTGATTAATGTGCCGCCGCGATCTTGTTCAATAGCTATGATGATCGGTTCAGCACTGCATCCACAGACAACACGGCATGCAAGACCATTTGTTAAAAGAAAGCCTGGGAGGGCATGATCAATGCAGGTGTCAAGACCTGAAAGCTTTGAAGCGCACATCTCCTCAACAACATCTCCTTTAATATATATGCCCTGCACATCAGTAGCTTTAATAAAATCAGATTTATATTCATTGGCAATCCATGCAGCAATAGTATCACCAGTTACATCCCAGCTGTGTTGTTTCATACAATCTTCCATGCAAAATAGATGGTATGGTAGAAGCACAAACACTCCAGTACCACAAGGTTTCTCTCTCACCAAACCGGCACCGGTCCCATCACATAACAACAAACCATATTGTTCCATTGCAAGCAGAGCCATCCAGTGAGATGTATCAGACGAGAGGTGCATACGTGCATCCACATTTCTTACCATATCAGCAAAAATGCCGCCTCCCGGGACAAGAAGAATACACTGGCCACTCTTGTTTGCATAAGCCACAAGATCGGTGACCACATCCCTTGCGTAATCAACCAGGCTTCCTCCAAACTTCACAACAAACATCAATACGAACAATGGCAGCCTTCACACAAATACTTTCTCAAAGTAACTAAAACTCGCATGCAAGTGATTTAAGATGGGCTCGCGGAGATTTGAACTCCGGATCCCCGCCGTGTAAAGGCGATGTCATGACCAGCTAGACCACAAGCCCTACTATAAACAGCCACTAATGGTGGCTTGTGATATAAAAGGGTTGTTTTTCATACAAGGAAAGTACAGTGGCTAACCTGACTGTGACTGAGTACAGCACTGCACAACTTCGTTGTGCAGGAAATAAATCAGTAACCTGGCTCTGCAATACACAGTGGCTGTCACATTACGTGGTGTTG
>WNEG01000021.1 GCA_012910725.1 Candidatus Ethanoperedens thermophilum | reverse complement strand
TAAATGCAAGAAATGTGGCTTTGCCGGTGATGCGGATTATCTGGCAAGTTTGAACATTTTGGATCGATTCGCACAGGAGTTTATAGTCCCTGTTGCAAACAGAGGTCATAGAAATGATTTTCTATGAAAGATGTAACTATTTAATGAAAGAATCAATATATCTTGATACAAGTGTTGTAAGTTATCATACTTCCAAGCCCAGCCGGGATATTATAGTCCTAGCTCATCAGGAAATTACACGACAATGGTGGCATAAGGCTGTAGAGCGATATGATGTTTTTATTTCGGAGGTTGTAATTGAAGAAGCCAGTTTTGGTGACCCTGAGGCTGCTAAAAGGAGACTAAAAGAGCTAATAGATTTTCCTCACCTGGAATTAGACAATAAGGTTGAAGAAATGGCTAAAATATATATGGAACGATTGGACATTCCTGAAAAATCTTTTCGCGATGCTGCTCATCTTGCTCTTGCTTCTACACACAACATTGATTATCTTGTAACATGGAATTGTACCCATCTTGCGAATGGTGAAGTTATTAAAAAATTGGTAATGATAAACAATTCTCTTGGCATTCACACACCGATTATTTGTACGCCAGAAGAATTAATGGAGGTGTAATCCATGTGGAAAGACCCAATTGTCCAAGACGTCCGCAAAGCAGGTGAAGAGCTTGCAAAACATGCAAATTATGACCTGCATATCTTCTTTGAAAACCTGCGAAATAATGAAAAGAAACGAAATTATAAAGTGATTTCGAGAATAAAGCAATAAGGGACATTTTAAGGATTTCATACATCAATAACAGAGTATTAACGTTAAATATTCGCAAAATGTTAATGAAGCTCCCCCCAGCAGAGCTGGAGGATATAACGAATAATATCTAAGTCCACCCCGGCTTCTGCTCGTAGCTTATCCAATCGCCAGACCCCCAGCCCGTTGATGCCTCGGACTCACAGTCTGGGCGTGGCATGGATAGGGCTTCTGTGCAACGGAGTTGTGCAGTGCTTGCACAATCGAGAGTTATTTTCCGCACACGGAGTGTGTGGTTGTGCATGGTTACAACCTGAAAACCGTCTAATTTATGTAATATGTTTTCCATTGAAGCATGATTGAGGAGTTATTATGGTGCTTGATAAACTTGGCGGGTCTTTGCAGAATGTACTGAGAAGGATTGCTGGTGCCGGTCGAATCGATGAGCGTACAGTCAGTGAACTGGTCAAGGACATCCAGCGGGCACTCTTGCAGGCTGATGTGAATGTGAAGCTTGTGATGAAGCTTTCAAAGCAAATAAAGGAGCGTTCATTGAAGGAGAAGCCACCTGCTGGAATAAACCCGCGTGAACACGTGGTTCGCATCGTGTACCAGGAATTAATTAATATTATAGGTCGAAGCAGCGATATCAAGCTTGGCAAGCAGACCATTATGATGGTTGGTTTGCAGGGTGGAGGTAAGACAACTACCACAGTCAAGCTTGCGCGCTATTTTCAGCGCAAGGGACTCAAGCCGGCAGTCACGTGTGCAGATACATATCGTCCCGGTGCTTATGTGCAGCTCAAAACACTCTGTGAACGCACCAATGTTGCTTTTTATGGTGAAGTTGGTAATCCAAACGCAGTGGAGATTGTAAAACACGGGCTCCCCCTGATGGAAAAATATGATGTCAGGATTATAGATACTGCCGGGAGGCATGCACTTGAATCGGAGTTGATTCAAGAAATGGAGGATATTTACGAAATAGTAAAGCCTGATCACAAGTTTCTAGTTCTCGATGCTGCAATGGGTCAGCAGGCAAGCGAACAGGCAAGGGCATTCAATAACTCCATTGGCATCACAGGCATTATCATAACGAAACTTGATGGTACTGCCAAAGGTGGTGGAGCACTTTCAGCGGTCTCGGAGACCGACTCATCAATTGCATTTATTGGTGCAGGGGAGACACCAGAAGATTTTGAGAAGTTCGAGCCAGACCGATTCATATCACGCCTGCTTGGTATGGGAGATATCAAGACCCTGATTGAAAAAGCAGAAGAATCCATCGATGAAGAGGAGTTTAATATTGAAGACATGATGCAGGGCAAGTTCACACTGAAGGATATGTACAAACAGCTTAAAGCTATTAACAAGCTTGGGCCACTTAAAAACGTGATGCAGATGCTGCCCATGGGGAAACTTGGACTTAAAGTCTCAGACGATATGTACCAGGTAACAACAGACCGTCTTGACAAATACAAAGTGGTCATGGATTCTATGAACGACAGAGAGCTTGAAGATCCACGAATCATAAACAGCTCACGAATGTTTCGAATTGCACACGGTTCTGGAAACGATATTGATGTGGTGCGCGAGCTAATAAAATACCACAGAACCATGCAGAAAGCTATGAAAGGTTTACGAGGTGGCAATTTTAATATCCAAAAAATGATGAAAAAATTTGGAATGTAAAAATTATGTCGTCGGCAGAACACAAAAAACACACACCAGCGCATCTAAAATTTGCAATAATAACAGTCAGCACTTCAAGATATGAAAAAAATACAGGGGCTTTAAATCCCGGTGACACTGGAGACGGCTCAGGCAAACTTATGATAGAACTGGTTAAAGAGGCAGGGCATGCGGCTCGGTCTTATCTTCTTGTGCCTGACCAGGTAAGCAAAATCACAGATGCAGTTGAAAAGGTTCAAAAGCAGGTTGATGCAATAATTATCAGTGGCGGGACTGGCATATCACCAATGGATGTTACAATAGAAGCAGTATCTCCGCTCTTTATTCGTGAAATACCAGGATTTGGCGAGTTTTTTAGAGAATTGAGCAGGGAGGATATAGGTACTGCTGCAATGTTAAGCCGTGCAGCAGCAGGCATAATCAACAAGGATGTTATCGTATTCTGCCTGCCGGGCTCGCCTGATGGCGTGCGTATTGCCTTAACCAGGCTCATTCTTCCGGAGATCGGGCATCTGGTCAAACATGCTCGAACAGTTGCGTAGAAAGGCATTGTCAATGCACGGTGATTTTCACACTACTGTGTAATTGAACGAATATTTCCTTTCACGGTTTCAGCACTTTGCACAGCTCCAAGTTCCTCAAAAATAGTAAGCGATTCTTCGTAGTATTCGAGTGCTTTCTCAGGCTTACCCCACTGTTTGTATACAAGTCCAATGTTGTTCAAGCGTGTTGCTTTTCCCCGTTTGTCTTTTAGTTCTTCAGCGATCTCTAAAGCCTCTTTGTAGTATTCAAGTGCTTTCTCAGGCTTACCCCAGTCCTGGTACAAAATTCCAATGTTGTTCAAGTCTGTTGCTTTTCCCCGTTTGTCTTTTAGTTCTTCATCGATCTCTAAAGCCTCTTTGTAGTATTCGAGTGCATTGTCCATCTGCCCAAGGTAATATGCATCATTGCCAAGAGTAGTTAAAATTCCTGAATCCTTCAACAACTCGTTTTTTGTTTTTCTGTACTGTTCTGCTTTTTCCTTAACAGCGTCCACCAGAGAAAGTTCGTCTTTATCAAGAGTAACCTCAACACCTTTACTGATTGTTCCCACGATTTCAGGCACACACGTTTCAAGACACTTTCTTACTTTAGCCAGAGTTTCAGCTTCACCGAATTTCTCGACAGGGGTTTCGTTGATGTTTATTATACAATTTGTAATGTTTATATTCGGGGCACCAGTATCAGTCTGGGGGACATGCGTCACCTGTTTTATATCATCAACCTTTTTTGATTTTCTATGATTAGAGTACAGGGCGATAAGACCTATTACAACTCCAATTAGAGCGATTAAAGGCATTATCTGCATGAAAGTCTCGGTACTTACCGATGGCAGGAATGACAATGACATTTAAGAACGCCTCCAGAACAATAAAATCATACGAAAAAACCCGCCCCCAATAAACAGGATTATTCGTTCAACCGTGCCGCCAGAACAAAATCTACACATCATCCATCCTCTCAAAGACTCAGGCAGACACCAGTTTCTTCATACACTCATCCATATTTAAAGTTACAAAATTAGCTTTTTGGCTTAAAAGTCTATCTCTTTTTTTAGGTATGATCTGGTTTGCAGACATGATGTCTGGTCAGCATAGCTTTATTAAGTAGTGATGACTTAATATGAAAGAAGTAAGTTAACATCAGACAAACCTGGAAGAATACTGAACGGTCAAGTGTTTTTGCATCCTTCGAAGTCTTTTTGATTATCGAGCATACATGTAAATACGACTGATGTTAAAATACTGATAAAAAATAAAAAGGAATTGAATATGGAAGATAAGACATTAACTTGCCAGGACTGCAATGAAGAGTTCATTTTCACAGCAGGAGAGCAGGAATTTTTTGAAGAAAAAGGATTTGACGAACCTAGACGCTGCAAAGAGTGCAGAGACAAGAAAAAAGCTGAAAAAAGGGGCAGAGGTAGTTTCAGATAATAATATTTAAAGTTACAAAATTAGCTTTTTGGCTTAAAAGTCATCTCTTTTTTTAGGTATGATCTGGTTTGCAAACATGATGTCTGATTAGCATAGCTTTATTAAGTAGTGATGACTTAATATGGGTGAAGTAAGTTGACATCAGACAAACCTGGAAGAATACTGAACGGTCAAGTGTTTTTGCATCCTTCGAAGTCTTTTTGATTATCGAGCATACATGTAAATACGACTGATGTTAAAATACTGATAAAAAATAAAAAGGAATTGAAATATGGAAGATAAGACATTAACTTGCCAGGATTGTGGTGAAGAGTTCATTTTCACAGCAGGAGAGCAGGAATTTTTTGAAGAAAAAGGATTTGACGAACCCAGACGCTGCAAAGAGTGCAGAGACAAGAAAAAAGCTGAAAAAAGGGGCAGAGGTAGTTTCAGACGATATTGATATGATTATTAAGATGTAATTGTTGGGACATAAAATTTTATGTTCTAAATATTTTTATAATATTTATTTTTTTATTTTAATGAACAACTTTCAAATGATTTGACTGCATTTTTGGTTGTTCAATCTATTTTTCCAGTGTATCTCTGGTAAGAGAAACTAAAATCCATATTTGCCTTTTAGAGGTACAAAGGAGACACCACCTTTTTTTACCATTGTTACTTCAATATTTTTTGTTATAAGGTATAATTCTTGCGGGAATGAACCCACCGGTATCACCATTTTTCCGCCCTCCTTAAGCTGGTCGATTAATGTTTGTGGTACTTTTGGTGCTGCTGCAGCAACACTGATTCGATCGTAAGGTGCATATTCTGGCAGACCAAGAGAGCCATCTTCGATTATTACCGTAACATTGGTATACCCGGTTTTTTTGAGATTATCTCTTGCGAAATATGCGAGTTGTTCGATGCACTCGACTGTGTACACGTGCCCTGTTTTTCCAACCAGTTCTGCAATTACTGCTACGTGGTATCCCGAACCTGTTCCTATTTCAAGAACGCTCATGCCTTCTCTAAGGTCTAAAAGATTGCACATGATTGCAACCATGTGCGGTGCTGATATGGTCTGCCCAGCTCCAATGCTCAAAGGAGTGTCTTGATATGCATATTCCTTTTGTGGATCTGACACGAATATATGTCTCGGCACTCTATTCATCGCACCAAGCACGCGACTATCTATGCCGTGATACTCGAGCCCTTCCACAAGTCGTGCTCTTTTTCTGCTAAATTCCATCAGGTCTCCGGTTAATCTTGTTCCATATCTTTCCTCTTTCCGGCTTCAGCAAAGATGCGCTGTATATCTTTCGCAAGTACTTGGCTGCCCTCTCTAAACACGAAACCCCTATCTCGAAGTTTTATTTTTTTTATTATGTATGACCCACTCTTGTGATGTTCTGTTGAACCGATGATAAATTCTTTATCTCCTTGTACTTTATATTTGATAGATTTTGTTTTCTGTCCAAGATTGATTGCCACCTTTAAAATAATCTCTTCTATATCTCGAGTCCAGACCGTCTTGATGTTTTTTACAGCAGCATGTGACAGTCTGCGAGCTTCAGATTCAATGGAGGTTACATGAACAATGGTCGCACCATCGTTTTCTGTTTTTATGATAAATTCATCCCCTATTTTTACCTGCTCATCTGCTGGTTTTAAGATGGTATAATGCGTTGTTTTATCTTCGCTGCTTACAACCACTTTAATTGCATGCATTGTTTCTTTTTTGGCAGTCATGGGATGAATGCTGCCACATCCTGTGCACTGTACCACCTGGTTTGGTGCTCCTTTAAGTATCGTGTGAATAGTAACATATTTGCAGTTTGTACAGTAGGTATCGATTAGCTCTGGCATGATAACCTCATCTTACGTTCTGTAGGGTGAAATAAGTATCTGATTAATCCGAGTGTGAGTGTATGTGATCTTTTTTCCAGGGTACATACACGCGATATGCAGCAATAAGTGCGCCAAGAAGCATTGGGGCAAGGAAGAATCCTGAAATACCACCAACAAAACCACCACCGATAAAGGTAAGAATGATTAACAGTGGATGAATGCCAGATTTGCTACCAATAATATAGGGGCGAATAATAAGTTCAGGGGGACCATAGATAACGATGGATGCAACGATAAAAAAGGTCACTGCCTCAGCAGGTCCCATGAGAATGTACTTATAAATCGCAAGTGGAAGAAGTATCATCCATCCAGTGAACAATGGTATGAGGGCTGCAAGAAAGATCAAAGCTGACAATGCAAGTACACTTGAAAAGCCAAAGAACAAAAATATAAACAGCGATACAACAGCAACAATGATTGCAGTATATACATTACCAATATAGATGGCAGTAAGAATCCCGTCAAGTTCAGCCAGGAATTTTTTTGTGACATCCAGCCTGTTTGATGGTATCAGATCAAGAAAACGATTTATACCATCTTCGCCGTCTCTTAAAAGATAGAAACACACTATGACAGAAATCACAATATTAATAGTGGCCAGACCAATAACCTTGGCATAGTCAAACAAAGGCAGTTGTGCCAGAGCAGGCATAAGAGTGTTTGAAAGATTTATAAAAGCAGAATGAATCTGAGTGTATATCACCTCAGGAATATCCAGCCTTGAATAGAGTGTATTGAGCTCGGCTATCAATACATCCTTATTGTGCATCATCCATACGATTTTATTACTAATTTCAATGAGGCCAAGACCAAGAATTGAAAAAATAGGCACTGTAATTGCTGCAGTAGCAATGACAGCAGATCCAGTTTTAGAGCGACTGTCAAAGACAGTTTTTATAGGGCGAGCAACGTAAGCAAACACAATCCCGAGTACGATACCATCAAGAAGTGGGGAGAGCACAAAAAAAAACAGCAAAAACAGAAAAAAAACAGCAATCACTGTTGCGATCTCAGTTTTGTACCTGATGATTATTGAGAGTCCATCTTCTGATGTCATATCATCACTCCTTGATTGCTGTGCAATCAAGAGTTATTTTCTGCATACGCAGTATGCAGTGCCTGCGTAATCAAGAGTTATTTCTACTCATGTTGCATGCAGTTCGTTATTTCTACTCATGTTGTTCGTTATTTCTACACACGGAGTGTGTAGGTAATATACAAGTATACAAGTGCCTTCTGTTTATTTTCGCAGTATTTTTACTTTGCTATTCCAGTCAAGGTTAAGTTCGATTTCTTCGTTGAGTCCGGTCTTTGCCATTGCACTGGTGATCATTACTTCACTTCCAATATCGATTTCATCGATTATGTTGGCCTGGTCTCCCCAGAGTGTTGCTTTTACACGTCCTGTATCGTCTGAGATGTGGGCGTTTGCAACCTGCCCTGTTTTGCCGTCCCTGCGTGTAAATTCTCTGATTTCACCAATACCGCTTACAAAGCCCTGTATGCTGTAGGTGTTGTCTAACTCAATGTCGCCGATGGGTGTTATTTTCTCATCATAATCTACATGAGCCTCAGTCTTGTTTATCAGGCCATCACGGCTTAACTGCAGTTCTATGTTGTTTGTGTAATTATTCTTTTTTGAGTAGGCATTTGTTATTTCAATAACCTCATCTTCTACAAGCATCATCTCTGCAGATTCATCCCAGAGTGTGAGGTTTATTTTACCTGTTTGATCGCCAAGTGTCACAGTTCTCACTTTTCCTTCACCCCCATCTCTGCGTGTGAAGAACCTGAGATTGCCTGCATCAATTATTTTTGCTGTGAGGTTGACACTTACCATTCCCTCACCGATGTCTGCTACCTGGCACTTGTTTACATGTGCACTGATGTCTTGATCAAGTATGTCTATTCTGCCACCACGTCCAACATGTATTTCAAGTCCATTTTGCCCATCTCGCACTGTGCCAGTTATGTTCAGGTTACTATCCTTCTGTATTTCTTTAGTTTTTACTAAGTCTGCTGCATCATCCCACAATACTGTCCTGATGTTGCCAGTCTCGTCTCCTATTGTAAGATTTGATACCTGTCCTGTGGTTCCATTATCCCGTGAGAAATCTCTAACCTCTGATACAGATAATATCTTTGCTTTTATACTAACATTGCCAGAATCAACTGTTATCTCTGAAATCTTTTTTATCGAGTCGACACCGAGCTCCTGTAATACCATTCTGCATAAAGTATCATCATCGCACAGACCTGCCATGACCTCTCTTTTCTCCTCGACACGCTTAAAAAAATCATCAAAGCTCAACTGGCTTTGCACTTTTTTAAAGTAATCTTCAATTACACTCATCAAACAAAACAAAATGGATGGCAAGGTAATAACCTTTATGGTGGTGTTGCAACACTGCATCTGGGCGATGTTCGGGGGGGAGGGGGGTGAACTGAAGATGCCGGGGCGGATTATTTAAAATTCGTCGGTGGCAATAAAAATCAGACGGCGGAGACTTCTTTTTTGTGTAACTTTCAAACTAAGGTTTTATTATGGATATCTGCGGTTCATTATATTTTTCAACTGGCAGGAAGAGCTCTCCAAAACCAATATTAAATTAATGGATGAATGGTTAATCTGATGAAGTTTTGGTTCACTGCCACGCGAGATACCAGAGAACTATACGACATTGATTCCAAATTTCAATCGAAGTTCTTATAATATGTAAGCTGATGTTACTCATAAGAGGTATTAAGTTGAGAGAAATTATCTGGATTGAAAAATATAGACCAAATAAACTGGAAGATATCGTAGGGCAGAAGGAGATTATTAAACGCTTGCGTTCTTATGTGGTATCGCGGAACCTGCCCCATCTCATGTTTTCAGGACCGCCGGGTGTCGGCAAAACAGCATCTGCCATTTCTATCGTACGGGAGTTATTTGGAGAAGAGTGGCAAAGCAATTTCATTGAGCTTAATGCCAGTGATGAGCGCGGCATCGATGTGGTGCGATATAAGATTAAAAATTTTGCACGCACTGTGCCGCTTGGCAAAGCTGATTTTAAGATTATCTTTCTTGATGAAGCTGATGCTCTAACATCTGATGCACAGTCTGCACTGAGGCGTACCATGGAGAAATATACCAGCAGCTGCCGTTTCATCCTCTCCTGCAACTATTCTTCCAAGATTATAGAACCAATACAATCCCGCTGTGCAATATATCGATTCAAACCAATATCTGATGAAGCAGTGGAGGAACGGATACAATACATTGCAGAACAGGAAGGACTCAACATCACTGATGATGGACTCGATGCAATAAAATATGTAGCACATGGAGACATGCGCCATGCGATCAATGCACTCCAAGAAGCAGCAATGATAGATAAAACAATAGATATGGACACGATATACCAGATAACAGCAACAGCTCATCCAGCAGAGATAGCAGAGCTTATAACAGTTTCTATAAAGGGCAATTTCCTGTCAGCGCGCTCAAAACTCGACAACCTGCTCTTAGAACAAGGTCTCTCTGGTGAAGATGTGTTAATCCAGCTTCATCGTGCCATGTTTGAAGTGAACCTCCCGGACAAGCTCAAACTGAAGTTATTTGATAAGATTGGAGAGGTAGATTTTCGACTAACAGAGGGTGCAAATGAGCGAATACAACTGGAGGCACTGCTTGCATACTTTGCAATCACAAACGAGGCTTTATGAGTGCTGAAATTCTTACAGCACTTACCTCACTCTTTTCAAATCTGCCACACTGGCTTGCAACAATCTTTATCTCAATGCTCCCAATATCTGAACTTCGCGGTGGGATACCTGTAGCAATCGGAATATATCACTTCAGCCCATTCAATGCTTACATTCTTGCAGTGATTGGAAACTTCCTGCCAGTCATACCACTACTACTATTTTTAGGGCCGGTGTCAAACTACCTGCGAAAGTATCATCTGTGGGATAAATTCTTCAACTGGTTATTTTCGCACACACACCGAACTCACAACAAACGGTTTGAGAAATACGGCACTCTCGCACTTGCATTATTTGTAGCTGTCCCCCTGCCAGTAACAGGAGCGTGGACCGGGTGTGCAGCAGCGTTTGTTTTTGGAATAAAATTCAAACACTCGCTTCCAGCAATAACAACAGGGATACTGCTTGCAGGAATTATCGTTACCATAGTAACAACAGGCATCAAAACCGTATTATCTTGATTGCTTCGACAACTTGATTGCTAGCGCAATCAAGAGTTAATTTCTACACTCGATTGCTTCGCAATCGAGAATTACTGGTAATTTCTGCACAACGAAGTTGTGCAGTGCTTGCGCAATCAAGAGTCACTGGTCACCGGCTACTGGTTGAGTTTCAAAATACAGAAATTTATTAACCATGTGTCTTTATACACACTAAAAAGGTCTGATAAAAATGTCATATGAAGATCCCGAAAATCTCCCAGAACTTACTGTTCAGGAAGAACGAATACAATTCCGCAGTGAGAAAAAGCGCCAGAAGGACACAGCCCGCCTTATCTGGGCATCCAAGCCGCGCCGTGAACCCTCGCCCAAAGACCTTGAATTCCAGACGGCAGAGGAGGTGTACTCAAATAAGGCGACCGGCAACCTGACAAGTTTCTTTGATTCTGGCGAGGATGAGATTTCCAGCCGGCCGAACCGGGGAGGGTTGACAATCTTTATTATGAAGGTGCTACATCAAAAAGTATTTCATATACAACTAACAAGAGTAATAGTATGAATTGAAATAAAATTTTTATTAATTATATAGAGTGTACTTTGTATATGCAAATGAATAAAAATTTAAAGTATGACGTAACAAGTTCGAGGGGATAAGATGAGTACAATAAATGAAAGAAAAGTTGATGAAACATTTGATAATCTTTGTTCCCAACTTAAGTATACGCGAAAAAATGGCTTAGTGAAATCTGATTCTGATACAGAAGATGAATCACAAAGATATATTTTCAAACAAGTTTCTGAGAAACTCGGTGCAGATGCTGTTTTCTTTTTAAAAGCTGAAAGCGGACAAAGTATTCCTCTTATATATTTTCATAAATTGGAATATAGAGATCACGATGCGATTGCAAAATTGCATAAGCAAGCTTGGAATATGGGGCAAGCTCCACTTCTGTTTATAGTTTTACCTAATGTCGTTCTCATATACAATGCATACGAACACCCAAAGACACTTCCAAATGAAAAGCTGGACGATGAAGCTGGATTTATAGAAGAATTGGAACTCTTTGTCAAAGCTAAAAATAAATTTAAATCCGATAAACTGAAAAAATATTGCAGTTCTGAGCTTTTAACAGGTAATTACTGGCAAAAATGTAGCGAACATTTCAATGATAAAAACAGGGTATACCAAACTCTGTTGGATAATTTGGAATTTATGAGAAATCAATTGCTTAAAAAGGGTTTACCTATTGAGGTTGTTCATAATCTTCTAACGCGTTCGATTTTTATCAAGTATCTCGAGGATAGGACAGATAAGAATGGTCACAACGTGTTTCCGAAAGGATTTTTCAGTAAGTTTTTACCAAATGCAAGAAACTTCACTGATTTACTTTCCGACAAAAATGCAACTGACGAACTATTTCAATATTTAAATAGTAAATTTAACGGGGATGTTTTTGCAGTCGACAAAAATGGATATGAAGTTTCTCAAAAGCACCTCAATTTATTAAAAAGAATGCTAAAGGGAGACATATATCTTGAAGAGGGACAAATGGCTTTATGGCCATTATACTCTTTTGACGTAATTCCAATTGAACTTATTAGCAATATTTACCAAAAATTTATTCATCATGAAGAAAATGAGAACACAACACAAAAGAATGGGGCACATTATACACCATATCATCTTGTTACTTTTCTAATGGATCAAGTACTTCCATGGGAGGGAGAATCTAATAAGCTAAAAGTACTGGATCCATCCTGTGGCTCAGGGGTTTTTTTAGTAGAATCATATCGTAGACTTATAAGTCGCTGGATGCAGGCAAATCCAAATGAAAGTCCATCGGCACCAGATTTAAAACGTATTCTCAGGGAAAATATTTTTGGAGTAGATAAAAACAGTAATGCAATTCGAATAGCTGCTTTAAGTCTATATCTTACGATGTGCGATTATTTGGAACCGCGTTATATTTGGAATCGGGTCAGATTTGAACCGATCATTAATAAAAATATTTTTGTATCAGATTTCTTTGAGAAAGATGCTCCTTTCCTGGAAAAAAAATATGACTTGATAATTGGTAATCCGCCCTGGGCAAGCGAATTACCTGAGACTGCAATTGAGTATTTAAAATCAAACGATAAACCCATTGGAGATAATCAAATAGCTCAGGCATTTTTATGGCGCGTAGCAGAATTGTGCAAACCTTCTGGCGAAATATCCATAGCGTCAAGAATGGCT
>WNEG01000051.1:2729-7992 GCA_012910725.1 Candidatus Ethanoperedens thermophilum | reverse complement strand
TGCGACCTGTGCTGTTGCAGAAAGGTTATTTGAACGCGGGATATATGTAACTGCTATTCGTCCACCGTCTGTGCCAAAAAATGGGGGGCGCATTCGAACAACTCTTATGTCTACCCACAGCAGACAGGATGTGCATACGGCGGCAGACATAATACTTGAAACACTTGGAGAATGTGGGCTATTGTGACAGGGGTGTTCATTACAGGCACTGATACCGATGTTGGAAAAACAGTTGTAGCTACTGCTATTGTAAAATCGTTGGTGGCAGAAGGGATAGATGTTGGAGTGATGAAGCCTATTGAAACTGGGGGAGGAGATGATGCACAGAAGCTTCAAGAGGCAGCATCCTCAACAGATTCCATCGATCTGGTGTGTCCATATCGGCTAAAACATGCTCTTGCACCGATGATTGCAGCAGAGTTGGAAAATACTACCTTAAACATTCAAAAGATAATAGATTGTTATAATCTGCTCTCATCCCGTCACGAGATCGTTGTGGTTGAGGGTGCCGGGGGCGTTGCAGTCCCGATAACTCAAGAGTTGTTAATCTCAGACCTTATAGCTATGTTGCACATCCCATCTATCGTGGTTGGACGTGCTCGACTTGGAACGATCAATCACACAGTCTTAACAGTAGAGCATCTGCAGCATAAAAATATCAGAGTGATTGCTATTGTACTCAATGGATCTAAAGGGGATGAGGCAGAAATTGACAACCCGAGAGTAATACAACAGATGACAACAATAAAACACATCTACACAACACCACAGGTCGTTGATCCATTCAATCACTTCTTCGATCTTGAAGGGTTAAGAACAATCATTACTAAATAAGGTTAAGAACCAATATTGTACCAGGTATACGCCTGTAGCATTCGATTTGAATTGAAAACGAAATATTACTAGCTTGATATGGAAATCTCTAATCAAAGAGTTCGTTTTAGTTCGTTGTTATCCTGGATAGAGGGATATGATGGAATTAATATATAAACAAGAATTTTATGACATGAAATCAGCCTGTACAGCCTTAAAAATTGAACTTGGTCTTTGGTTCTTAGAAAAAGTATATGAAAACGCTTTAAACTGTGAACGAAATAACATACCCAATCCAAAAATCAAAAAAATTGAAACCACGAGATTACACAAGATTACGAAGCACTGCACAACTTCGTTGTACAGAACTGCATACTTCGTATGCAGAAAATAACTCTTGATTGCACAACTTCGTTGTACAGAAATAATTCTTGATTGCGTCAGCAATCAAGATTAGAAAAAGTATTATCAACAGGAATGAACAGAAAGGATATAATATGAAAACAACAATTTCTGAGAAGATTTTTTCAAAAGCTTCTGGTAAGAATGTTAAAGCTGGTGATTTCGTACTTGCAGATATCGATTGTGCAATGACGCACGATATCACTGGCCCTCTCGCATTACAGGGTTTTTATGAAATCATGCATAATAAAGAGAATCCTCGTGTATGGGATGCAAGCAAGATCGTAATGGTCTTTGACCACCAGTCACCCGCCGATTCTCTGAGTGCGGCAGAAAACCAGATACTGCTTCGAAAGTTTGCAAAGGAGCAGAACATACTCAACTACGACATATTTGAAGGGGTGTGCCACCAGGTGGTCCCTGAAAAAGGGCATGTAGAACCTGGGGAACTTGTTGTAGGTTCTGATTCCCATACCTGCACGTATGGGGCACTTGGAGCATTCTCAACTGGTATTGGCAGTACCGACATGGCAGCAGTCTTTGCCACAGGAAAGCTATGGTTTAAAGTGCCAGAAACCCTTCGATTGGTAATTGATGGGGCACTGCAAGCCCACGTGTATTCCAAGGATGTCATTCTCCACATAATCGGTGATGTCTCTGCAGAAGGGGGCAGGTATATGGCTTGCGAGTTTGCAGGATCAACTGTTCGAAATATGAACATCTCTGAGCGAATGACAATCTCAAATATGGCAATTGAGATGGGGGGCAAGGCAGGCATCATAGAAGCTGACAGAACCACCGAAGCATACCTTAAGGAGAGGATTTTAGACTTCAGACTTGATCCATACTGGAGAAGTGATGATGATTCCGATTGTAAAATAAAACATTATGACGTGAGCAATCTTGAGCCAATGGTTGCATGTCCCCATAATGTCGATAATGTAAAACCAGTGCAGGAAGTGACAGGCACAAAGGTCGACCAGATTTTTATTGGCTCGTGCACCAACGGGAGATTTGAAGACCTTGAGATTGCAGCAAAGATTATGGGGCATGAACCAGTTGCAAAAGGAGTGAGATTGCTTGTAATACCTGCATCCAGAACCGAGTATTTAAAAGCTCTTAAAGCAGGCTATATCAAACAGTTCATCAAGGCAGGAGCAATCGTTGAATCACCATGCTGCGGGCCCTGCATGGGCGGCTCCTTTGGACTGCTTGGAGCTGGAGAAGTGACACTTTCAACCTCTAATCGCAATTTTAAAGGACGACAGGGCAGTGTCAAATCTTTCGTTTATCTCTCGTCACCGGCAACAGCAGCAGCAACAGCACTCACTGGAGAAATTACAGACCCAAGAGATGTCTAAGTTCAATGCCGCATTGATTCAAGATATTTTTCAACAGATGCTGATGCAATAGCGCCATCACCTACCGCTGTTACCACCTGTCGGAGTGGTTTATCCCGACAATCTCCTGCTGCAAACACGCCATTCATACTTGTTGCAAGATTTGCATCTGTTTTAATGAAGCCACGCTCGTCCTTTCGGCAATCAATAAAATCGGTGTTCGGTTTTAAGCCTACAAAAACAAACACGCCATCAACCGCAATTTCTTGAAGCTTTTCAGTTTTAACATTCTTTACAACAATCGTGTTTACGGTTTGTTCGCCTTTTATTTCTTCAACCACACTGTTCCATACAAATTCTATCTTTGGATTGTTGAAAGCACGTTCCTGCAATATTTTCTCAGATCGAAGCGCATCTCTGCGGTGAATCACATACACCCTGTTTACCATTTTCGCAAGAAATATCGCTTCTGTAATTGCAGTGCCGCCGCCGCCCACTACAGCAACATCCTTGTCTGTGAAAAAAAACCCGTCACAGGTAGCACAATATGAAACTCCACGCCCAATGTGCGCAGTCTCACCAGGGACACCAAGTTTGTTTGGATGAGCCCCGGAAGCAATAATCACAGAACGTGTTGAGATCTTCTCACCATCAGTTGTGTGAAGTATCTTAGCATCACCAGAGTCTTCAATCCGTTCTATCTCTGCGTAAGTTATTTCAAGTCCAAGCCCTGCAACGTGCTCTTCAAATTTTTGAATCAACTCTGGTCCAGTGATCTTAGAAAATCCCGGGTAGTTCTCTATCACATCGGTGAGGGCAATCTGCCCGCCGGGACCAAGTTTTTCAACAAGCACGGTGTCTAACATAGCTCGTTTTGCATAGATTCCGGCTGTAATACCAGCGGGACCTGCTCCAATAATAACGACATCATACATTTTTTACTGATTCCTCCAATCTACATTTTGCACGGTAAATAAACATTCTAACCTTATATTCATCTTTTGCTCCTTCGGTTTCAACACCAGAGGCTGTATCAACTGCAAAAGGTTTTACGATTCTTACTGCATCTTCCACGTTTTGATGGTTTAACCCTCCTGCAAGAATTACTGGTATGGCTGACTTTTCTGTAATAGCTCTGCTTGTCTGCCAGTTGTGGGTTTTGCCTGTGCCGCCACTTCGTTTACTGATTTGGGTATCCAATAGCACGGCATCCACATACTTTGATAGGTTCTTGATGTGCTGGTGAAAGTTGTTGATCTGGTCGATTGCTTGCTCTGGAATAGCTACTGTTTGTATAACGTTTATACCCTGTGCCCTAAGGCTCTGTATCTGCTCAAGTAGTTTGTATGAGGTAAAATTGTGAAGCTGAATGACTTTTGGGTGAGCTGTGTGTGCCATTTCAATGACCTTTTCCGCGGTCTCAGGCATGATAACAAGCACGCTGTCAATAAAAGGTGGAACTTTTTTTATCAATTCTGAAGCAGTTGCAAGGGTGATGTTGCGAGGTGTGTTTACAGGAACCTCTGTAATAAATCCTACAGCGTCACAACCAGCATCAATTGCCAGTTTTAGTTCACTGATGTTTTTGTTTCCACAGATTTTAACGCGAACTGTCATCAATTAAAACCTCGAGTACGGCAGGATTTCCAGCCTCTTTGACAAAATCTTTTAATTTTTTTAAGGCTCTGCCGCTATCAATAGTGTTTTCTGCAAAAATAAGCCCTTCTTTGAAGTTTTCTGCTTTTCCACCCAGCATAATTGAAGCTGCGGCATTTAAAGCTATAATGTCACGTTTTGCTCCATGCTCCCCAAGAAGCACTCTGATGATATCCTTTGAGTTGTCCAGCGGCGTACCACCTCTGATGTCTTTGATCCCAACTCGCTGTATTCCAAGCTCTTCTGGAGTTATTGTGTAGCTTGCGATCTTTCCGTTATTAAGTTCTGTGATGTTTGTAGTGCCTGTAGTAGTAATTTCATCAAGTCCTTCCCCGTGTACTATCATGGCTCGCTCTGTTCCAAGAATATCCAGTGACGCCGCAAGAGTTTCACAAAGCTTTTGACTGAAGCATCCGATCAATTGTGCTTTAGCACCTGCAGGGTTTGTCAGTGGACCAAGAATATTGAACACGGTTCGAACGCCAATTTCTTTTCGCAATCCTGCTACCCGTTTCATTGAAGGGTGAAATACTGGTGCAAGCATGAAGCCGATGCCTGTTTTCTCAATACTCTGCTGTACTTTTTCAGGCGGCAGGTCAATAGTTACACCCATTGTTTTGAGCAGGTCTGCACTACCGGATTTTGAGGTGATGGAATAATTGCCATGCTTGGCTACAGGTATGCCTGCTGAAGCAGTGATTATGGCAGCAGCAGTGCTGATGTTAACAGTACCCTGCGAATCACCACCAGTACCACAGGTATCTATGAGAGTTCCTGATACGTGCGGGTGTATGGTCATGGCTGCTCCCCTCATGCCTTCTGCGAGTCCTGCTATCTCTTCAATGGTTTCGCCCTTCATTGCAAGAGCGGTGAGAAAAGCTGAGATCTGCGCATCAGTAGCCACGGTAAATATCTTATGCATTGCATCTTCTGCCTCATTCCTCGTGAGGTTTTCATGGTGTGTGATTTTTTGAATATAGTTTTTCATAAATCTTGCTCCACTTGATTGCTTGCGCACTTGATTGCTAACGCAATCAAGAGTTAATTTCTGC
>WNEG01000051.1:1416-2659 GCA_012910725.1 Candidatus Ethanoperedens thermophilum | reverse complement strand
GTGCTTCTCGCAATCAAGAGTTATTTTCTGCATACGTAGTATGCAGTTCCGCACACGGAGTGTACGGTTCTGTACAACGAAGTTGTGCAGTTTTTCTGTTTTCAAGGAGCGAACCTTGGCATGATCTCTGCAGAACCAAAGACCCCATAGATACCTCTCTTGTGAAGTTGTAGTGCCTTTGAGAGCCAACCAAAAGCTGGACCAAGCACGTTAGCTGCCATGGTGGTTTCATCCCCGAGAGTAAAGGTGTGGGTAGATGTAAATCCATCGTATGTGCGCCCAGTAACGGTCACGTGCGTACTCACTGGTTTTTTTGGGTTTCTGGTATCTACCACCCCTCCAATGTGTACTTTTTCGCGTGAGACTGTCCCTGCGATTTCAAGTAGTATGTCATCAGCATGTTCCATGTTAACAAGTTTCAGAATTCCATCTCTTCGATCGAGTTCTGCAAGTATCTCTTCATAAGTCATTGTAGAGACTTTTTCGAGATTGAAACCTTCAAGGTGTGCAATATCCTCTTTTATTGTAGCACGATAAGCTTCCCAGTTTGATATGCCGACACCAAATTCTATATCGATGCTTTGTATTTCGCTGTAGGATTGTGCTGCGAGATTTGCCGCGGCTGTTAGGAGCCCTGGCGTTGCACCTGCGCCTGTGATATAAGTTATGCGTGACTGCTGGAGTTTTTTATGTAGCTGGAAAATATACTCGACGGCAGTTGTGCGTTTGAGAGCATCTACCATAACTCCACTATATTTAGCGTCTGCAAACCTTCTCACGACAGATGGTACAAAATTATTATCAAGGCTTGGCAGTGCAATGAATACACCATCGATTAAGTCAAGGTGTTTGATTACTGCACCAATAGAATCATCTGTCTCGATTCCCGCAGCTCCAACAGTTTTGTGTTTTTTCTGAGCATAAAGAAGCTCTTCAACCGATAAACCTGTAGGATCGATGGCTGCTCCACCTTTATCTGCAATCGCTACGAGTTGGAGGCTTCTTTTTTGAGAGAGCATCTGCGCTGCTGCCATGCCGAGACCGCCTGCTCCAAGCACAGCAACCCTTGCAGGTGGTGCTTCATATACACTCATGTTGTCCACGTTTATGCCTGATTCCTGCTTTTGCATAGTACTAACCCTAATTACAGAAGATTGACTTAAAACTTACGCGGAGATTGTAGTAATTTTTATATACTTTCTCCCTTCTTGATTGCTGTGTACTTGATTGCTAACGCAATCAA
>WNEG01000051.1:0-1295 GCA_012910725.1 Candidatus Ethanoperedens thermophilum | reverse complement strand
TGCTAACGCAATCAAGAGTTACTGGTTATTTCTGCACAACTTCGTTGTGCAGTGCTTACGCAATCGAAAGTTATTTCTGCATTTGATTGCCAACGCAATCGAAAGTTATTTCTGCACACAAAGTGTGCAGTTCTGCATACGGAGTGTACAGGTGAGTGATGAGTGAGATGTATGGAAAATGTCGCGGCAGACCAAAATGCCCAAGATGGGTTGAACAAATACCAGAGATTACATATTTTAAACCAATAGGAAATCCTCCATCAGGGCTTGCTGCTGTCTGTCTCTCGGTAGAAGAGCTTGAAGCAATGAGACTTGTCGACCTTGAAGAACTGCAACAGGAGCAGGCAGCAGTGAAAATGGGCATCTCAAGAAAAGCTTTATGGACTGAGCTTCAGAATGCAAGAAAAAAAGTGGCTGGTGCATTAACATCAGGTAGAGCAATAGAGATTAAAGGAGGAAACTATATGTTAGATTTAAAGAGGAAATTTGAATGCTACAACTGTCAACATGAATGGGAAGAAGCATTTGGAACAGGAAGACCAGATATGTGTCCCGCGTGTGAAAGTGTAAATATACGATCGGCACACATCAATCGAGGATACGCAAGAGGAAGACATGGTTTTGGAGGCGGTGAATAATATGGCCGACGAAAATGATAAACCTCCTACGATGGAAGTTAACCTTGAACACATCAAGCACAAGATTGCTGTTATGAGTGGTAAGGGTGGTGTTGGTAAAAGTACGGTTGCAGCTAACTTAGCATTCACACTTGCGTGGAAAGGCTATTCCGTGGGTCTGCTTGATGTTGACATTCATGGACCAACCATCCCAAAAATGCTTGGTGTCGGCAAAGAGAACCTTACATTCGACAGTGATAATAAAATGCTTCCTGTGAAGATATCAGAGAAGATTAAGCTTGTGTCAATGGCTTTCCTATTGGAAAATGAAGACTCGCCTGTGATATGGCGAGGTCCTATAAAGATGGGGGTGATTCGCCAGTTCCTTGAAGATGTGAGATGGGGAGAACTTGATTATCTAATAATCGATTTGCCCCCGGGTACCGGCGATGAACCGTTAAACATCGCACAGATGCTTCCTGACAGTTATGCTCTTATCGTGTCAACTCCCCAGGATGTTGCACTGTTAAGTGTTAGAAAATCGATAAATTTTGCAAAGATGTTAAACATGCCGATTATCGGGATAATCGAAAACATGAGTGGTTTTGTGTGTCCACACTGCGGCAAAAGAAGTGATATATTTAAAACAGGGAGTTGTGAACAAGCAGCAAACGAATT
>WNEG01000027.1 GCA_012910725.1 Candidatus Ethanoperedens thermophilum | reverse complement strand
AGTTATCTTTGAAAGTCAAGTATCTGTGGTTAATTGGAGGGATACAAGTATTTCTATCAGCTATTGATCAAGAAACTGCACACTCCGTGTACAGAAATAACATTTCAGATGCAGGAGAATGAGGTGCGTTTATACTTTCCTATACCACAAGAGACCAATATGTAAAACTGTGGTTGGATAAATTGTTATTCGTGAGTTCCCTTAGTGCTAACATTTCATTTTATAATAATATGTGATAATACCATAAACAGCATGTGTAACCGTATTTAAATAGAATCAGATTAACAAATTAATCACTATTTTACGATTATTGAAACATTAGGAAAAGTACGGACTATACCTTCTTGAATTTCTTGAAAATTCTTGTTGGTAAAAGAGGGGTCAAATAATACACAAATAATATTTGTATAATACTTTGAATATTTTAGACATTTTGTAGTCAACGTATTTAGTGCCTGAGAGTCTGTGGGTCCTTTTACCTCAATTGCGATATCATCTATTACGATATCTGGTCTTGATGCACCAGTTTGTATCTCAACCTTTGCACTTGGAAAATGGGCTTTTAACCACCCTTGAAGTTCTGTATGATAACCAAATTCGTTTTTATATCTTCTTGAAGGTTTAAAATCTTCTATAGATTCAAGCACTTTGTCGAGTAAAGATTCTTTTGTTTTTTCTTCTTCATCACGCCTTTTCCACGCTTTTATTTCTTCAAGTGACCCCCACTTTTCTTTTCCAAATCTATCTGAAAAATTAACCAAACTTTTTGCTGTTTGTTCTTCTACGTATTTTCTTCTTTCAAAATCTCTTTGTTCTTTTCCTGGTCTGTATCATCAGAAAGAACCTTTTTAACTTTGAGTTTCTGGTTCTGGATATGGCGTGTGTAACCTGAACAAACACCTGTCTGACGTGCTTTGATCCCTATTTTGTGACGCTGCCAGTAACCACAGGTTTGAAATATAACCTGATGCTAACTCCAAACCATCATCCACTGGACTCAAATTCCGTTGTACAGTTTAGTGACCCATGCATCAGGTAATATATCGTGTTGTGGTTGACTGCACGCTCACAGAATAGACGTGTGTCAATAAACTCTCACGCGAGGACCTAATAACACGATGTCTGATTCGTAGTCAGACGTAATATAATGATCAGCTTTCTTATTTAAGTTTAATCCACAGCTTGGTCTTGAGATAATATTATTTTGGGATTAGCTATGCTGCGGCACTTGATTGCTTCGACAACTTGATTATTGGCGCACTTGATTGCTATCGCAATCAAGAGTTAATTTCTACACTCGATTGCTTTGCAATCGAGAATTGAGAGTTGTTTTCCGCACTTGATTGCTAACGCAACCAAGAATTATTTCTGCATACGTAGTATGCAGTTCCGCACACGATGTGGGCGGTTCTGTACAACGAAGTTGTGCAGGTTTTGATATTGGTGATGTGTTCGTTAGATTTATATGTTGTCTGGTTGTTTTATAAATATGTGGCAGAGCGTAAAAAGTGGTATATTAGTTTTGATATTTGTATGAATAAAGAGGTGATGCTCTATTGACTAACATTGGAATCGTATCCTATGGTGCGTATATACCAAGATATCGAATCAAGATTGAAGAGATTGCAAAGATCTGGGGGGATGATCCTGATGCGATCAAAAAGGGATTAAAAGTGTATGAAAAGTCAGTGCCGGATATCGACGAGGACACTGCGACCATGGCCGTAGAGGCAGCAAGAAACGCGGTAAAAAGAAAAAACATTGACACAACGCGCATCGAGGCTGTATACACCGGTTCAGAAAGCCATCCCTATGCAGTTAAGCCCACAAGCACGATAATTGCAGAAGCAATCAGCGCATCACCCATACTTACAGCAGCAGATGTTGAATTTGCCTGTAAAGCTGGTACCGCGGCAATGCAGATGTGCATGGGGCTGGTAAAATCAGAAATGATAGACCTTGGGCTTGCCATTGGATCTGATGTGGCACAGGGTGCACCGGGAGATGCTCTGGAATACACGGCAGCGGCAGGTGCAGTTGCATACATCATCGGAAGAAATGAGCTTGCAGCAGAGATTGAAGAGACCTACTCAGTTACAACCGATACTCCAGACTTCTGGAGACGAGAAGGCATGCCATACCCGGAACACGGCGGACGATTCACAGGTGAGCCAGGCTACTTCAAACATGTAACGTTGGCAGCAAGAGGGTTGATGGAAAAAATGAACACAGCACCAGAAGATTATGATTATGCAGTATTCCACCAGCCAAATGGCAAATTTCCACTCAAGGTTGCATCCATGCTTGGCTTTACAATGAAACAGCTAAAACCAGGATATGTGGTACCATATCTTGGAAATACCTATTCTGGGTCTGCGATGATGGGACTTGCAGCTACGCTTGATGTTGCAAAAACCGGGGAGCGAATCTTTGTAACCTCTTTTGGTTCTGGTGCAGGAAGCGATGCTTTTAGTATCACAGTGTGTGATCACATCGAGGAAATCAGGAACAAAGCACCAACAGTACAGCACCTGCTTACAAATCCGTTATATCTTAGCTATGGCATGTATGCAAAACACAAGAGAAAAATAAAGGTGTAATAATGAGAGACGTTGCAATAATTGGAATCGGCTGCACAAACTTTGGAGAACTCTGGGACAAATCATTCCGTGATATCTTTGTTGAAGCAGGTGTTATGGCTATAGAAGACGCAGGAGTACAGGGTGAAGAGATAGACGCCCTCTATCTTGGAAATATGAGTGCTGGCAGATTTATAGAACAGGAACATCTGGCATCGCTGGCAGCAGACTACGCGGGACTGGCGTCAATTAACATACCCTCAACCAGAATCGAAGCTGCCTGTGCTTCTGGAGGACTTGCTTTGAGACAGGCCGTTCTTGCAGTAGCATCAGGCTACCATGACATAGTAATTGCAGGTGGTGCAGAAAAAATGACTGATGTTGACACTGATGCTACTACAGATGTGCTTGCGGCAGCAGCAGACCGTGAATGGGAAGGAATCATGGGCGCAACATTCCCAAGCCTATACGCGATGATTGCACGGCTCCATATACACAAATATGGTACCACAAGTGAACAGCTTGCGGCAGTTGCAGTCAAAAACCACTATAACGCTTCCATGAATTCCCGTGCTCAATATCAACATCCAGTAAGCATTGAAGATGTACTGGATTCTCCTCTAATCGCAGATCCCCTTCACCTGCTTGATTGTTCGCCCATAACAGATGGAGCAGCAGCCGTAATAGTCGCACCAGCAGAGATTGCAAAACAATACACCGATACTCCCATACACATTATTGCATCTACACAGACAAGCAGCACCATTGCACTGCACGATCGCAAAGATATTACAACACTTGATTCTACTGTTGTAGCAGCAAACAAAGCATTTAACACAGCAAAACTTACCCCAGGCGATATTGACATTGCGGAAGTCCACGACTGCTTTACCATTGCAGAAATCCTTGCCATCGAAGACATAGGTTTTTTCAAAAAAGGTGAGGGGGGCAAAGCAACAGAAGACGGGCTTACCGCCATTGGTGCAAAAATACCAGTTAATGCATCTGGTGGACTAAAAGCCTGCGGACACCCGGTTGGTGCAACAGGTATCAAACAAGCAGTAGAGATTACAGAACAACTACGCGGCGAAGCTGGCAGGCGACAGGTGGACGGGGCAGAGATCGGACTCATCCACAATGTTGGAGGTTCTGGCGGAACCGCTGTCATACATATACTTTCAAGATGATTGCTTCTCAACTCGATTGCTGCGCAATCGAGAGTTAACCACAAGATTCATTATTTTCTGCACAACGAAGTTGTGCAGAGGTGAAAAAATATGGCAGTATCACGATTTTGGAGAAAACTCAGACACCGGTATAATCTCATAGGTACTCACTGCACTGCTTGTAATACCTATTACTATCCGCCAAGAAAGATGTGCCCACAATGTCGACGAGATGGAAGAATTGAGGAATATCGGTTCAAAGGGGAAGGTGTGATTGTGACCTACACAGTAATTCATGCAGCACCAGAGAATAAGGCAGTACAAACACCTTATGTGCTTGGAATAGTGCAGCTTGGTGAAGGTCCCCGTCTTACAAGCCAGATTATATGCAAACCAGATGACGTTCACATCGGAATGAGAGTACAATCAGTTTTTAGAAAACTTGGCGAAGATAGTGAACATGGCATGATCTACTATGGCACAAAATTCGTACCTGCTTGAGTAAGTTGCGGGTTGATGGACTTTGCAGCAGGGATAATAACCTGAATAGCATAATGATCAGACATCTTCCTTGAATTTGTGCCCCATCAACACCTCAACATCCATCAGAAGAACAAGCTCGTCCTTCACGATCTCAAGAAGCTCTGGTAGAACAGGGTTCAACCGCTCTTCTGTTTCTACCACTTCAACCACGATAGGTAGATCCTCGCTTAGCCGGAGTATGCTTGCAGTGTGGAGGATGCTGTGCACACCATATCCTTCAATGCCTCGAAGGACTGTGGCACCACTGATACCACTCCGTTTCAGGTACCTGACGACCGCGTGGTATGCAGGTTTTCCCTCAAACCTGTCAGACTCTCCAAAATATATTCGAAGCAACTTTACCTTCATACAATCACTGCACACAATCACTGCACACAAACATTCTATACACACCAGACGATATATACCCACCCCTTCACAAACCAAAAACAATCCTTGCCACAAACCACCTGCCAACGAAGACCCCGGTGATGCAGAACCCAAGATTCAGCAGCACATTGGATATAGCCAGCAACCATCTGCCAGCCTCAATCAACCTGAATGTCTCATAACTGAATGTCGAAAACGTGGTGAAAGCACCAAGCAGACCGCTGTTAAAAAAATAGATAGCAGACGTAGCTGTTTGGACACAGACTGCCGCAGACAGGAGCGTGCTGCCGATGACATTCACAACAAGCGTCCCTGAGGGAAAATCATCCCAGCGCGATGCAAAACCAGAAACAGCATACCGCAGCACTGCACCGCAACCACCACCAAGACCCATCAGCACCCATAGCAAGATTAACTCCAACCAGTATCCCTCCTGAGCAAGAGAATTGAGAGGGCACGCCCGGCAAAAACAGCAAGCAGACAACAGAACACATTCAACAACACATTAACAAAGAAACCAGTGAAACCAAGACCAGCACTCTGGAGAGCAAAAGTAGAAAAAGTAGTAAAACTACCACAAAAACCAATAGCAACAAAAAAACGCGCATTTCTACTGAAAAAACCGCCGTACCCTAACGAATACATGAAAAATCCAAGAACGAAACTCCCAACTACATTTACAACAAACGTGCCGCTGACACCCGGTAACATTCCAGAGACCAGAACGCGCAGCACACTGCCTGCAAACCCACCACCTGCTATCAGTAGAACCTGATCCAAACCGAAATTCACCACAGACCTCATACATCACACCTATAATTCCACAATACAACTAACTGTACACTCACTCAAAGAAAATCTTCACACTCCTCACAGGATGGCTTTTCACCTCAGCTGATGTCGTTACGCAAGCAAGATGCTTCTGTGCAAGAGCCACTGCCTTCTCAAGCTCTTTTTCGGTCGGACGCCGCGAAAAACCATTCACAGGCACATACCTGATAATCCGAAGAGAGATATTACGACTGATAGACGATAAAAACTCTGCAACCCGTTCAATCTCCGGAGAATCAACCACGCCAGGTATAAGAACGGTTTCAACCTCGAAATCGACAGAATACCGATGCAAACGCTCAATCGCCTCCAGCACAGGCAGATTACTCCACCCGGTATATTCCCTATGGATACTATCGGTGTACGCCTTCAGGTCAACATGCACTTTAGAACCAGAAAGCCCCCCTACCACCCGATCGCTCAAAAAATACCCATTGGTTGAAAGAATAACACGCCGCCCGCGCAACAAAAAAAGAAGTTCCAGCAACTCATCAACCTGAAGCGTAGGCTCGCCACCCGCGATAACAACCCGCCTGCCAACAGGTATACGCTCCACAATACTCTCGACCGAGACATCCCTGCCGACCTCCACCCTTGCAGGACTGAAACAACCCCTGCAACTAAAATTACAGCCAGCCAACTGAACCGTACACTGAAACTCCGACAGAGCAAGATAACACACATTCACAATCCCCAGTAAACCACACAAATCATTCAAGATACTATCGGACAAAATCCAGGAGGTTGAGAAGCGAGAGTCAGCTTAATGGCGAGATCGATGAAACGGATCAAGAGGTTGATAGAATGGTTTATGAGCTTTATACGGCGATGAAGGAACCAACTAAATTCACAGGTTGGGATGGATTTGTTAAAGAACTTCCCACGAAAAGTTTAGTATAGTACAGAAAAACAGGTAGAAATGATACAAACATACTCGGATGACATACCCAAATACCAAAACCAATAGCTCTAAATACCTTTATGTTCATAATACTAATCAGATGAACATCCGAGGGAAAGTGTGGATAAAAAACCTCGAATGCGATGCCAGGAGAATGAGACCATATCATGATTATTAGCAAGCCGTCTAAATGACGAAGCACAAAATAGCTGATATCATGTTTAGTTAGTGAAAAGCAATCCCAAAAGCGTTCTTGAAAGAGAATGCGGACGAGATAGAGGGTGTAGGGCTACACCCGGTGCGATGCACGATTGGAGGCATCACACAAAGAGGTTTGGAATATATGTTCTAAAAATCATAGCCTGGCATGAGATAATATTAGTTCAGAGGTCAACTACCCCTCCCTGACTCTAACAGGTCGAGGAATGGGCTTTCGAGTCCATTAGTTGATCAGGAGGCATTAAAAACAATGCAGAAGTTAGACAAGCGAAATACATACACACCTTTCCGTGCTGCTCCAGCGGATCGCTCTGTGGCAGGATGGTTAAACAGTCCGTCGGGGTAATGGACAGTGCTGTCCAGCTTAAAAACCTTGTCTAACAGCTCCGAGGAGCACTTACTCCA
>WNEG01000058.1:1584-5154 GCA_012910725.1 Candidatus Ethanoperedens thermophilum | reverse complement strand
GGGTCCGTATTTCAACACGTTCCAGATAAAGAAGAGGCATGGAACGACCTGATTCGACTAACACGGGATGAAGACTGTTTTGTGCGGAGCCGTAGTTATTATTCTATTGGTAAGATTAATATTTTAGAAGCATCTGAAGCTAATGAGAAGAAGATTAAGAAATATCTGGATACCGCGATTGAAAACTTTGACAAATCGATAAAAGAGCAAACAAGCTACAATCCTGCAGTTTTTTGCACTCTATTCTATAAATCCTATTCCACAATTTTATTTAAACCTGAACAGACGGAGTCTGAAGCTAAAAAATTTATCGAAGAAGCAAAGAAAGCGTCCGAAGGCTCAGAAAGTAAAGCTGAGTGGTTGGAAGCCATTGAATATCTTGCATCAGCACTGAAAGCAGACAGATACACAACTCTTGATGAATGCCAGAGAAACTTGAGAATACATCAACAACACCTTGATAGAGTTGCTGAAATCACAGAAAAACACAGACAAACGGCACCAGGTGTAAGTAAAATGCTGGAACGAGGAAAAAAGATCGCAGAAGAACGAATCAATGCTCTGATTTTAGAAATACAGGAAAAGGCAAAGGCAGCATGTGAAGAGGCAAGAGGCAAACCCGCGGAAGAACTCGCATGTACTGTAAGTAAGGAAACACAACAGTGGCGAATTGGTGATCCTGAGCAACTGACACGAAACGTGGAAAATGTTATTTTCTCACTAAAAACAAAAATACCACCAACCCAAGAAAATAAATACATCTGCGACAAAATCGAAGAAATCAGGAATGAAACCGACCTGACAAAACAATATGAAATGTTACCTGTTCTCATTGCATTAATACCGACAACAAACATACAGAATACAGGCGATACCATAAACCTATCAAATGTAACTGCTTCTGGAAAGAGTCAAATTACTGCAAAAGGTGATAAAAATAAAAATATTGATTCGTCCGTATCGCCTGAGAGCAATACAGCTAAAAAATCACTTATAGATCGAGTCAATGCGCCTGCAACGTTTGCTGCTTTTTTGGGTTTTGTGATCTCTGAAATCGGAACCTACTTTTACCCGGTAACCTATAACCACCTCATCAGCGTGTTTGCTGCAGTGTTTGTTTTTGTGCTTGTTGCATTACTCAACAAGCGGTGACTGCTTCCTTGCAGCCCGGTTGCAGACTTTAGTAACCGCGCGTAATGCAGCACATAATGTGGCAATCCCATTTTTATGGAAAGCCTTTTTAATATTAAAAATATATGGCTCTCTGATAGTTCGCGTGTGCACGCACTTTTTCATTCTTCTGGAGGATCCAGTCGTGGCAAGTAAGATTAAACCACAGAGAGCACAGAGGGACACAGAGAGTTGTTATTTTTATCTTTCGCCCCCTCTGTGCTCTCTGTGTCCTCTGTGGTTTTCCGCGACCTTATTTCAAGAAACTGCACAACTTCGTTGTACAGAAATAACATTTCAGATGCAGGAGACTGAGGTGCGTTTATACTTTCATATACGTTCAAAAATATCAAAAAGTCTCCGGGGTTTTGGTCATTGCAAAAGCGATGGTGCACAAAGACCCAAATATATCTATTAAGAGGTGCCAAGAAAATGAAATTTAAAGTTGTTATGAAGGAAGATTTAGAAGATGGGGGATACAATGTGAGCTGCCCAACATTGCCTGGATGCCATTCACAGGGCGACACGATAGAAGAGGCGTTGGAAAACATCAAAGACGCAATACAGGGATGTATGGCAGTTATTAATCAGAGAGCGCTGCAAGGTGTCGAAGAAAAAGTGATGGAAGTAGCCGTGTAAATGGCGAAGTTACCAGTAATATCAGGACCCAAAGCAGTAAAAGCCTTCAGTAAAGCTGGTTGGGTCGCAAGTAGACAAACGAGAAATCATATCATCATGGAAAAAGTTGGATATTCCTCTACGCTTTCTGTGCCAAAACATAAGGAACTAAAGAGAGGTACACTCAGGAATTTGATTAGAGATGCTGGACTGACCATTGCGGAATTTGTTGAGTTGTTATGATGGAAAAAGGCTGTATTCGTATTCAAAAAAGGATATTTGAGCTGGTAGAAGGTTTAACTGGGATGTCCTACTTTTTAAAGCGGGATGGAGCGGCTATGACTTACATGGAGAATGAATGTATAAGAATGAAAGGGATAGACTAAATAAAAAAATTGATAAAGAAAATATAACCACCTCATCAGCGTGTTTGTTTTTGTGCTTGTTGCGTTATTTAACAAGCGGTGACTGCTTCCTTACAGCCCGGTTGCAGAATACAGATTGAGTTCGAGTAACCCCTGTTCACCTGTTAATAGAAAGCAAACGGTTGACACCTGTTACAAAAGCTTCTACTGATGCCATCACAATATCTTCGCGTGCAGCCCTTGCAGTTACTACCCTGCCATTTTCATCTTCCACACCGATAATAACCTCTGCAAGGGCGTCAGATCCTCCTGAAATAGCAGCTATCTTGAAATCCCTTATCTTCACCTTGAACCGCTCACCAAGCATACTTTCAAGAGTGCCAAGTGCTGCATCCACCGGTCCTACACCCGTATTCGCTTCGATATGTTCCTCCCCGTCTATAATTGCTTTAACCGCTGCTGTTGGTGTGATGATGTTTCCAGTCATAACAGATACTTCTTTTAACGTTATTGCCTGCTCCATTTTCGAGCCTTTTCCCATTATCGTATCTGCCACAGCAAAAAGGTCTGAATCCGTCACATTCTTGCCTTTACTGGCAATGTTTTTAATGCGTAAGATTATTTCTTTTAATTGTTCCTCTGTTGGCTGTATTCCTGCATTTTTCAGTGTCTGGTCTACCGCATGTCTGCCTGCATGTTTACCAAGCACGATTCTCCGTTTCTGCCCAACCATTTCAGGCGTCATAATGCCAGGTTCGAAGGTGTCTGACTGCATAAGCACACCATGCGTGTGTATGCCAGATTCGTGTGCAAACGCATTCTCGCCAACTATTGGCATGGTAATCGGTACCTTAACACCAGTGAAACTCTCGACCATCTTTGAAGTTTCAAACAGGTATTCAGCATTAATGCTTGTTCTAACATCGTACATGCACTGAAGGCTCATAACCACCTGCGATAGGTCTGCGTTGCCTGCACGCTCGCCTAATCCATTGACTGTCACCTGCACCTGTGAGGCCCCTGCTTCGCATGCCGCAAGGCTGTTGGCTGATGCAAGACCAAAATCATTATGGCAGTGAACATCAAGCGGTATGTGAATTTCGCTATGCAGGCTTCTTATCAATTGGTACATTTCAGAGGGTACGATCACACCAACGGTATCTGGTACATTTATAATATCACAGCCAGCAGACTCAACTTCAGTAAATATATGCTTAAGATATGAAAGCTCTGTTCTTGTGGCATCCATTGCCGAGAACATGCATTTAACCCCATGGTCCTTGATATACTGTACAGCTTCAACTGCCATCTCACACACCTCATCCTGCGATTTCTTGATTGTGTAAATTCGTTGAACATCAGAGGTGGATACAAAAGTATGCACCATATCCACATCACAGCGAATGCATGCATCAAT
>WNEG01000058.1:549-1321 GCA_012910725.1 Candidatus Ethanoperedens thermophilum | reverse complement strand
AGTAAGTAGAGATATGATAAGACATAAATCTTTTGTTTGGAACTTTTATGGCGTAAACCACAGAGGACACCGGGCTGTGATAGAAAGTTATAAAAAACAGATACGGCTTAGGAACCGCACACGAATAACCTGTGCATTCAAGGCAACACCTCTCGAAAATATTTCCTATAAACTCATTTCACCACAAAATTCGCAAGAGAATTGGTTTTTGGAGTTGCAGAAGATGTCCGCAAAGAAGTTGATTTGTTCAGGTTAATTATGCACGGTTACTTAGTACAATATTTTTTTCATTACTACAGCGTTTTCACCATCGCTGTAGTAACCTGGCTGCACGCCAATCGATGCAAATCCATGCTTTTTGTAGAAACTGTACGCAGAATAGTTATTTTCCCGAACTTCAAGATATATTTCATTTATTTTTTTGCTCTTGAATGTGCATGTAGTGGCATTTAGTAATATACTTCCAATATTTTTTCTTTGATAATTTCTATGCACTGCTATCGAAAAAACTTTACCAATATCATTGAGCTCAACACCGGCTATAAATCCAACAACCTCTCCCTGACATTCTGCCACCAGGAATGTGTCTGCATTCAGCTCATAAAATTGCATGTAGAGGTCAGGACGGTGCTCATTAAATGCTTGATATTCGATATCTAATACCCTCTGGAAGTCATGTGGCTCGAACTTTCTTATGATAATTACATCTGTCATAAAATCTTGGTTTGGAATCTACTGCAGCGGCAGTGTTATAGTTACATCTTTCATAGAA
>WNEG01000058.1:0-299 GCA_012910725.1 Candidatus Ethanoperedens thermophilum | reverse complement strand
ATACGGTTTATTTCTTGATTTATGTAGTTGTGCAGTTCAGTTAATGCTCTGAACCATGCCTTTGATTTTTGTTCTTTGTTGTTGAGTTTGTTTATCTCATTTTTAATATTTTTACCGACTACCACACCATTGGAGAGCGTGAGCATCTTGTTGATCCCAATATCCGCGCCAATAGCCTCTCCTTCGTTTTTCAGTTCAACCTCTTTTTTGAAGAAGAAGTCGATGTATCCGGATCGTCTCAATCGTACCGATTTCGACATTTCCCAACCTGGATCGTCGTTAAATTTATTGAAGTGCTT
>WNEG01000107.1:11930-12915 GCA_012910725.1 Candidatus Ethanoperedens thermophilum | reverse complement strand
CTTTGTTGTGGTGCGGTGGGCGGGGAAGAGAAAATTGCTCTGCCAGCAGCCGCGGCAGTGGAACTGTTTCATACATGGACTCTTGTTCATGATGACTGGATTGATCGAGATTCCTTCAGGCGCGGCGTACCAACCGTACATTCTCTGATGACGGAAAAAGCACTGAAAACATATAAGTTTGACCAGGATGAGGCAGAGCATTACGGTGGGACTATTTCCATGCTGACCGGGGATGTCCAACAGGGCTGGTCTATTGGTGGGTTTATGGCAAATCTCAGTCTTGAACATTCGGTTGATCCAATGATTACGTTAAATCTAATTAGAAAATTAGCTTTGGAAATCAACATTCAAATAGTAGAGGGAGAGACCCTGGATGTTCTTTATTCAAAAAAACCAATAAATGAAATATCTGAAGAAGATATTATCATGATGCTGTATCTAAAAACAGGTGCACTTTACCAGTTTTGCGGGGAGGCTGGTGCTATTATAGGTTTGAAGCGATATGAACCTGAGAACGAGTACGTACGATCTCTATCAGAGTTTACTAAACAATGCGGTATAGCGTTTCAGATCCAGGATGATGTTATTGGTGTCGTGGGAAATGAAACGGTGGTCGGGAAACCCCGTTGGTCAGATATAAAAGAAGGGAAAAGAACAATTATCTTGTGGAAAGCATATCAAGAAGCTGATAGTAAACAAATAAAATTTTTGGAATCTATTCTTGGAAATCAGCATGCCACTATAGAAGAACTGCAATCAGTGGAAGATTTGTTTGTGGAGCTTGGTGCAGTTGACTATGCAAAAGAGCTTGCTAAGGCGTATATAATGGGGGACCAGGATCGGTCTATCGAAGGTGCATTGAAATACCTTGATGTTTTGCCGGATAATAACTATAAAGATATTTTAAAAGCATGGGCACATTATATGATTGAGCGTGATTTTTAGCATCAATCAATTTCCGTTAAGAGTTGTGATCAAACGTAAG
>WNEG01000107.1:0-11890 GCA_012910725.1 Candidatus Ethanoperedens thermophilum | reverse complement strand
TTTTTATTTCTTTTTTTCTATAGTTTTTTTCTTTTTGTGTTGGTCAAAGATTTCTGTTAGTGGTACTATATATTCACCTTCGTTTTTCAGTCCAAATACTATATCCTCTCTCTCGAGCAGCGAATCGAGGTTGAGTTCGTATTCACCTGATGAGATTATTCTTACTGATTCTACGCTCTCGGGTGTTATTTTTCTTCTTTTCTTGGTTATAGGTGCTTCTTGAATGATGTTATCAATATCTACCTTATCTTCTCTCTCTTTGATGTACTCGAATTTGTTGTTTCCGCATTTTGGGCAGCCGTTCAGTATCACAGTACTGCCTTCTTGATAAATGGCATGGCATTTTGTGCATTGGTGCGGCATGATTACATCATCTTTATTTTATTATTTTGTTACGATGGCTGAGATCATATCCCTGTCTTTTTTGATCGTTTTGAGCTGATTGGCTTCCCCGATAACTGTTAGACGTGTTTGGGTGGTGGTTTTGCCCAGTATTTTTCTAAGAAAGCTTGTGTTCTGTTTTGTTGGGTAGCTTTCGATTTCTATCCCACTAAACTCATCTGGTACTATTTCAGTCATTGTCATTTCTATAAGCTTTGCCTCCTCACCTGGCGTAAGTCCGCGCTCAAGGACGATAATCTTTCCAGAGCGGACCTCATCAAGTATCAAACGTATCTTTTCCATAGGGGTCATCTGTGCAAGTTTATCTTCTGATATGAGGTCAAGTTGTACGTTTGTTTGGGAATTGTTTTTGTTTTGTGACATACTGAATTCACCCGAACCGCTTTGCTATTTCTTTATAAAGCTGATCTATGTTTACCCCTTCAAGAGCTGATATTGGTACGGTGGGATGTTGTGGGAATGCCCCCCTGATACGGGCTGGTGAAGCTTTTTGCATATCTATTTTATTTGCTGCAATAACCAAAGGCAGGTTTCTTGCCTCCATATTTCCGATAACTGTGACATTTACCTGTGTGAATGGGTCTTCTGTTGAGTCCATCACAAGTATTACTCCGTCCAGATCATCAAGCCATTTGACTGCCTCTATTACACCCTCGGTTGCTTCCCTTGCTCGTCTCTTGGCTTCCTCTTCCCCAAGCCCGTATGCCATAAATTCATGGAAGTCTATTCTGGTTGCAAGCCCTGGCGTATCGATGATGTCAAGGGTAACAGTAGTGCCGTTTGTTTCTATTGTGATATCCTCCCGCCTGCGCGCTCTGCGTGTTTCGTGTAGTATGTGTGATACTGGCCCCATGGCATCACCAGACCAGTCGCGTACTATGCGGTTTGCAAGGGTGGTCTTTCCTGAATTCGGGGGCCCATAGATGCCTATTTTAGCCTTCTTCTTCTTAAAAAGACGTTTTATCCATGAAAATAAATTAATTACCATTTCTGTCCTCGATGCGACTTATTATTTTTTTCTACTATTTGTTTCTTACATGCTGCTTAACCATATTATTCCATCTCTGTTTTTCAATGTCTGCAAGAATGCGAACTTGAGCGACACAAATACCAGCCAGATACTCAACTGATGTCGAAATAGCATGAGTCCAGGAATGCACGAATAAAAAACACAATAGCGGATTAGTCTTTCGGGGCGCACGATCCAGAGCTTGCAAACTACATTCTCACAACTACTTTTGTTCTGTCAATCTTAACATTGTGTGGTGTTACAATGAGTTGATCCTCGCCGATTCCAGCAATGTCGCCATGAATGTCATCAGTTACCTGTTTTAGCTCTTTAATAACACGTTCTAAAGTCAATTTATCGCGTTTTGTAGCAGATATATCAATTAGCAGTGCATTTCCTTTATAGACTTCTTCTTTAAGCTTTGGGAGTTGTTCAAGCCCGGTCAGCTCTGCAATTTTAACATACATGCAAGGCACTTCGCCTTCAATGTTCTCCTCAAACTCACTCAAATCAATTTCGCTATATCCTCCAGCTTCAGGTTCTTTTATAGAACCTGTTCCAATGATTTTATCTAAAATGCTTGGCATAACTTATTTTCCCTCTTTTGTCAATATATACAATTGTTAGATTGAATTTTGTTACAAACATAACATATTGTTGGTTTTGGGATAAAAAGTTTTAGTATTTGCATAGAAAAAAGAGCTCGAAACAGATACAAGTTTTATATTGCTAAAAAGTCGTAAAGTGGATGGGTAAATTTCATCTCACACAAAATTTGAATTTCTTCATGGGTTGTGTGAACTGTAGAGTCAATGTTTATTAACAATAGGCTATTTTAACAATTTTTATATAATATAATACAAAATATTCTTAATGTTTCTAAAAGGTGTTTGATGAGGTTAAATCTAATCCAGCTGTTTACAAATTCGTCGACCTTCATGTGCTTGATCTACATACCATTGTTTGCTGAGCAGCTTGGAGCAACGCACACACAGATAGGAATTATTGGAGCTGTTTATGGAATTGCACTGTTTATTTCCTCGTATATGTTTGGACGGGCAGCAGATATGTACTCACAACGAATGTTATTATATATTAGCTTTGCAGCCTCTGCTTTATTTTTCTCTTTTCAAATGTTTGCGACAACCCCACAAAATCTTGCATTTATCAGAGCCCTTGCAGGTTTTAGTGCGGGAATGTTCCCTCCCGTGCTGATAAGTTATGTTCACTCACTAAAAAAAGATATTGGAAAATTTTCTTCTTTTGGTGCTCTTGGCTGGACAGCAGGTGCACTGATTGCTGGAATAATCGCAAACTTGAAGGGCATATTTTTTTTATCATCAATATTTTTTTTAATATCTTTTATTTTATTAGTCCGACTGCCAGACATTCCATCCACCAGTAAAAAACAAAGTCTCTTTTCCATTGAAACAATTAAAAAAAATTGGAATATTTATATTACGTATTTTACACGTCATGCAGGTGCCTGCAGTGTATGGATCATCTTCCCATTGTATCTAAAAGCTCTTGGTGCACAGGAACTTGTGATAGGTTTAATATATTCTATTAACCCGATTTTACAGTTCTTTTTTATGCAGCGGCTTAAAACCGATAACAGTGAAGAGCTTATTAAAATTGGATACTTAGCATCAATTATTGCCTTTGCAAGCTTGTACTTTGTCACAGCATACTATCAAGTGGTCTTCAGCATGATTGCTGTTGCGGTCTCGTGGTCATTTATGTATGTCGGTTCAGTGCTTACGCTGTTAAAACATAACACCGATAAAGGCACATCCATTGGACTACTCACCGCGGTTATAGGTATAGCTGCTGTATTTGGCTCTTTTATCGGTGGAGGGCTTTATGATGCTGCGGGCAGTCTTTTTTTCACACAGATAGAGAGTTATCGCATCGTGTGCGGCTTCGCATCGGTATGCTCAGCACTAAGCTTTATTTTTTACAAACCATCCTACTACCAAAGCAAGTAGTGTTTAATAGCTCCACACAGAAGGATTGGTGAGGAGAAGTTTTATAAATCTTGAGCCCTACTATAATTCTGGTGTAGAAAAAATGAATGTCAACGTTGAAGCAAATCTTGCAAGTAGACCAAAACTTCAGGATTTTAAAAATTACAACCGCAGTGAAGCAATATTGAAAAAACTTTATAGTATGCTTTATGGACATGGACCTGGGCATGGAACTTTTCTGAGTTTGCCATTTGACCAGCTAATAGAGCATGGAACTGGGCATCTGTTCAAGTGGAGAAGAGAAAATCCAACCCCGGAAGAGATTAAACTGACGGGACGGGGCTGCGCAGATCCAAGAGCAGTTGCTGAGCTGGCTAATGCAGGTGGCTATTCTGCATATGTGTTACATCCAGGTGTTGCAGCTTATGCCAGTAATTTTGTGAAACCAGATTTACCATTGATTTACAAGATCGATGGAAGGCTTAACCAACCAGATGCTGCCTCAATACAGTCTATTATTGGAGATATAAAAGATGCTGTAAATCTGGGTGCATCAGCTATAGGAACATCTCTTTATCCAGGATCTGACATGATTGGAAAAGATATGGAAAGAGTTGCCGCAGTTGTACGAAAAGCTCATGCAAATGGGTTTCCAGCAGTCGTCTGGGCTTACGCCAGAGGGGAGGGAGTTGATAATATAAAAGATACGCTATATTGGACAAGCACGGCATGCAGTCTTGCAGCTTCAATGGGTGCGGATATAATTAAAACAAAATACCCTGCTCCAGTAACCGATAAAAACAGGGATGAGTATTTTGCATACATACAGAGTCAGGAAAAAAAGGTTAAAGGCATAGAAAAATATTTAGAGTTTGAGCCTGAGAAGGGTGAAAAATTATCACATGAGCAACTTGTTGAAAGGGTAACATATCTTACAGATGCTGCACCCGAATCGTTCATGGTGGTCTCGGGTGGACCCAAGATTAAAGGAAATGCCAAGGAAGAATTAGTAGAGCAAACAAAAGTTGTAATGGAAGGCGGCGCTGAAGGAAGAATAATAGGGAGGAACTTCTGGGGAGTTCCTATGGAAGAAGCGTTGGATCTAACCTCTGCAGTTAAAGAAGCTATGAAAGATAAGAGATACCAAAGAGCATTTTCAAGAGGCACATTTACTTTTAAATAAAATAATTGGGTCTTTGGGAATTCGCGTTGCATGTATCCGGATCGCCTCAATCGTACCGATTTCGACATTTCCCAACCCGGATCGTCGTTAAATTTATTGAAGTGCTTGTGTTTCCTGGTTGGGATAAGAATCTTTATCTTATTTCCGATTGAACTCAACTTCAACCAGATATCAAAACTGTTGTTACCTTTCTGAACATCGACAAATCGGCTATCGAGTTCGATCGAATCGCCTTTGAATATTGGCATGGTCTTTCTATGTTTCTTTCTCTGCGACTTTATGATGGAGATTGCTTGCTTTGCCGCGCATTGTTTCATTCTTGCAGTCATCCACGTCTCTATGGAATCGGTCTCTTCTCTGGTTGCGAACGAACCGGGTATGTCGATCTTGTCCCACAACAAACCAATAAAATAATTGACAAGCCACCTGTATTCTTCAAAAATATCATTCAGTGTCTCTTGTTTGCTGTTTGTTGCAAACTTCAAAGAACAACTACTCTTGCGTACGATCTCCATGATTATCTGTTCTGTCTTTCTCCTGCCATTCATACATAGTTACAGCACTTAAAAGTATTGTTGGGACATAATACTATAGTATTACATATTTTACTACATATTGGTTTCCTTAAATGATACATGTTTCAAGTGGTGTTCCTCAATATAGACACTACTATTGATGGGGGCTGTCACATCGTCTGGTGTTGTGCGAACGTTTCCGAAGGTGCTTAATTTGGGGTCTCGTGTTCTGTCGCTCTGGATATCTATGCGAACCAAAGTTAAAACCTGAAACCCCCATATAAGTTGGTAGTCCTGCTCATGGGGTACTTTTATATATGCTCGGTTCTAACATGCTTCGCATGGAGAGCGTAAGGAAACTCCACTATAAGCGACGCATAAGTTCAGTACTGACCGAGTACATGCGAAGCATCGCCGAAGGGAAAAGACATGCACGCTCTGTACTTAAGTGCGGGGTTTGGTGACTCTGGAGGTAAAAAAAGATGAAAAGCAAATTCAATAGTAATTGCATGGCACAAAGTATATGCAAGAAGGTATTAACCGCAGCGATGGCAGTTTTGTTTTTTACCGCATTTACTGCTGCGGTTGCGAGCGCAGCGGATACAATCACGGTCTGCTCTTCGGGATGCGATTACACTACGATTCAGGCGGCAGTGAATGCGGCATCTCCGGGGGACACCGTTTATGTTTACGGCGGAACATACAACGAGAATGTGAACGTGAACAAGCGGCTCACGCTGGAAGGTGAGGGCGCGGATGTGGTGACTGTAACTAACAAAACAGCAGAGCAGCATCAGATCTTTTATGTGACTGCGGATTGGGTGAACCTCTCCGGGTTCACGGTGACAGGTGGCCAGATGGGGATTGGTCTTAACGGTGCGGATCACTGCAACATCTCAGAGAACAACGCCTCCAACAACAACGAGTGGGGCATCTACATGGGCTATTCGAGCAACTGCACGCTCATTGGCAACACCGCACACTCGAACAACGGACCCGGAATCCACCTGTATGATTCGAGCAATTGTACGCTCACGCATAACAACGCCTCAAACGACGAGTGGGGCATCTACCTGCATGATTCGAACAACAACGAGATCACAAGCAACACTGCTAACTCGAACAACGGCACCGGCATCTACATGGATTCTTCGAGCAACTGCACACTTGCGGGCAACACTGTTAACTCGAACGACCCTATCGGCATCTGGTTGGTGTGGAATTCGAGCCATAACACACTCACTGGTAACACTGCTAACTCGAACAACGGCACCGGCATCTACCTGGACGATTCGAGCCATAACTGCACGCTCACGAACAACACTGCTAACTCGAACAACGGCACTGGTATCTTCCTGTTCGGGTCGAGCTACAACACACTCACAAGCAACACTGCTAACTCGAACAACTGGTGCGGCATCATGTTAGTGTGGAATTCGAGCCACAACACACTTACTATTAACACCGCTAACTTGAACAACGTCATTGGTATCTCCCTGGACGGGTCGAGCTACAACACACTCACAAGCAACATCGCGAACTCGAACGGCGATGATGGCATTGACTTTGATGATTCGAACTACAACACGCTGATAGGTAACACAGCGAACTCGAACGGCGATGATGGCATCGATTTGGATGAATCGAACAATAACGTGATCTCGAACAATATCGCAAACGAAAACTACGATGATGGCATTGACTTTGATGATTCGAACTACAACACGCTGATAGGTAACACAGCGAACTCGAACGGAGAAGATGGCATTGACCTGTGGAAATCGAACAACAGCAAGCTGACAAGCAACATCGTGAACTCGAACAACGACGAAGGTATCTGCGTGGATGAATCGAGCTACAATACACTCACAGGTAACATCGCGAACTCGAACGGAGAAGATGGCATTGACCTGTGGAAATCGAACAATAATGAGCTGACAAGCAACATTGCGAACTTGAACGGCGAGGACGGCATCAACCTGGATTGTTCAAGCCACAACACGCTATCGAGTAACAACTGCTCGAACAACGAGTACGGCATCGACCTGTGGGATTCGAGCAACTATAACGAGCTGACGAGCAACACCGTGAACTCGAACATGTGGGGGGGCATCTGCTTGGGGAAGTCGAGCAACTATAACAAGCTGACGAGCAACATCGCAAACTCAAACGGTGAAGACGGCATCGACATGGAGAATTCGAGCAACAACAACATCGTCTGCAACCTGATGCAGAATAATCGAGACAGTGGTTTCAGCCTCTGCAACGGAAGTACAAACAACAACATCAGCTACAACAACATCGTCGGGAACGGCGACTACAACCCTGCAACTGGTGGTTACGAATGGCAGTTCGAAAACGACCAGAGTGATGACGTCGATGCGAGCGACAACTGGTGGGGAACGAACGACGAAGCAGAGATCAGCGCAAGCATCTACGACTGGAACGACGATCCAAGCAGGGGCAACGTGACGCACCAGCCGAGACTCAACAGAGCAGTCCCATGCGCACCGACCCCGGAACCGCATGTGTTCACCCCAGCAGACGCCATGATCGCGCTCCGGATCGCAGTCGGCAGCCGCCCGTTCGACTCCCGCTGGGATGTCAGTGGCGACGGTAAGGTCACCTCGCTCGATGCGCTGATGATGCTGCAGGCGGCGGCAGGAGCGATAGATTTGTAGCCATGACCAACTTACAAACCATATCAATGGTATGATGTTTTTTGTCTATGCAACAGCGCCGCAGCCACCAACCTTCTAAATATGACCAACGTAAGATGTAGTAGAGAAATCTGAAAAGCAAAGAGATGGGATGATGACTCATAATGTGATAAGAACGCAGCCAATCAATAATTTGGTATTTGTTTTGGCTATTGCATTTGCTTTGCTCGTTTGCGCGAGCGGAGTTGAGGGTGCAACAACTTGGCATGTTGATGATGACTTTGCTGACTATCCTGATGCCAATTTCACCGATGTCCAGGATGCAGTGGATGCCTCCCGTCTTGGAGACACCATCAGCGTTTACCCCGGCACTTACCACGAAATAGACCTCACTATTGAGCCCGATAGGAAAGTGATTATTTCTGAAGGTGCAATTTTAAGAACGAAAGATGTTTCACTTCAAGAAAGTGCAAATTTGACTTTGATGGGAATACTGATTGCGTATAGAACAAATTTGGAGAAGGGAGCAAAAATAAATATTT
The DNA here is from genome assembly GCA_012910725.1 of Candidatus Ethanoperedens thermophilum. Classification (GTDB taxonomy): domain Archaea; phylum Halobacteriota; class Methanosarcinia; order Methanosarcinales; family EX4572-44; genus Argoarchaeum; species Argoarchaeum thermophilum. Next base: position 3,612 of record WNEG01000107.1, on the reverse strand, counting down.
GCCCGGGTGGACAGATAATGCTACGTGCAGAAAAATTTTTAGTCGTTGACGAGGCAAGAACTGACAATGATACGTATTCGCTGAATGAGAGGGTGGAAATCACATGCGTAGTCTTGGATGATGATGGGAGAAAGGTGCTGGCTGATGTGACAGCAGAAATTGAAAAGCCTGACGGCTTAAACGAGACAATTTCATTATCAGAAACGCAAGTTGACAACTACAAAGGCAATTTCACGAATACTTCCTTAGCTGGGACTTATAAAGTCGCTATACGTGCCGAGAAGGAAGGGTATATAAATCACACTGTTTGGTTGCGTTTTAAAGTTAAGCCTGTACCTGTTCTTTTAGTGCATGGCTACTATTCAAATCATGAAATGTGGGTGGATATGAAGGCGTTTCTCAAGAATAATGGCTATGAAGACGAAGACATATTTACCATTGACTTGGCACCCGGTCCCGCTCCTGCAAATGGAGACATCAGGGTATATGCTAAGCGACTTTCCCAGGAAATAGACTATATAAGAGCAGATCACGATGGTGAATATGAAATTGATAAGGTTGATCTTGTTACTCACAGCATGGGCGGTCTGGTCTCAAGATGGTACACAACGCACGGCTATCACAACAATGTTAGAAGACTAATTATGATCGGCACACCGAATCATGGCAGCGAATTGCTTTGTGGACCACACGCAATTTTTCTATTTCCCATATTAGGAACTGCGGGCAGACAAATGACGCCTCACAGCCCTTTTTTGAACACGCTGAATTACGGTGCTTGGTGGAAATTGTGGGGGAATGATAAAATTAATCAAAATATTCAGCACGAAGTTATTGCTGGAACCGATGATTGGGGGTTCACTACCTGGATTTTTTTATGGGACGATAACGACGGGGTTGTTAGGGTTGAAAGCGCGCGATTGGACGGTGAAACTCTTCAAACAGTGCCTTACGACCACCTTAAAGAATGCCACGAAAACGAGGTGTTTGAGAAGGTGCTGGCGATTTTGCGAGGCGGTTCTGGTCTCGGACAACACGCTCAACAAACTCCACCTGCTGCGCCGCTTGTACCGCCACAGGAGGCTCCTGCGGTCTTTGGCACAATAAATTCAGGCGAAGAGAAATCGCATAAAATTCCAATCACTTCTACCAGCGAGGTGAGATTTGTTCTGGCGTGGCAGGAGCAGGAAGGAGACCTAAACTTGACCTTAACAACGCCGAGCGGAAGACAGATAAATTCTTCTTTCGCCGCAAACGAGACGAACACGACCTACTACAGCGATGAAGATCTCACAATCGAGGGCTACGAAATCAAAAACCCAGAGCAAGGAATCTGGAGTCTAAACGTAACGGCAGTAAACATTTCTGGAGAGGAGAACTACACAATAATGACCTTCTTAAATACAAACACAACACTTTCTCTTTCACTCCAAAAATACCAATACTATCCAAATGAACCTGTAAACATCACAACAAATCTCAGTTATGGCTGTGAAGCGATAACAAATGCATTCGTTACCACAAACATGAAAAGACCAGATGACACAATTGAAACCATCATAATATATGATGATGGTTTACACAACGACAATAAATCAAACGATGGAATATACGCAAACACATACACAAATACGAGCTTATGGGGAACTTATGATATAACTGTTACCGCCTCGGGAATTTTTAATGAAGAGCAATTTGAAAGAGTGGTATTCACAACTATATGGGTAGAGCAGTATCCCGATTTAACATTGAACGCATCAGACATTTCATTCTCAAGCGAAACACCAACTGTAGGGGAAAACATTACAATCAACGCAACGATCCACAACATCGGAGAAGCAAACGCAACCAATGCTTCTATCCTATTCTACGATGGGAATCCAGCAGATGGAACGACAATAGGGGAAGACGTTGTTAATGTCTCTGTCAATGCAACAGCAAATGCATCTGTATCGTGGGTTGCCAAAGCAGGTGTTCATGAGATATGCGCTTTGATAAGCCCGTATAATAAGTTTTTGGAGGAGAATTATACGAATAATAGGGCAAATAAGACCATTGAGGTTAACATCCGCGGCGACCTCAACGGTGACGGCATCCTCACTGCCGCAGATGCCGTGATCGTGCTTCAACTCGCAGCCAGCGGAGGATGGGACGCGGATGCAGATGTCAGTGGCGACGGTAGAGTCACATCCCTCGACGCTCTCATGATTCTACAGGCTGCGGTTGGGAAGATAGGTCTGTGAGAAGGTTGATGTCCATGTATCCCCGCCGTATTTCAATCAATCCAAATGTTTGTCATGGGCAAGCGTGCATCAAAGGAACTCGCATCCCGGTCCATCAGATTATACACATGCTGGCAAATGGAGACACAATCGAAGAGCTCCTGACAGAGTATCCTTCACTTAAACCGGAGGATATTCTTACCTGCCTTGACTACGCAGCGTCGCTGGCTGAAGAGCAAGTTACGCCTATTGAAGCATTGGCAAGTGTAGCATGAAGATTTTTGTGGACGAAAACATACCGTTGATGACCGTTCGGGCGCTGCGTGAGATGGGGCACGACGTGCGAGACATTCGCGGCACAGTGGACGAGGGCATGACCGATGACGCTCTCTGGGAGATTGTAGAGCGAGAGGGACGACTGTTGATCACGACAGACAAGGGGTTTACTGGGCATCGTTATGAACTCCACCACGGCATCCTGATTGTACGCCTTAAACAGCCGAATCGTCACAAGATTCACCAGCGAGTCATGCAAGCGATGGCTCAGTTTGCAGCCGATGAGTGGCGTGGTTTGCTGGTTGTGATGCGGGACGTGATGCAGAGTGTGTGGCGAAATGGTGAGATGAGATGATTAGATGGAGAGGATATAATGGCAATATCCGAAGCAATGACACGTGGATGCCCCGACTTTATTCGGGTGTGGAGCTTCATATTTCAGATACCCGTAAACACGTAAGTGTTTAACCCGAGCACCAACGTCAAGATAACACACCCCCAATGAACGAAACCCTTACGAAGATGAATGCTGTGATCGATGCGATAGCAGAGCAGAAAAACATCCTGATCGCATTCTCCGGAGGCGTGGACAGTTCGGTGCTCGCATCTCTTGCAAGGCAGAGCCGTACAAGTGTGCTTGCGGTGACCGCTGATTCGGAGTTGCTCGGATGTCGTGGTTTACACCGAAAACGTTATACGGACATTTACCCCATGTAATACCCGAGTTATCAACTATTTGAAAGAGGATATCCATGTCCAAGAATCCGACATTATATTTAGAATCTACAATTCCAAGCTACCTGACAGCACGTCCGAGCCGAGACTTGATCGTGGCTGCACATCAGCAGATTACCCACGAATGGTGGCAGCAAGCTCGAACGAACTTCGACATCTACGTTTCCGAGGCAGTTTTGGACGAGATCAGTGCTGGAGATCCCGATGCTGCATCCCGCCGTCTAACTTTAACAGATGGATTGCCAATTCTGGCGCTGACTGAGGAGGTAGGATCGTTAGCCATGGAGTATCAGCATGGGCTTGGCTTACCACGATCAGCACAGTTGGATATGGTGCATCTGGCGTGTGCCGTTGTATATGAGTTGGACTATCTACTGAC
>WNEG01000015.1:17247-20108 GCA_012910725.1 Candidatus Ethanoperedens thermophilum | reverse complement strand
CCTCTTTTCGTAAATCCCGATTAGATGCGATTTGATCTCCTCTACAAAATGTTTTATTTTTTCATTCATTCTCTCCTCTCCATTACCTTAACCCATTCATTGGATTTTATCCTCTCAACCTGCTCCCGTACCTTTTCATTACCTGCCAGCATCTCGTGAAACTTCTCCATCGTTTTAAGATTTACTTTCATCTTGATTCAGCTTGATACTTATACCAATTTTAATACATTTTCAAGTGCTATTTTTATGATTCCAAGAGGGTCTGGTATGCCAAGGTAGTGCACCATCAAAGGTATAGCTACAAAAGTTCCAACCATGCTTCCAATGTTTGCAAGTGCTGCTACAAGGATGATGCGAAATAGTTTGTTATTCATTAATTCTTTAAGGTTTGAAGCTTCGGTTAACCTGGTAAAATCATCATGCGTAGGTGGTCTAAAATATGCTTCCACAAGTCCCGCGAGCCAGCCAACAGCAAGGAAGGGATGAATAAAACCAAACCATGCTAATGAGAGGGCTGTAAGCACAGAGAGCGGATGTCCTCTTGCTATAATTACCCCTGCTGCTGATAGTATGCCCTGCGTGATAAATAAGTAAGCAATGGCTGTAAGCATGGTGGCAAGAGAGATTTGCCCATAGAGTATCATCGCTGCAAGCATAAAAATTGCTGTTACAATAATCAGTATTGTTGCAGCTTTCAGGATGCTAAATCGTTTCTTTGGTAAAGTAGTGAGACTACTAAAAGCCGGTAGTGTTTCAGGATGTTCAAGATATTTTTGTATGCCTGCCCTGTGCCCTGCTCCCACCACTGCTACCACATGTCCATCGTGTGAGATGTCTAAAAGATTTCTTGCAATATATGCATCCCTTTCATCAATGAGCACTTTTGCAGCAGACGGTGCATATTTTCGAAGCTCCTCTACAAGCTGGGTTACTACATCGGCATCTGTCACAGTATTGATGTCTATCTCTTTTGTTCCACCAAATCCAAGACCTGCTGCAGCAATTGCAAACGTTATTTTTGCCTTTTCAAATAGCGTCATCCCTGACCAGAGTCGCTGCAAAGTAATCTGGATGTCTCGATCCACCAGTGCAATTCTTGCTCCAATTTGCTTTGATTTTTCAATAGCTGCAAGCATTTCAGCTCCAGGCTTTACCCCCATATCAGCTCCAATCTTCTTTTGCACGTATGACAGCAGCCAGTGAATCAAAAAATGGTGAAACTTGTCTGCACTTAACAATTCCCTGACAGGTATTTCTTTTGCCTCCTGTTTACCCACAAGAGCCTCATACCTGCCCTGGCAGAGTTCAATAGCAACAATATCCGGATGTTCCCTTTCTATTGTTTCATTGACTTCGTTGATGCTTTTTTTTGATACATGCGCTGTTCCAACAACAACGATACCTTTCTCTGGCCTGGCAGTTACACTTACAGTGTACTCTATCAAAGTTTACCACCAAAAATCTGGATGGAGCGTACTATGTCTGTTCGAGAAACAATGCCTGTGAGTCGTTGTTCACTTAATACCAGCAGTCTTCCTATGTTATGCGTAAATAGTAACTGAAGAGCTTTTTCTGCAGGATCCTCTGGATGCAAAGATATGATGTTTTTGGTCATTACCTCTTCAACCACAACTTCACCACGTTTTTGTGAAGGAACGCGACGAACATCAGTAAAAGTAACAATACCAAGTAGATTGCCATTTTCCATCACTGGATAGCCCATGTGTTTTCTCTCAAACATCACATCCACAAGCTCGTTCAGGTTCATGGATGGTGGAACGGAAATGACCTCTTTGCTCATCAAATCAGATATTTTAAGGCCTTCGAGCGGAACTGACATCTCTGTAGCCTTTCCCTCTTCTGCTGCTCCAATATATACGAAAAAAGCAATTAAAATTAGCCACGGGTTAATTATTAACAACCCAAGAATTCCCATGCCAATAGCAAGCATCTGACCAATGGAAACCGCTTTTCTTGTAGCTTCAATATAGCTCATCCGACCTGCAAGCCATGCACGAAGCACTCTGCCGCCATCCATTGGAAATGCTGGGATCATGTTAAAAACAAAGAGCACCACGTTAATAATTCCAAGGATTCCAAAGAAGTAATACAGATTATCCCCAAGAACGCTAAGTATCTGGTCAATCCCAAGAAACACAATACCCAGAGCAAGACTTGTAAGAGGCCCAACAATTGTCATTTTAAATTCAAAAACAGGATTTCGCGGCATCTCACCCATTGACGAAACACCACCAAAAAGGAATAATGTGATACTGTCCACTTTTGAACCATAATGTATGGCAACAGCAGAGTGAGCAAGCTCATGCAGCAAAATGGATAGAAACAAGAGCAGTGTTGCAGTAATGGATAAGGCATACCGAAGGCTTTGAGATGGCACGCCGCCAAAACCAAATTGTTCGCTCATTGAAAAGATGTATGCAAAAAGTGGGAGCACCAGCAGTAATGTGATGTGCAGTTTTATTGGAATTCCAATGATCTTCCCGATTTCAATAGATGATTTCATATAGTCCTCGAATGTTCAATATAATAGAATATGAATTCATCGCTCATCAGTTAAAACCCTTTGTTGGTGTGCATAGATATCTTGTAAAACAGTTCAATCGGCCTGATAGAATGCGGGGGAAGGGATTTGAACCCTCGGACCTCTTAAGGAACAGGCCCTGAACCTGTCGCCGTTGACCACTTGGCTACCCCCGCTGATTTAGAAGTATTGGTTGTTTTTATACTATTTTATAGTATTGGTTGTGACGACGGTTTGCTCGTATCCACTTCAAAAAGCATGGTAAAATATATCTTTGACTTATCCATAATCTTTCCGAACTTGATTACTTCGTAATCAA
>WNEG01000015.1:15628-17125 GCA_012910725.1 Candidatus Ethanoperedens thermophilum | reverse complement strand
TTCTGCTTGCGTTGTGTGCAGTTGCTAGTAATTTCCACCCATGCCATGTGTAGCTGTCAACAATGGGATATAAAATATGATAATAATTTTTGTACTTTTTGTTTGACTGGATTATTCACCCGCACTAATATCGCCCCTTCGTCCGGCTGACCATATATTACTATCGATGTTACTGGTGCCAGGATCACTGCAGGCAGTGCAGCAAGATCCTCTTCGCCATCAACTATTATCACAGTTGTCATCTTTTGAGATAGTGCCTGCTTTATAGAGCTAAATAGTTCCTGTGTGATAGTTGCAGGCGGATTATGAACTGGTATTAGCTTGCAGTTTGCTGGCAGGTGTATTGCTGGTGCATTGTATTTTCTTCTGGTTTTTTTGTCTATCACTGCAAGATCGAAGGCTATGTTTGCATCAAGCAGGTTTTTTGTGGTTATATCTCCTATGGCGATGACCTTTTCTGTTGGTTGTTTGAGTTCTGCACGTATCTGGTCTAATAGTATATTATCTGGGTACAGCGTTCCAATAGGTTTTTTTAGTTCTTTTCGCAGGTTCTGTGGAAGGTGGTATGTGGTGTGCACGTTATCGCACCTTTAGTGCGTATTTGCCAGGTAGTGTTATCTGCATTTTTTTTGCGATTTGTGAGCGCGATGGGTCTATTATTACTACGTAGCCATTCCAGTCAGTGCTGAGGTTTGTTGAGCCGCATATTGTGCAGCTTTGACCGCTTAACACAAGACTGCGACACTCTCTACAAACTTTATCTGCCATGTTTATAATGCCTGTGTTTTATTCTTTTGTTTTGCTATGCGATCTTCTTCTATCCAATCGAGCTTTCCAAGTGCGGGTTGTCGCATAGTGAGTCCTATTTTGCTATCTCTTGGTTCACGTTCGTTCAGGCTCACAGCCACAATTCGTGCGCGAGTTTTATCTCCTACGCTAATTGAACGTCCCTTTTCTTTTGTCACGAGTCTCGCATTTTTTGAATCACAAGATATGTATTCGTCTGTTATCTGGCTTATGTGAAGAAGCCCGTCCATTGGTCCTATCCCAATGAATGCCCCGAATTCCACGATTTCAACTACCATACCTTCGATGATTTCCTGCATTACTGGTGTGAAGACGACCGCATCAAAGGTTGCATCGTAGTAGACCGCTCCATCACCAGGGATAATATGCCCCTCACCAACTTCTATCACATCGAGTATTGAAACGACCGTTCCAAGTTTTTTGTCTATCATCCCTTCAAGTTTTTCCTGGAGTGCAACCTTCACTGACTCTTTCTTGGGTTCGCCAAGTTTTTCAGGAGCGATTCGCACAATGTCGATGAGTCTCATCTTTTTATACATCTGAATACTTCCTCTAAATAGTTACATCTTTCATAAAAAATCATTCCTATGACCTCTGTTTGCGACAGGGACTATAAACTCCTGTGCGAATCGATCCAAAATGTTCAGACTTGCCAGATCATCTGCATTACCAGCAAAGCCACATTTTTTA
>WNEG01000015.1:14792-15410 GCA_012910725.1 Candidatus Ethanoperedens thermophilum | reverse complement strand
TAGTTATGAAGCTCGTTTAATGCTCTATACCACGCCTTTGATTTTTGTTCTTTGTTGTTGAGTTTGTTGATCTTTTCTTTCACATCTTTACCAACCACAACTTTATTTGAAAGCGTGAGCATCTTGTTGATCCCAATATCCGCGCCAACGTCTTCTCCTTCGTTCTTCAGCTCAACCTCTCTTTTGAAGAAGAAATCGATGTATCTGGATCGCCTTAATCGTACTGATTTCGACATTTCCCAACCTGAATCATCATTAAATTTATTGAAGTGTTTGTGCTGTTTGATTGGGATAAGAATCTTTATTTTGTTTCCAATTGAACTCAACTTCAACCAGATATCAAAACTATTCTCTCCTTTCTGAATGTCAACAAATCGGCTATCGAGTTCGATCGAATCGCCTTTGAATATTGGCATAGTCTTTCTATGTTTCTTTCTCTGCGACTTTATGATGGAGATTGCCTGTTTAGCAGCGCATTGTTTCATCCTGATGGTCATCCATGTGTCTACAGAATTGGTCTCTTCTTTGGTTGCGAACGAACCAAACACATCTATCTTAGTCCACAACAAACCAATAAAATAATTGACAAGCCACTTGTATTCTTCAAAAATATCATTC
>WNEG01000015.1:0-14722 GCA_012910725.1 Candidatus Ethanoperedens thermophilum | reverse complement strand
GCGAACAACTACTCTTTCGTATTATCTCCATGATTATCTGTTCTGTCTTCCTATGTTACAGTATTTAACGGTATTGCCGAGATATAATACTATAATATTAGACATTTTACTACCTATTGGTTTCGCTTAAATGATACTTAATCTGTGTTTTTGTCGTAAGTATACCACAGTAATACCCTTTGTAGATAATCTTTTCTTTAGCAGCGAGTCATTGGTGCAGACTGCAAGTTTTTGTTTGACTGCAATGTTTATGATAATATCATCCACCAGAACACTTTGTCCTGTTTCTATTACATCACACCTGCCTGCGAGGGATAATCCAACCTTTGCTGCGATCTTATCTTCTCCCTTTAAATTAGCTGCCAGTTTGTTAAGTTCACCAATCACAGCTCTTAAAACAAGACACTTGTGGTATCCAAGTCGAGCCAGTTCCTCAAATATGTCCACACCAAACTGGTGGGGCAATAAAAAGGAATTGGTGTCAATAAGAACTTTCATCTGGCTTCTGTACTGCACAACTTCGTTGTGCAGAAATTAACTCTCGATTGCGCAAGCAATCGAGTGCAGCAAATAACAAATAAACTGGCTTCTGTAAATTCTATTCTATTATTATTCCCGAACCTATGAATCTCCAGCGTGCTCCAATGCGCCTGCTTATAGCAACACGAATGCCAGTTGATGCACACACCGGACGTTTAAGTTTTACTTTAGCGTTCTTCTTTAACGTGCTTACAATCACTCCAACCGTTGTTGCCGTACCAATATTTAGCATAAGTACTTCATTTGGATGCAGGGCACCAACCTCTGTGTTATCACTCGTGCCAACCATCCGTGTGAGCAAATGTGTTTCCATTACGAACTCATCGATTGTTGGCGGCATAGAATCAGGATAACCTGCAACCTGTCCCACCAGACTATCACTTTTTGTCAAAGCAGGGTCAAGCTGTGTTCCAACGCCTATGAGGCCCCCTGGTGTTATCTCACTTACTTCTTTTCCACCAGCTAATACCTGTGTGATAATTGTACGTATCGGCATCCATGTTGGTGTGCCACCTGACTCCACTTTCAGCCCGGGGCGTATTTCTATTTCATCACCAGTACAAAGCTTTCCAAGACTGAGTGTGCCGCCAATCACACCGCCAACAAGCTTTTCAGGAACTGTCCCAGGTTTATTAACATCAAAGGAGCGCGCAATTAGCATCATTGGAGGAACGTCTTCTTTTCTTTCTGGTGTAGGAATGTACTTTTCTATAGCCTGGATCAACAGGTCAATGTTTGCCTTGTGCTGGGCGGACACAGGAATTATCGGGGCATTCTCAGCAACAGTCCCTTTAACAAACTCTTTTATCTCTTTATAATTGGCGATCATCTCCTCTCGTGTGACAAGATCAATCTTATTCTGAACAATCACAATATTTTTGATGCCAATAATATTTAGTGCCATCAAATGCTCTTTAGTCTGCGGCTGGGGACACGACTCGTTAGCTGCAATCACAAGCACGGCACCATCCATAATCGCAGCACCAGAAAGCATCGTAGCCATAAGAGTCTCGTGTCCTGGAGAATCGACAAAAGAAACCATTCGAACATGTTCAGTTGGTGAGCCATCAACCTCACACACATCATCTACTGTGTAACACTCAGGTTCATCACATGTCATGCATTTTCTAAATGTTATATCAGCATAGCCAAGCCGGATAGAAATACCACGTTTCACCTCTTCACTATGGCGATCAGTCCACACACCAGAGAGGGCTTTTACTAAGGTAGTCTTGCCATGATCCACGTGCCCAACAATACCAATATTAATGACTGGCTGATCCTGCATAATCCTCCAAAACAACAAAAATGAATACTAACACAGCCTCTTATTGTAACAGTCTTCATATATAGCATTATTCAATACAGGAGTTCATATCGAAAGATTAATATATGGATCGTTCCACCATGTTATAGTTTATTTTATTTATACAGAAAAATGGAGAATGAAACATGACTGATGGACTTTTAATATTTGGTAAAACGATATGGAACATGCTATTTATAGATTGGAGAATAATGGCGATTAGTGCTGTAGTGGCAGTGATCGTATTTCTACTTGGAATATATCTACAACTAAAAAAATGGGGCGAAGGCTCCAGAGCATACGGAGGACCATCCCAGAGTGGAAGTGTGTGGGCTTTCCTTAAAACGTTAGTACACCAGATTCGCGAAGAGAGCGGATCAAATGTTATCAATATACTGGTAATGGATGTCTTCCTCCAGAGGCGGACGTACAAGGCAGACAAGCTGCGATGGTTCATGCATATATGTATCCTTTATGGCTGGATTGGGCTTGCTTTCTTCTCAATGGCTGTAACAACATCCTACGAAATGTACGGCGTGTTTGTTGCCAATGACCATGAGATGTTTCCAAATGCGTGGATAATGCTTGAGCCTGTATTTGATTTTCTCAGCTACATGCTTTTAATAGGAATTGCCATTGCCTTTGGACGACGTCTCTTTAGCAAAGATACGCGTGCTGCCTCTGATGGAACTGACTGGATACTCATATCCCTGTTAATCCTTGTTGTTGCATCCGGGTTCTATGCACAGTACCTTCGTGAGACGACAGATATTACTGTCAGGATGCTTACATCAGAGTACCCTGCTGAATACTACGGAAGCTTTGGAAATTCTTTCACCATTTTTCACGAGGTGTTTTCACTGTTTGCAATGGTAGCATACATTCCTTATAGCAAATTCATGCACATCATTGCCTCCCCTTTGGCAATACTTGCCAGTGGGGGTGGTAAGAAATGAAACCTTCCATGACTTCAGAGAGGTTTACAGCCCGCATCGCAAAGCGATACGGAGTTGGAGGCGATAAGAAATGAAACCTTCCATGACTTCAGAAAGATTTACAGCAGTGCAGTTAATGGAGCTTGATGCATGTACAAGATGCAATGAATGCCTGAAATGGTGTCCTGTATACGAGGAAATAAATACTGGGCAATTCACGCCAGCTGAAATGCCAGAAGGACACACCGTAACTGAACAAGAGGCACTTGCTTACTCACCAAGAAACAGAATAATGGTATTGAAGGACTTCATTAATAAGGGATACGGCTGGCAAGCACGACTGTTTGGTCCAAAACACATTCCTGAGGAAGACGTTCTTAAGTTTAAGGATCAGTTATACCATTGTACTACCTGTGGTGCATGCGGCTCAGTCTGTGAAGCTGGAATAAATACTGTAGAGATATGGGAGTCTGCCCGTGCCAATATGGTAATAAACGAGCGTGGTCCCTATGGGAAACAGTCAGGTTTTATGGATCTTCTCAAAAGCTACAACGTGTTTGCTGCTGATCAGAAGGATCGACTTTGCTGGATACCAGAGGATATACATGTTGAGGATACGGCAGAGGTAGGCTACTTTACTGGCTGTACAGCAGCATACCGAATGCAAAAAGTCGGTGTTGCTACTGTAAGGGTGTTGGATGCTTTAGGTATTCCATTCACCATGCTTGGTGAAGAAGAATGGTGCTGCGCCTCTGTAGCAGTGCGAACCGGTCAGCTTGGTATTGCAAAAGAATTCGTAGACCACAATGTGAATGCGGCAAAGAAAAAAGGTATAAAAAAGATGGTATACGCCTGTGCAGGCTGTCATCGAACAAGTATCATCGATTGGCCAAAATTCTATGAAGGTGGAGAACTCCCCTTCAAGGTATATGCCTTAAGCGAGTATCTTTGTGAGCTTATGGATGAAGGAAAATTAAAGCCTGAAGACTTTAAATTCAAAAACTCTCTGGATAAGGTAGTAACATTCCATGATTCCTGTCATACTGGACGACATGTTGGGATATATGAACAGCCAAGAAGAATACTCGAGTTGATTCCAGGGATAAAACTTGTTGAAATGGAGCGAAACAGAAGCTATCAGCGTTGTTGTGGTGCAGGCGGGGGAATAAAAGCAGGAGTCTCTGATTTAGCTCTAAAATTGGCGCAGGAACGAGTCAGAGACGGAGAAGAAGTTGGCGCAGAAGTTATGACCTGCACCTGTCCGTTTTGCAGAAGAAACATCATGGATGGAATCAATTCGATGGATACTGACGTAGTCTTTGAGGACGAGATGGTGTTATTAGCTGAGGCAATGGGACTTGATCTTACAGTTCCGGAAAACCCATATACATCTAAGAATATGTGAAACTTGATTGCTTTCGCAATCAAGAGTTATTCGCTGCACAACAAAGTTGTGCAGCGAATGGTTATCTCTGCATACGAAGTATGCAGTACTTCGCAATCAAGAGTTATTTCCGCACACGGAGTGTGTGGTTCTGCACAATGAAGTTGTGCAGTGCTTGCGTAATCAAGAATTACGCAAGCAAAGACTATCTCTGCTCACGTTGTGTGCAGCAATCAAGAGTTTTTCTGTACACGGAGTGTGTAGGTGATTATGCATAAGATACTTGAAGATATTATTTGCTCAAGCCAGGAAAGAGCAAGACAGCTTCAGCCAGAACCTTTTACAACCAAGGCTAAAAGTTTTAAGAAATCGATTGAAAAAGCACAGGAAAGTGGATTAGTTCCGATTATATCAGAAGTAAAGCCAGCCTCTCCCACGCATAATTTCAAAAAAATAACCCCTGTATACGCAGCACAGATAGCAGGAGAGATGGAACGCGCGGGAGCCTGTGCAATATCAGTGCTTACAGAGCCGAACTATTTTCATGGAAGCATTGAAAACCTTAAATCAGTAAGAGAGCAGGTCAATCTGCCAGTACTTCGAAAAGACTTTATAGTAAGCAAGAACCAGATAATAGAAGTAGAGACAGATATGGTGCTTCTGATTGCAGGAGTGCTTCACAAACAGTTAGACAAATTTATAACAGAAGTGGAGAAGACTGGTGCCATGCCAATCGTAGAAGTTCATGCACCTGAAGAATTGAGAGAAGTGTTATCAACCGATGCACAAATAATTGGCATCAATAACCGAAACCTTAACACTTTTGAGATTGACCTTGAGGCTGTAAAACAGATTGCACCGATAATACGGAAAGAACGACCAGATGCAATAATAATAGCAGAAAGTGGTGTACGCACGCCAGAAGACGCACTTCAAATGATAGAAAATGGTGCTGACGCTATTTTGATAGGAAGTGCTATAATGGAAGGAGATGCATACACGAATACCTACAAACTTGTGCATGCAAGGAAAGGATTATGAAAAACCGCACATTGCGTGTATGGAGATGCATACACGAATACCTACAAACTCGTGCATGCAGGAGAGCACGATGAAAAATAACAAAAAAAGCAAATTTGGAAAGTATGGTGGACAGTTTGTGCCAGAGGTGCTCATGCCAGCACTCTATGAACTTGAAGAGAGCTATAAGAAGTACAAAGAAGATCCTCAGTTTAACGCAGAACTGCATGACTATCGGTCAAACTTTGCAGGAAGGCCAACCCCCCTGTATCATGCACGTCGATTGAGCAAAAAATACGGAATAACCATTTACCTGAAACGGGAAGATCTTGTTCACGGTGGGGCTCACAAGCTCAACAACACGATTGGCCAGACCCTGCTTGCAAAATACATGGGCAAAAAAAGAATTATTGCAGAGACTGGTGCAGGGCAGCATGGTACGGCAGCAGCGATGGCCGCTTCAAGCATTGGAATACCATCAGAAATATATATGGGAGCCAAAGACATCAAACGTCAGCAGATGAACGTGTATCGTATGAAGCTTTTGGGAGCTAAGGTGCACACCGTAACAAGCGGAAGCCAGACGTTAAAAGATGCCATAAACGAGGCAATGCGCGACTGGGCAACAAACGTAGAAACCACATTCTATGTTCTTGGATCAATCGTGGGGCCACATCCTTATCCTGCTATGGTGCATGACTTCCAGAGCATCATAGGGAACGAAACAAAAGCACAGATACTTGAAAAAGAGGGGAGACTGCCAGACAGTATCATCGCGTGCACTGGTGGCGGCAGCAATGCAATGGGCATCTTCCATCCATTCCTGAACGAGGATGTGGAACTATATGCAATTGAAGCAGGCGGAAGCGGGCTTAAAACCACAAAGACTGCTGCATTGCATTCAGCATCTCTCTGCGTTGGCGAAGACGGCGTCCTTCATGGTGCCAGGACAAAGATACTGCAGGATAAATATGGACAAATACTTGAATCCAGTTCCATAGCTCCGGGGCTTGACTATGCAGGAGTTGGCCCAGAACTCTCCCGTCTTGTCGATTGTGGTCGCGTGATAGCAGACAACATCCAGGATTTTGAGGCACTTGAAGCCTTTCATGAATTGTCACAGTTAGAGGGCATCATACCAGCTCTTGAATCATCGCATGCGGTTGCATACCTGAAAAAAGCAGATGACCTTGGGGACCTTGTAATCATAAACGTCTCTGGAAGAGGCGATAAAGACTTGAGTACTGTAATGGATATGCAAATATGAAACACATTGCTGATGCCTTCAAACACGACAAGGCTCTCATCGCCTACATCTGTGCAGGAGACCCAGTGCCAGATGCCACAACCCAGATAGTGCATGCTCTCATACGTGCAGGTGCAGATCTTATTGAACTTGGGCTTCCATTTTCAGATCCGATAGCAGATGGGCCTACTATCCAGGCAGCATCACAACGATCACTACGGGCAGGCATGAATCCAGATCTGTTCTTCGATCTCGTAAAAACACTGCCCCAGACAGTACCTTATGCAGTGATGACCTATTACAACTTAATCTTCCACCGCGGCATCATGACCTTTGCAAAGGACTGCAGGAATCACGGCATAGGAGGCATCATCGTACCAGACCTCCCGCCGGAGGAAGCGGATGAACTGCAGGAAGCCTGCAAGAAATATAACCTCGATCTCATACACTTCATAGCACCAACAACAACGCCAGAACGAATAGAACGCATCATACAAAGCTCCAGTGGATTTATCTACCTCGTGGCGAGACTTGGAGTTACTGGTGCAAGAGAAGCCCTCGAAGATCGTACAAAATCTCTAATCCAGCGAGTACATACTGATATTCCAAAAGCAGTGGGATTTGGCATATCAAACCCACAACAGGCAAAAGAAATCATAAATGCTGGAGCAGATGGCGTAATAGTTGGCTCAGCTATTGTTGATATAATAGCAAGAAACACAGATGATATTAATAAAGCGATAAAAGAAATAGAAACACTGACACGAAAACTGAAAGAGGGAATAACTGAGTGATATAGTTCTGACTTGACTTTCAAAGATGACTGAAAAGAAGGATAGTCAAGGGGGAGCTGGATGAAGGTTGGTTGTTGATGTGATATGAAGGCTCAGGGTCAAGTAGATATACGAACCTTTTTGCCAATTGCATAAGCGACCACTAATCCTATTCCAGCCGCGGTTGTCAGTAGACCTGAAAGCCAGAGTCCACTTGTCAGGTCAGGTTCTACGAAGTGTAACTGTACCCCAATCAGAAGTGCCACCCCAAGTAAAAGGAAAAACACTCCGGTAATTAACTTGTGTTCAGGTTTTTCTTGCTTCTCCCCTAGCTTCCACAGCCCCCGATCTATCAGGTCGATCTTTTTCTTGTGTTCCAGATAAGCCACGAATGCGTAGCATGCAATTGCCGCGATTATTATCAAGACCCAGTCAGTCATACTACGTATTAACGTTAAAAGACATATTTAATGTTAACCATTTCGTAATTTTCAATACGAAACGTTTATTAGTAGTAAAATTATGTAACATGACTGAATACGATGTCAAGAACTATATCAACATTTATCATAATTTTAGTGATATCGGTAATACTTGTAACCTGTGTATCAGCACATAATACCAGTGTCAGTGTCAATTCTCCCGAGAGGGTGGATAGTGATTTCAGTGTTGTAATAGAAATAGAAAACGCCGCCGATCTCGATTCGGGGCAGTTCGATCTCTCGTTTGATCCGGCTGTTGTGAACGTTACAGGTGTTGATGATGGAAATATCGGTGGGACAGTAATACCGATAGCTGACTGGGCATTGGCTGGTGAAAACACCATTCGAGTGCTCTTCAATCTTCCAGGTATCGATGGCGTCTCAGGATCCGGATCGCTTGCAGCGATACACTTTGAGATGATAGTACCCGGGGATTGCGCAATAGAAATATCTGACGGGTTACTCGTCAATAACATGGCAGAGATGATACCTGCAAGCTGGAACGGTGTTGAAAGTGTTGTGCCTGCTACCAAGACCAATACCCGGACATCGGTTCCGGCAGATGCGACTGAACGCAAAACACCAGGATTCGGGGCAGTATTTGCGATGGGTATGCTAGCGGCAGCGTATCTTATGTTTAGAAAAGAATAATAAAGGAGGCATAATAATGAAAATAAATGCAATATTGGTTGGAATAACCATAAGCTTGCTGCTGCTAACACTACCAGCCGCGGCATCTGACTTCACTCTGGGAGTCTTCGGGAATGCAAACGAGGATGGCACGATCAATATGCAGGATGTGACCTACACCGAACTGATCATCATGGGACACATGGATGAAACAGAGCTTGCTGATGCAAAGTATGATGGCGTTATCAACATGCAGGATGTGACGCAGATCGCGCTGATCATACTCGGGCAGGATAATGAAATGACGGTGGTCGATGGTGCAGGCAGGACCGTTACGGTGAAGAAACCGATAGAGAGGGTAATTATGCCAAATGGTGATTGTATGCCATTGATGAGAGCTCTTGATGCAGCTGATAAGATTGTGGGCGTGAGCAAGTATACGATTGAAGATACACTATTCTACCCGGAGTTTAGCGACTATCCGAGCGTTGGTTCGGTGTGGTCTCCAGATTACGAGGCGATGGTGGGGTGTAATCCTGATGCTGTCATAATGTATGCATCCTTCTCCCAGACCAAGTGCGATGCAATCGAGGATAAGCTCACCGATGCAAATCCAGAGATTGCATGCATCCGGGTTGACGGCTACAAACCATCAAGTCAGGTGGAAGATGCAATGCTACTTGGATATCTGCTTGGAAAAAGAGGTGAGGCAGTGGTGTGGATCGATTTCTACGAGGGATTCTTAAACCAGATCTATGATGGGGTGGAAAACATCCCAATGGATGACAGAGCAAAGGTGTACATCGAGTGCTGGAGAGCGTATCATACCGCGGCAGGGAGTTCCGGATGGAGTGAGAAAATCGAGCTTGCTGGTGGATACAACATCTTCCGCGATCTTACTATTGACTATCCGGATGTGAGCGAAGAAGACGTGATTGATCAATATTTTGATGCTATAATCAGAGCTGCAAAGACCGAGGGCGGGTATGATACAAACGATACAACCGGGTTGAGCGATCTCGCTGATGAGATCATGAATCGCCCGGAACTGGCTCATGTACCTGCAGTTGAGAACGGAAAGGTTTACGTAATCAACAATGACATCTTCGGCGGGACAGCCCACTTTGTTGGCATGGGGTACATCGCAAAGTGGCTGTATCCGGATCAGTTCGCAGAGTTGGATCCGGAAGCAGCGCATCGACAGTATCTGACAGAATTTCAGGGGCTTGATGAGAATCTCGTCGATAATGGCGTTTTTATATACCCGCTGCTGGAGGAGAGGTGAAATGCCTTCCTCTAATTCCTGCTGCTGTGCACGTGGCTTACCTTTGTCGGGTTCACACTGATAGTGCACTTGCTCGATTAAGCTGTGGGTTTTAGGATTTTAATCACAAGATTACACAGATCCACACGACTCTTTTTTCGCGTCCCTGCAAAGTCAAGATAATATAGAAATAAGGAGATAAATAGAATGCATCACTTAAACAGACAGATACTTCCCTTCACCGCGATAGTAGGGCAGGAGAAAATGAAGAAGGCACTGATCTTGAATGCGATTAACCCAAGGATCGGTGGCGTCCTTATAAGGGGCGAGAAAGGAACAGCGAAATCCACAGCGGTACGGGCACTTACAGAGCTGCTTCCCGAAATTGAGATCGTGAACGGCTGTCCATTCAACTGCAATCCAGCGGATACTGCTGAGATGTGCGACCTCTGCTATGAGCGTTCGGAAAATGACGAAAAACTCGAAAGTGCAACGAGAAGAACCCGCGTAATCGATCTCCCGCTCGGCTGTACCGAGGATCGGGTCGTCGGCACTCTTGACATCGAGAAGGCGATAAAAGAGGGGATACGTGCACTCGAACCCGGGATCCTGGCTGCTGCGAACCGCGGCATTCTCTACATCGACGAGGTGAACCTTCTGGATGACCACGTCGCTGATGTCCTCCTTGATGCAGCCGCGATGGGCGCAAACATCGTTGAGCGGGAGGGGATCTCTGTGGGACACCCTGCGAGATTCATCCTCGTCGGGACGATGAACCCTGAGGAAGGAGAGCTCAGACCGCAGCTTCTGGATCGCTTTGGGTTGCAGGCGAATGTCGAAAGCTTATCCGACATAGACGCGCGCGTTAAGATCGTGAAGGTTGCAGAGGGCTTCGAAGCCGATCCTGCCGGGTGCAGAGATGAGTTCGAAGAGACGCAGACGAAACTTGCTGGGAAGATCCTGGCGGCAAAGTCGCTTCTTCCAGATGTCACGATCAGCGATGATCTGCTCAGGACGACTGCTGAGATGTGCATCGAACTCGGTGTCAGGACGCACCGGGCAGAGATTGTCATCACAAGAACTGCAAAGACGATTGCAGCGTTCGATAACCGTACAGAGGTCACGCTCAATGACGTCAAAGAGGCGATGGAGCTTGCACTACCGCACAGGATGCGGAGGAAGCCGTTCGAACCCCCGGAACTTGATACCGATAAGCTCGATCAGATGATGGATGAGAAGGAACAGGAGAAAAACGAGCAGGAGCGGGAGAAAGAGAAGGAAGAGGAAGACGAGAAGCCGCAGGAGAGACAAGAGCAGCCCGAACACAAACACGAGCACAAACACGAGCAGGAGCAGTCTGAACCGCAGGATCCGCCAGACACTGGTGATGAAGGCGAACAGCCACAAGCACTCGAATCGGTCTTTGCGATCGGGGACCCGATCGATGTGAGCAGGGTGCGACCAAAGGAAAGACGTGACCGAATACACCGCGGCAAGACATCAGGAAGACGGATTCCGACGCTTGCACGCTTCAACCGTGGGCGGTATGCGAGCCACACAATCCCACCTGGAAAACCCACCGATATCGCAATCGATGCAACGATCCGTGCTGCTGCGCCACACCAGAGAGATCGCGGTGCTGGCATGGCAGGTGAGAACGCTGTGATCATCGAGAGCCGGGACATCCGGGAGAAGATCAGGGTTGGAAAGGTCTCGACAGCGACACTTTTTGTGGTTGATGCGTCCGGATCAATGGGGGCATCGAATCGAATGGAAAGTGCCAAAGGAGCGGTCATGTCGCTTCTCATGGACTCCTACCAGCAGCGGGACCGAGTCGGGATGGTTGCGTTCAGGGACAATTCAACGGATGTGCTGCTCCCGCTGTGTTCAAGTGTCGATCTCGCATTCGAGAGGTTGAGAGAGCTCCCGACCGGCGGGAAGACGCCGCTTGGTGCGGGTCTCAACACCGGACTCAATCTGTTGCTTGGTGAGAAGAGGAGAAACGATGAGACAATCCCAATAATGGTTCTGATCTCGGATGGTAGGGCAAACGTTTCCGTGGGGGATAACGGATCGATCAAGGAAGAGCTCCTCTCGATCGCGGAAGAAGCAAGATCCGCAGGCATCCATGTGATCATTCTCGATACCGAGTCAGTTGGTGGATCGTTTGTGAAGATGCAGCTCGGCTATTGCAGGGCAATTGCAGAGCACGCGGGTGGACGCTACTTTCAGGTTAACCACCTCTCATCCGGTGAGGTTCACGATATCATTACGCATGAAAAGGAGATTCTCGCAGATATATGCTCGATCGGACAACACTCTGCAGTCCGAACGAAGTGAGGAGTGCAGATGAGAATAACATCAGTAACATGGGGGAGCGATATCTCGCTCCTTGTAGAGGCGTGTGCGAAACTCGGGATCGCGCTTAGTGCATGGACTCCGTGCGATCTTGAGGATAAGTGGAACGCGGATAGTCATGAACTTGGAAGTACCGAGATCGGGTGGAGTGTAGAGATGCCTAAGTTTGCAGGCGCAACCATGCAAAGGATACTCAAAAATCCACTTGCAAGTCCGTATACGCATGGAATTGCATCTGATGCCGCATCTCGATTTTCACACGTGCTGGTCAGACCATGAGGTTTATGTGGCACGACTTTAATGTTACCAAGTGTTATGATTTGTAGTCGTAGTATGATTAATGCGAACGGAATGTGACGCTGTGTGCGTCTGCCCCACGAGTTACACAGAACAAAAGAGGCGATGAAAATGGAAAGTAAAACACTGTATATAGGTCTGGCGGTAGTGGCGATTGGTTTGCTGGTCGTTGGGATTGCGATATTTACAAGCGGTGATGACCTACTCGAAAGACCTGAAGTGATGAGCGATCAAGAACAAGCTACTAATGAGTCTGATGTGATTGATGAGACTTTGAGAGAAGATCATGATGATGGTGCGACACCGGTAACTCCAAGCGTAAACTGGGATGAATGGGATGAGGTACTCAGAAAATATGAGAAAAGCGACCTGCCGTTCAATAGAGATGAGAGCGACGATACGGTGATCTATTGGCATCAAAGGGAGATAGATGGTGCAATTGTTGAATTTGACTACATAAACTACCAATTTGATAAAGATACAAAGGAACTCAAAAAGAAGATTATCCATTGGCGCGATGACTTACCTGAACATCTGCCTCCGATAATCACCAAAGAGGAGGCGGAATCAATAGTTGGAGGAGAGGTTCAGTTTAGTAAGCTATATATCATATCCCCCAAGTCCCATGTTGTTCAAATAAAGCCGACACCAGAGAATCCTTGCTGGGTCGTAAGAAGCATTGACAAAAATGGCAACATAATTATCACAATCATTGATGCTGTGGAAGGTAAAATGTTAGGATACGGTGTTCCACCACCATTTACAGGATTTTCATTATCAGGTCCCATGAATACAACCAACTGTTCAGGAGTTTGGACTGACCACTATCAGAACGCAGAATCATGGTTTAACACGATGGGCTACCCCACCGATGCTGTAGTATACCCCAACGAGGTGAAGGTTAAAAGCCATATTCAGAGTCACGAGACCGCGATGTTCTATGAGCTAGCGCATGGCGGCAGCGATTATTTTGAGAATGATTGCATAGGCGCAATTACTGCAAATGAGATTGGTAGTTGGATTGAAGATTATCCAAAGATGCCGTTCACGTTTGTAGGCAGTTGCGGTGGGATGTGTGAAATTGATACGGGAACTTTTTCATACGAGTTCAGAAAAGGCTCAATAGAGAGTACCGTTGGCATCAAGGCAGATATGTTGAGGAATATGTGGTAACGAGGTGATAAGAATGAAAAGCAAAACACTGTATATAGGTCTGGCGGTAGTGGCGATTGGTTTGCTGGTCGTTGGGATTGTGGTATTCACAAGCGGTGGTGACCTGCTCGAAAAACCTGAAGTGAGCGATCAAGAACAAGCAGCCAACGAGTCTGTGGTGGATGATGAGACTTTGAGAGAAAATCATGATGATAGTGCGATACCGGTAGCTCAAATGGTAACTCCAAACGAGGATGAACTACTTGGAAGATATGAGAAAAGCGATAGGTCGTTCGAGAGGGCCGAGATAGGCGATATGATCGTCTACGGGCATCAAAGGAAGATAGATGACGCAATTGTTGCAGGAGATCGCATAGTATACCAATTTGATAAGGATACAAAGGAACTCAAAAAGAAGATTATTCATTGGAGGGACGATCTACCGGAACATTTGCCCCCTGTGATTCCAAAAGAACATGCAGAATCCTTGGTCAGGGGAAAGGTTCAGTTTACTACGCTATACTTTATACTCCCAGACACACCAGTTTTCCCAATCGATCCAACGCCGAGGAATCCTTGCTGGGTCGTTAGAAGCATTGACGAAAATGGCAACATAATTATCACAATCATTGATGCTGTGGAAGGTAAAATGTTAGGATACGGTGTTCCACCACCATTTACAGGATTTTCATTATCAGGTCCCATGAATACAACCAACTGTTCAGGAGTCTGGTCTAATTGGTATCAGAACGCAGAATCGTGGTTTAACACGATGGGGTATCCCACCGAGGCAGTGGTATACCCAAACGAGGCAAAAGTCAAAAGCCATATTCAGAGTTACGATGCCGCGATGTTCTATGAGCTAGCGCATGGCGGCAGCGATTATTTTGAGAATGATTGCATAGGCACAATTACTGCAAATGAGATCGATAGTTGGATTGAAGATTATCCAAAGATGCCGTTCACGTTTTTGGGCAGTTGCAATGGAACGTGTGACGCAGGTCCGAGTACTCTTTCGTACGAGTTCAGAAAAGGCTCGACTGAAGATACCGTCACCGTCGGCTATTGTGGTATGGATGAGCCACCTTGCAATGGGTCGACTTGTTGGGTAGTTACAGTCAAATGGCAAGACGCAATGTTTGATTACATGAGTCAGGGCTGGACAGTAAAAGATGCATTTGATCAGGCATGTAGGGATTATCGCCAGTGTTACAACGAAACCGCAGGCATCAGATGCGTCCGATTCGCAGGCGACCCAAACTTAAAAGTGGTACCAATCGTGGAGAGAATACAAAAAGTATCACTGGAACATGCAGTGGATAACACCGACCTTCA
>WNEG01000045.1 GCA_012910725.1 Candidatus Ethanoperedens thermophilum | reverse complement strand
ATGAAAAAATTAATTTATGTGCAATGCCATACTTATTTGATTGCTACGCAATCAAGAGTTGCCAGTGATTTCTGCACAACGAAGTTGTGCAGTTCGGAATGACTATAAAGGATACATACATTTGTATTTCGGTGTTTGTGATGAAAAACGTTAAAGAAATAAAAGAAATGCTGGAAGTTATGGAACATGATCCAGGGATTTTGCCTGATAATCTTGCTGTCATGCTTGGTATGGATGTTGAAGAGGTTACCAAAGGTGTACGTGAGCTTGAAAACAGTGGGGTTATTCGCGGCTATCGAACAATTGTTGACTGGGACGCAATCGGTGAGGAGTATGTGTATGCTGTGATAGAGCTTAATGTGGCTCTTAAGGATCGAAGGGGTTATGATGCAGTTGCCGAGCGAATTGCAGGTTTCCCGGAGGTGCTCTCGGTTCGTCTTATATCTGGGGGCTATGATCTTTCACTTACAGTACGAGGCAAGAGCATGAAAGAGGTGGCTTTTTTTGTTGCGGAAAAAATTGCACCACTTGAACAAATACACGGCACTGCAACACATTTTGTGCTCAAAACATACAAGGAAAACGGGGCAATCCTCTTTGATGAAAAAAAGCCTGAAAGATTGTCTATAACTCCTTAAAAGGTGAGAACAGTTGCATCATAACAAAATATCCAGGATCGTTCAAAGTGTGCCTCCTTCTGGAATCAGGCGATTCTTTGATCTTGTAACAGGCAGAGATGATATTATATCACTTGGTGTGGGAGAACCTGATTTTGTAACACCATGGCACATCAGAGAGACCTGTATCTATTCACTGGAAAAAGGCTACACCAGTTATACACCCAACCAGGGGTTAATCGAACTGCGAGAACTGATTTGTGAAGATTTCTACAGAAATTATCATCTTTCGTATCAGTCAGATGAAGCCCTGATTACAACAGGAGTTAGTGAGGGGGCAGATCTTGCACTACGAGCCGTAATCAACCCAGGCGAGTCAGTACTGGTTCCAGAACCATCGTATGTGTCATATAAACCCTGTGTATCCTTTGCAGGCGGAAAACCCATACCTGTTGAAACTTTTCGAGAAGACGAATTCAGATTGATCCCGGAACAAATCAAAAAACATGTAACACCTGACACCAAAGCTATCATACTAAGCTACCCGAACAATCCAACAGGTGCAATAATGGAGCGAAAACACCTTGAAGAAATTGTAGACATAATCATTGAACACGATCTCATAGTAATTTCTGATGAAGTCTATAGTAAACTCACCTACAACCACCACCACACAAGCATTGCTGAACTAAACGGCATGCAAGAACGCACCATCATCTTGAATGGCTTTTCAAAATCCCATGCAATGACTGGACTTAGAATAGGCTACGCACTTGCTCCGATGGAACTCTTAAGCGCTCTTACAAAGATACACCAGTACACGATGCTCTGTGCACCCATAACAGCACAAATGGGAGCTATTGAAGCTATGAAAAAAGGAGAAGAAGAAATGCAAAAAATGAAAAAAGAATACAACCACCGCCGACGTATATTTGTAAAACGATTGAACGATATCGGGCTTGACTGCTTTGAACCGCAGGGTGCATTTTATGCCTTCCCTTCGATACAAACAACCAAACTGAACTCGGAACAATTCGCAGAACAACTACTCAAAGAACAAAAGGTAGCAGCAGTACCAGGTAGTGTGTTCGGAAGAAGCGGTGAAGGACATATACGATTTTCATACGCAACTTCACTTAAAGAACTGGAAATCGCACTTGAGCGAATAGAACAATTCCTTAACCGGTAAAGGTGGAAAGATGATAGGCATTTCAAAACTTTATTGTGGAACCGTTGAACCATCAGATGTCTTGAGATATGGGCGCAAATCAAGTAATCTGCCATCTCACCTCTTGCAGTTCTCAAAGGACAAGAAACCTGTTGTTGTCTGGAATATAACTCGACGCTGCAACCTTCGCTGCATACACTGTTATTCTCAATCACGAGATATTGAGTATACAAACGAACTGACCACACAACAGGGAAGAGAATTAATCGGTGACATGGCTCATTTTGGTGTACCTGTGGTACTATTCTCGGGCGGGGAACCACTGATGCGTAAAGACCTTCCTGAACTTGCATCCTATGCGATATCAAAAGGTATGCGAGCAGTTATCTCAACCAATGGCACATTAATAGACAGGAATATGGCAAAGCGTCTAAAAGAGATCGGGCTCTCATATATAGGTGTATCACTGGATGGTATGCAAGAGACAAACGATCGATTTAGAGGCGTGGAAGGTTCATTTGATGCAGCACTGGAGGGTATGCGTAACTGCAAAAGAGAGAACATCAAGGTAGGCTTGCGTTTTACCATTAATAAGAAGAATGTAGCAGACATTCCAGCTATTTTTCGCCTTCTTGAAGAAGAGAACATTCCAAGAGTTTGCTTCTATCATCTTGTATATGCAGGCAGGGGTTCAAAGTTGATCAAAGATGACCTGACACATGAAGAGAGTCGCAGGGTGGTTGACCTGATCATGGATAAAACAAAGGAACTGCATGAAAGAGGTTTTCCAATAGAGGTATTAACTGTTGATAACCACTGTGATGGTCCTTACATCTATCTCAGACTTCTTAAGGAAGATAAAAAACGCGCTCAAGAGGTGTATGAACTGCTCAAAATGAACCAGGGGAATTCATCAGGTATTGGCATCGGTTGTGTGTCATGGGATGGCTCTGTGCATCCTGACCAGTTCTGGCGGCACTATTCACCTGGTAATGTGACAAAGAGAAAATTTAGTGAGATATGGATGGATACGAGCAATGAGCTGATGGCAGGTCTTAAAAACAGAAAGTCTTTGATACAAGCAAACGCTGATAGATGTGCAGGATGCAAATGGTTCGATGTCTGCAATGGAAACTTTCGTGTGCGAGCAGAGGCTGTCTATGGTAATGTCTGGGCAGATGATCCCGCATGCTATCTGACAGATGAAGAAATATGAGGCTCTCTGATAGTTCGCGTGTGCACAGCACTTTTTCATTCTTCTGGAGGATCCGGTCATGGCAAGTAAGATTAAACCACAGAGAGCACAGAGGGACACAGAGAGTTGTTATTTTTATCTTTCGTCCCCCTCTCTCTGTGCTCTCTGTGTCCTCTGTGGTTTTCCGCGACCTTATTTCGAAAATATCAAAAAGTCTTCGGGGTTTTGGTCACTGCAAAAGCGATGGCACACAAAGACCCAAATATGATTTGATATGTTAGCAGTAACCCTTGTGCTTCCAGCATACAATGAAGCAGAGCAGCTTGAGGATACTGTTAATAAAACGATTAATGCCTTAAAAAACATCACAGATTCCTTTGAAATAATACTTGCAGAGGACGGAAGCACTGATGGAACTGATCAGATTGCGGAAGCACTTGCAAAAAAATATCGCTTTGTGCAGCACCTTCACTCTGATTGTCGCCTGGGACGTGGTGGATCGCTCAAGCGTGCTTTTAGGCAGTCAACAGGCAAGGTGCTGGCATATATTGACGTTGACCTTTCAACAGACATGAGTCATTTGAAAGAACTGGTTGATGCTGTATCTGTGGATGACTTTGATATTGCTACTGGATCACGAATGCTACCACAAAGCAATGTTAAACGACCGGTAAAACGAAGTATTGCAAGCGCATGTTTTAACGTTCTCATCCGTCTTCTACTAAAATCCAGATTGTATGACCATCAATGTGGTTTCAAATCATTTAAGAGAGAATCGCTCTTTAAACTAATCGATGACATCAAGGATGAAGGTTGGTTCTGGGATACAGAACTATTAGTACTGGCACAGAAGAGAGGGTATCGCGTGAAGGAGTTTCCTGTAAGATGGCAACAGTGTGCTCGTACAAGGGTGCACCTGATTAGTGATGTTATTGGTATGGGACGCCAGATCATTCGAATGTGGTTACAAAGCTGCACACTCTGTATGCGGAAATAACAAATCTTGACTGCACAACTTTGTTCTGCAGAACCACACATTCCGTGTGCGGAAATAACTCTCGATTGCGCTTTGGCGATACAATAATCATTGGTTCCACACGTTGGAGCACATTCCGTGTGCGGAAATAACTCTCGATTGCGCTTTGGCGATACAATAATCGTATGTGTTTAGCTAACCACAAGATTACACAGATTTCACGAGAAAATATGAATATGTAAAATATAAAATGCAAATCTAACCAATATCGCGTGCCCAATACCATCTTCTTGTGTTAATCTCGTGGAATCTCGTGGTTTTTTTCGCCTTAGCTAAACACGTACCAATAATCATTGGTTCCACACGTTGGAGCACATTCCGTGTGCGGAAATAACTCTCGATTGCGATAGCAATCGAGTGCGTAAGCAATCAAGAGGAGAAACAATGGATGTGATTGATAAATACAAGGGATGTTTAATTGGAGCAGCAGTTGGAGATGCTCTTGGAATGCAAACAGAGGGATTGAACCGTGATGAGATCACCTCCATCTTTGGTGTAGTGAGAGATTACGGGCGTGCACCAATTTCTTATCCTAATAGAAAACTAAAGCAAGGACAGTATACAGATGATACTGAACAAATGATCTTGTTAACAGAATCAATCATAGAGGCAAACGAATTTGATGTTGAAGTCTTTGCAACAAATATAAAAAAGTGGGGCAGAAAACTGATTGAAAAACCTTCACTAAATCGAACGGTCGGACCTACAAGTATGCAAGCAATTAAAAATATGCTATCAGGTGCGTGCTGGCAGGATTCTGGGCTCAATTCCGACTCCTGCGGCTCAGCCATGAGAGTTGCTCCAATCGGGCTTTTATCATCAGACATTGATCAAGTGGTCGAGCTTGCAGCACTATCCTCTCGTCCCACGCATACCAGTACTGGTGGCATAGCAGGGGCAGTTGCCATTGCCCTATCAGTTTCAATGAATGTTCGCAGCGTTCCACTTTCAGAATTGATTTACAACATCGTTATTAGAATTGAAAAAATCGATCAAACTCTTGCAGAAAGCATCCAGAAATTGGTTACATCGCCTTCAGAAGACTTTTTTGGGAAGAATGGCGTTTCAAGTTCAGTATATGAAACTGTACCTGCTTCTTTTTTTATTTTTATCAATCATATTGACAGTTTCGAGGATGCAATGATCACCGCGGCAAATATTGGTGGTGATACAGACTCAGTTGCATGCATGACTGGTGCGATGCTTGGTGCTCGCCTTGGTATAGGTGCGATTTCCAATCGATGGGTGCTTGGACTTGAGAACAGGGAATATATTGAACGTTTAGCTGATCAACTTTTTGTATGTTCGAAATGTAACTTAGAATATTTTATGTGATAGGTATATTCAACTTCTCGAAGCCTGTTGAGGATGTCATCAATGGATGAATCAATGAACCAGGAAGAAATCTCCGATGTTTTAGCATGGAGAGGATGTCAACTACTTCAATTGGCAAAAGTATTGAAACTCTATTATACCGAGAATCTGCGGTTAATTCTCTAACACTGCGGCATAGAAAATTATAGAAATATATTAAAATATTTCAAGAAACAGCACACTCCGTGAGCAGAAATAACTCTTGATTGCGCAGCAATCAAGAGATGAAGAGATGATTTTCCCTTCTATTTCGCCACTTTACTTTTTTCGAAGCACGAAGTATGCCACGGCAAGTAAACCACTTATAGCAAAGAAGATC
Source organism: Candidatus Ethanoperedens thermophilum (assembly GCA_012910725.1). Classification (GTDB taxonomy): domain Archaea; phylum Halobacteriota; class Methanosarcinia; order Methanosarcinales; family EX4572-44; genus Argoarchaeum; species Argoarchaeum thermophilum. The sequence goes on along the minus strand of WNEG01000045.1, from coordinate 4,284 downwards.
TTAAAAACCAAGCTTCTTTTGTAGCAGTCTAACTAACCAAAGGGTGTATTTTTAAATTCTGCTATACATTTCAACTATTTTTCAATTTTTTTATCCACAAACGCAAGAACGCATCTAACATTTTCTTCCATGGTGTTGTCAATCCTTGTTACTGTATCCTCTACTACACATTCTTCTTTTCCTTCATGAATATGTCTTGGATAGGTCGAAAGTTCACGATGATGAGGCGCAGTATCTATTCTGAATACTTCATTCTTCCGCCGCCAGTGAAACGAATACTTTAAGTCAAGAGGGTACCTGATATCCATGTACGAACCATCAATAAAAACAAGTCTCACTTTATCACTGTAAATTATCGGTGCCTCACTTAAGATACCAGGACAACATTCTCCAGCGCATCTGGCAATGACGATCAACCTGTGCATCATATTTTCTTTATGAGATTATCAAGCATTTTTTTAAGATCTTTTATGTTCTGTTTATAAGAAAGTGCTGAAAGGTAATCTTCATAGCATGGATGTTCTCCTATTTCTCCTCGCTCGATCATTTTTTCGATATCATCTGGTTTTTTTATATTATATTTTTTTAGTATGCGATTTAAAAACTCTTTTTGCTCAGAGATTTTTGATAACATCATGAGCGTTTCTGTTTCTATACCACCTACGTGTGGGCTTATTGTCGATGATTGAAATGTCTGCATAAATCTACCTCAAAGTACCATACATAATTAGTGGTTAACTGTATAAAAAGATGCTTCAGGCAATGTTAGTTTGTAAAAAAAGATGAAGGGATGATTTTCCCTTCTATTTCGTTATTTTATTTTTTTCGAAGCACAAAGTATGCCACAATAAGCAAGCCACTTATAGCAAAGAGAGCTTCGAAGCATGGGTGGGTGTTTCTTCTTCAGCAGGTGGTACTTCTTCTGCTGGTGGCTTCTCAGCAGGTGGCACTTCTTCATCTGCTGGCACTTCTTCGACGCCTTCGCCAATCACGTATTCGACCATCGGGCAGAATCGAAGTACATCGTTGTCTGCTACCTTGAATTTCAGGTTGCCGCCAGGGTCTTTCACAGAATCTGCACTCGGGGGTCGTTAAAGATTAGCCTTAGCAAAATCCATAATGTTTCTGGTAATAAATCACAAAAAAAGTAAGAAATATAATGAACCGCAGATAAACACTGATAAACGCAGATTTGGTTAGCCGGGTATCTGTGTAAATCTTGCGTGCATCCGTGGTTATTTAACATCAAAAAGATTGTAGTGTCTCAGCAACTTAATATTTAGGCAGGCGAGAATCTGTGAAGATTGCAGTTAATTTGATAGTTTATATTTGCGAAACCTCTGAGTATGGTGAGTAGCGTCCATTCCACCTGAAAATATAGATTAATGTCTTTTAAACTTTCAGACACAGGCTTGCACTGACTATTGGCAATAAATTCTGGTTAATTGTGGTGATGGACTATATTATGTCTGAAAAATAATTGTCGTGACAATAGTATCTACTCATAGAACATCTTAAATGTTCAAGCTATTTCTGCGCAGTTACTAAGTGCTCTTTAACATAAACGTTGTTTATTTTTCCATGATTATTAAATTCATCTATTGGATCATCACCTAATTCAAGTGTTTTCCCATTATAATATCTCATAAAGAACGTATCAAAGTCCGGGTCAGAACATATACGTTCTGCCATCTCGTCTGCTAAATCAAACCGCTCTTTTGCGTTCATTTTTCGCACTTTAGTCATTTTTATGTTTCCTCAAATAGCGTTCGATTATCATTACGTGGTTCTCTTTTAAATAATTAATGGCAATAGACATACATTCTTTTATATTATCGATATCAAAAAATATTTTTTTGTATTCTCCTGTTTTTATGTCTGGTCTGTCATATTTATCGACATGCGGTCTGCCGTGTGCAGTATCGTATCTCCTGATAACCTTAATCTCATCATTTTTATGGAGTTCCAACTGTATCCGAAAGTTCAGAACCTGCCCTGTTTCCAGATCAAATCCAACTCGAATAAAAATATTTCTGACCAATGGTATTGCAAACTCACGGTCATAAGGCTCGATTCTACGCATATAATCATGTAACGCATCTTTGACACTATAAATATTTATTCTCGATCCCCTTTGCCATGAAAAAATTATGCGCGGTTACTAAGTGCCTCTGTACAATGGTTCCGTTTTTCAATCCCATATGCAGCGATGACAATCACCAGAGCCGTAAGTAGCGTTATGACATTAACTTACGATTCCATTTCAAGAAACTGCACAACTTCGTTGTACAGAAATAACATTTCAGTAGCAAGAGAACGAGGTGCATTTATACTTTCCTATACGTTAAAAAAAAGATGAAGGGATGATTCTCCCTTCTATTTCGTTATTTTATTTTTTTCGAAGCACAAAGTATGCCACGGCAAGTAAACCGCCTATAGCAAAGATATATTATACTTTCAATCAATCAGTTAGTTAAAAACACCTGCACTCATCATAAAACCTCTTTAAATTCCTCAACACTCATTTCAGCCTGTTTTAGAATCGATTTCAAAGTTTTCGGTGCGATAATCTTTCCAGCATGGACTGGGATAGATACAAGTCTGTCCTTTTGTTCATGATACAAATAATAATGGCTTCCTCTCTTTCTTATCTCCACAAAACCTCTTCTCTTCAATGCTCTCACAACTTTATCACCAACAACTCTCGGCAGTTTCATAAAGTTGCTCCAACCTCGACTGGAATCTCTATTGGTATTGGCTTTCCAAGAGTTCTTAGTGCCTCAATATACCCGGCAATTGCCTCACTTGTGTTAGCTATTGTTTCGTTCCATGTATCTCCCTGGGTAATGCATCCTGGAAGGGATGGCACTGTTACAGTGTAACCCCCCTCTTCATTTTTTTCAACAAGGACTGTAAACTTCAACTTTGTTGCTTTGCTCTGCATTCATCTTCACCTCATGTTTTATTATATCTTCTCTTTTAAATACCTATGTTCATGTAGATTATTTTATCATCGGTGGCATGAACACTACAAAGTAGTGTTTCAGCAACTTAATTTTCAGACAAAAATGTAAGTCTGATAGAGTCAGAATAATTCAACCGCAGAGGACACAGAGTGACACGGCGGGGCGAAAGATAAAAATAACAACTCTCTTTTGATCCTCTGTGCTCTCTGTGGTTTTATTTCTTATGGTTTGTTCAACAAGAAATGCAAATATACAATTAGATACATAATACTCACACGATTCCTGCGTTACGTCTAAGAAACTAAATTGTCATGACAGTAGGCTATAAATGATATTCTCTCGCTATCTATCAGACACGAAAAATCACAAAAACACATTAAAATATTCAAAAAAAAAGATGAAGGGATGATTCTCCCTTCTATTTCGTTATTTTATTTTTTTCGAAGCACAAAGTATGCCACAATAAGCGAATCGCCGATTGTTTAAACTCTTTTATTAAATTCTTCAACTGTAAGTCCAGCTTCGTTGAGAATATGCTTTAATAGTCCTTTGCCTATTTTTCTTGAAGGGTGCACCGGAATTGTTATAGATTTATGTTCAGTATCATTTCTAAGGGTCAGATGACAAAAACGTGGGGTCAAGGGGAGAGCGCAAGCCCCCGGCTTCAGCCGTGGGGATAGCAAACCCCTTGAAACAGTCGATATGTATAAATATAACAACGGTGTTGATATGAACACGAACACCCAAAAGAAGTATCTTTGGCGGTTGCGTGTGCACCCGATAAATATAACAACGGTGTTGATATGAACACGAACACCCTTGATTTAGCCAGGGCAAGGATGCTCTGGCCAGGTCTGGAACCGGTCCTGAGCGAGGCGATATTAAGGGTTAATCAATCTACAAGTAGCGGAAATTGTCCTGCTAGCTTTGGTTTAAGAAATCAGAGACAGAGTGGATCGCCCGTTAAACCGGCAGCAAGTATAACTGAGGCCATGGATGTTGTAATCCGAGACACGATCTATGAAGATGAGAGCCATGGAGAGGTTATATGAACTCCGGAAGGAATCTCCCGGCTTTAGCCGTGGAGAGGTTCAATTCCAGATTGCCTATCTTCATAGTAGCCATGGATTTTTAAAAATTTTATCAACTTCCCTGCAGTGGTAGGAATTAATCTTGTCATTCTGGTATTCCAATGCTCATTGTTTCAACCAAAGCTGGGTGTTCAACCTGTGGAAAAGGCTCAGAATGGGCAAGAAGAGACTCCAGATGTAAATGGACGGCTTCATACATATTTGCTCTAGTTTCTTCTATTGTATCC
>WNEG01000067.1:5904-7838 GCA_012910725.1 Candidatus Ethanoperedens thermophilum | reverse complement strand
TGGCGCAATGAATATCGAAGCGCGAACACGAGCCTTCAGGCATGACCTGGAGGTTCAGGGGCTTGTTGTCGATAGCCCGGACGAGACCATCTCTTTCGAGACGAGTCTCAAGCCCCTTCCATCAGGGAGGGGTAATTGACTGTCTAAAATTCTCGTAGTTAATAACCACGGCCAGTTTTGTCATCTTATTCATCGTGCCGTGCGAGAGCTTGGAGTGGATGTGGAATTAGTTTCAAATACTCTTGGTGTTAAAGAAATACGTGAAAAACAACCAGATGGATTGGTTCTAAGTGGCGGTCCCTCGGCTGAGCGAACCGGAAGCTGCATGGAATATGTGTACAATGTTGACTTGCCAATACTTGGTATATGTCTTGGACATCAGCTTATAGCGAAAGCTTACGGTGGACAGATTAAAACAGGGCTTGTCGGGGGATATGCAGCTGTCGAAGTGGAGATTATTAAAGAAGATGAAATATTAAAAGGAATCGGTCCAAAAACGATTGTATGGGCATCGCATGCTGATGAAGTGACAGCACTGCCCGAGGGTTTTGTGCACCTTGCCCGCTCTTTGCAATGTGAAATTGAAGCAATGAGGCACCAAACAAAACCGATTTTTGGTGTGCAATGGCATCCAGAGGTTACACATAGTGAAAAAGGGAAGGAACTATTAATGAATTTTATAAAAATATGTGAAGAGCTGTAAACAGGTAAGTGGTAATGACCCCGCCCATAAGGATGGGATGGAGTTGTTCTCTCACCTCCCCAAAACCTTTTTAAGTAATAATATCACATTGTTTCTGTTAACCTGCAAGAGCAGGCTCTTCGGGTTTGGATGACTGTTAACTTATCTAAATGTTGTCCATTCCCACGAGGGAAATCTGGACTGGCAAGCTCCTTTCCGTTGGATGGCAGTTGATGTCGACAACATCTGGAAAGGCGAGACTACTACTAAAAGATGGCAGAGCGAAAAAGATTACACATGATGATTAAAAACTTCCCAAAGGACCTTGAAGTTGTAATTCTACTTGCACTTTTATGTATACCATTTGTTTTGATCCCGTGCCTGAGTGAAACGTCAGTAAAAACTCTCCTTAGCTTTCCTTTGATGTTCTTTCTGCCTGGATATTCATTAATCGCTGTGTTGTTCCCAGGAAAAGATGATCTGGATTGGATAGAAAGATTGTCACTAAGCATTGGATTAAGTATTGCAGTTGTGCCACTGCTATCGCCTTCACTCCTTGTGCTGTCAATATTCACGATTTTACTTTCCACTGGTGCGTATGCAAGAAGAAGCATGATTCCAGAAAAAGAACGCAGGTTTGGCGTTGATTTTGGATCTTTTTTCAAAAATGTGAAAAATTCGTTTAAAGTTAATAGTACGAAAATAGACCGAATACTAACCGTTGTTTTGATTATTTCAATCATCCTTTCAATCTCCATCACTGTTTATGTAGTAGTAGTGCCAAAAGAGGGGGAAAAGTTTACAGAATTTTATATTCTTGGCATTGGGGGCAAGGCAGAAAACTATCCCACACAGCTAACAGTTGGAGAAGAGGGTGAAGTGATCATAGGCGTTGTAAATCATGAGTATACAAATGTTACGTACCAGCTGGAAGCCAGGCTTGATGGAACAGTTATCAATGAACGAAGCATTAGTCTTATGAATAATGAATCATACGAAAGACCTTTTCTATTTAAAGCAGAGAAAAAAGGCGGGGATCAGGAGTTAGAATTCTTATTGTATAAAGATGAGGAAAGTGGGGCAGAGCCATATCTTTCACTTCATCTATGGATCGATGTTAATTAATACACCATAACTACTGTTTCAGCAACTTAATTTTCAGACAAAAATGGTAAGTCTGATAGAGTCAGAATAATTCAACCACAGAGGACACAGGGTGACACAGAGGAGACGAAAGATAAAAATAACAACT
>WNEG01000067.1:0-5847 GCA_012910725.1 Candidatus Ethanoperedens thermophilum | reverse complement strand
AGATACATAATACTTACACGATTCCCGCGTCACGTCTAAAAATTAATTTGTCATGACACTACACTAAACCTGTGTTAATCAGTGTCTTAAAAATTCCTAAAAAATGATACCGTTCAGGTAACTCATTATTTGTGAGTCCTCTTACCTGAACAAGTACTGAGAAATCAAATTGTCGCTACAGTAGTTTTTGTCACTCCAGTGTTATCTCTTCACCATTTCGTATGATGTGCACGGTTTCTCCAAGTACGTATCCAGCGCTCTCTGCCAGTTCCACGTAGTTGCTGTGCATATTGATATTTCCATGGGCTGGTATCACATGTTCTGGCTGCACCATTCGCAGAAGTTCCCAGTGATCTTCAGAGGATGCATGTCCTGATGCATGTACATCTTTATAGATGCGTGCGCCGCGCATTTGAAGTTTCGTCTCGAGTGCATATCTATTGGCTTGAGTCATCGGGTTCGGTATAGTGCTTGCTGAAAAGATCAGCTTGTCACCTGCTTCAATGCTATATGGTGTGTCTTCATTTACCATACGGGTTAAAGCAGCACCAGGTTCCCCTTGATGTCCTGTCACGATCAGGAGATATTTCTCTTTTCCTTCTCGCATGATTTGTTTTAGTGCGCGATCTATCGTGTTTCTGTTACCATAAATTTTAACATTTTCCGGCAGATCGATGTAGTTTAGTTCCTCTGCGGTTTTAACATATCGCTTCATCGAGCGGCCAAGCAGTACAGGAATGCGATCCATCTTTCTTGCTGCCTCAAGTATTGCATTGATGCGAGCTATGTGGGATGAGAAAGTGGTAACGATTACTCCGGTTTCTGTTTCTTCAGTTCCAAGGAGTGCGTCTAACAGCAGGTCTTTTGCTATTTTTTCTGAAGGTGTTTTTCCGATGTTTCCTGAATTCGTGCTTTCGACGATCATGGCTATAACACCCTCCTCTCCAATTTCTTTCAAACGGGCAAAGTCAGGGGGTTCGCCAAGAGTAGGGGTGCGATCGAGCTTGAAGTCATTGGCGTAAAGTATTATGCCATTTGGTGTGTGGATTGCTATAAAAGACGCATCTATAATGCTGTGTTGAACCCTGATAAACTCAATGGTAATATCTTTGGTTACTGTGTACGTGCCTCCCTGCGGTACAGAAATCACTTGATTTTTTACCTTGAATTTTTTCTCACCCTCTATTTCATGCTTGATAAGTTCTGCTGTGTATGGTGTAGCAAGGATTGGGGCATTGTATCGGTGAGCAAGTTTTGGTATAGCTCCGATATGGTCAAGGTGTCCGTGTGTGCAGGCAATAGCGCATACATCACTGCTGACCTCTTTTAGTATTGTGTCGTCCGGTATAGCGCCCATTTTTATCAGGTCAAGAGAGTGTATCTGATCGATTTCCACATCTTCATGTATCTGCACCATATCAAGACGAAGTCCCATGTCCAGAATTACTACATTGTTGTTGACTCGTACTGCGGTCATATTCCTACCCATTTCATTGTAGCCTCCGACCGCGGTTATTCCAATATTATTCATTATATTATCTCCTTTTATTATTTTATATCAAAATCTCTTCCTTCAAGCCATTGACGCGTATTACCAGTTACTACAACAGGGATGTTCTTCACAGATCTAATATCTGCACAACCACAGAGAAACATGGCTACTTTTAATTCTTCAATAACCTGAACTAATATTTCAATAACATGATTTTTGCTTTTCATTGCTGGTTTTAATAATGGTAGTGCAATGCCACAGAGATGTGCCCCGAGACCCAGTGATTTTAGCACATCTATACCATTTCGTACCCCGCCTGTTGCAATTACAGGTACCCGGGCCCCGCATTCAATAATGCTTGCAGCAGTTGGTATCCCCCAGTTCCAGAAAACATTTCCAAGATGTTCAGACATTACATCGCCCCTCTCCTTTGCACGGTACACTTCAACACCAGCCCAGCTGGTTCCGCCCATGCCGCCAACATCGATTGCTGAAACACCAGCATCCACCAGTGCATCAGCAGTTTCATAAGAAATACCAGCCCCTGTTTCTTTTACAATTACAGGAATGGAAAGCTCGCTGCATACTTTACGTATAGCAGTAAGACAACCGGTTGCATCAGTATCGCCTTCTGGCTGTATGGCCTCCTGTAAAAAGTTCAGGTGAATGGAAAGGGCATCGGCATCGATCATGTCAACAACCTTCTGTGCCATTCTTACGCCGTATTTCGTTAACTGAACTGCCCCGATATTCGCCTGAACAAAGACATCAGGTGCCACATCCCTTACAATTTTGAAAGAGCTTTCCTGTTTTGGGTCCTCAATAGCTGCTCTCTGGCTCCCAACACCAATACCAAGACCAAGCTCAGCTGCCGCGAGTGCGAGTCTGTGGTTGATTTCAAAGGTGTCGGGATGTCCTCCGGTCATTGAAGCAATCATAATCGGGGCACTGAATCTTCGATTGAAAAACCTGGTGGATGTGTCGATATCTTTTTTGTTAATTTCAGGAAGAGCCTGGTGCACAAGATGAATATCCCCAAAACCAGGTAAACTGGATGTTGCATTCTTTTTGGCTTCTACATGCTGCTCTGCACACAATTTCAAATGTTCTATTTTTCGAATGGAAGTGTTCATCATTCGGCTCCACTAATACGTGTTGCTGGGATGGCTTCACCTGATAGAAAATTAAAAACCATATTATTCAGGTTTGCATTAAATATCACTGACTCTATCCCAGATTCTGCAAGCTTTAATAGTTCTAATACCTTACCTCTCATACCGCCAGTTACATCATCACCAGTAGAACCTCCTATGTAATCTGACACGTCCTTGAAATTGGATGGAGTTATGTGAGGAATTGTTTTTTCATTCTTATCAAGTACGCCGTCAACAACAGTACCCGCACCAATTACTGCAACATCCAGTGTTTTTGCAAGATATGTAAGGATTCGATCTCCAGAAATTACTGAGATACCATCGATCGTATCCACCACAACATCTCCATGAATTACTGGTGTAACTCCAAAATCAACCAGTCTTTTTATAATTTCGACTCCCCACTGTTTAACAATACCTCTTTTGGCAAGCAGACAATTCAATGGATGAACACCTATTGCTGCAACACCTTCCTCCTGTAAAGTTTCCACAAAAACAGTATTTAGTTCTAAAACTGCTCGATGAGTTTTAACCAGCCCCTCTGTATCCGGATTTTGCTGTATATGATGTTTTTTTGCCTGTGGATGTCCAAAGGAGCCAGCACCGTGTACGATTACTATCGGCACAGAGGCTCTTGCAATCTCTCCTGCAATACGTCTAATATTTTGCATGTTAAATGTGCACTCCCGCCCCTTGTCTGTCAGCACACTCCCGCCAATCTTTAATAACACAGGCTTCACTCTTCCCTTACACCTTCCCTTGCAGGTTTTACAACCATCGCTTTTCCATAACAGCATTCAATGCTTCTTATAACATCTTCTGGTTTATCAGTTAAGGCTACCATGCACCCACCACCACCAGCACCTGTAATCTTGGCTCCAAATGCACCAGCATCTCGCGCTCTATATACAAGTTGTGAAAGTGGAAATGTGCCAACCCCGAGTGATTCAAGTAATCCATGATTAATGTTCATCAGTCTGCCAACTCCCAAATAATCCTTGCTCTCAAGCAAAGGCACCCCTGTCTGTGCGAGGATTCCAATAGATTTAATGATGTGTTCAGCTACTTCAGGATATGCATTCTTTAACTCTGCAACCTTTGATACCATCGTTGAGGTTTTCCCTCGCATGTTTGTATCACCAATAACAATGCTGCATTCTAAATGCGGAAGAAACATACGATCAGGCATCAGTGCCATGCCGCCCATTGTAGAGATAAATGTGTCAGTCTGGCTTGCCGCACCCTGTACCGAAAGCTCAACATCGTATGCCATAGATGCAATCTGTAAAACATCAATATCAACACCAAATTCGATGGATAATGCCTGGAGCAAAGCCACGGTGAGTGCGGCAGATGAACCAACACCAGCACCAGTTGGTATATCTGAGGTGATCTGTATTGACACATCTGGTATGGGGTGTATGCGTCGAATTTTTTTTAATGCCTCTGTTATATATGGAGTGGTTTCAATTCTGGTTGGAACGCCCCCAGAAACAACAGTTGTGGAACTTGCTGGTTCTACAGTGACGTATGTTCGCAGTTCTGCAGCACAGGCTATAGCAGGTTCGCCATACACCACGGCATGCTCACCAAACAGGTATATCTTTGCAGGAGCAGAACAGGTAATCATTATATTTCAGCAGTTGTAAGCACCCCTAATATTCATAAACCCTTGCATCATAGCTGAGTATCGATTTCAGTAATTACGGGTCTTTGTGTACCATCGCGTTGCAGTGACCAAAACATTCGACAGTGCCCTCCACACTCAGCCCATACAATTTGTACACTACCTGATCGATCATCCAATCTGTCTTTGTGATCCTCTCAATCAGCGGTTTAAACACTCAACAACTCAAAAAGGAACGAACACATCCTTATCTACGCAATCGTCGGCAGTTCGACCTTTAGAGTTGACAGTTCTTCCAGCGAAAAACGGTCTTTGATTCTGAGTAGCTCTATGCCAACAACTTTACCATCTTTGCTGTAATCAATAATGATACTTCCAGATACTTCTTCACTTTCCTCTATCGGTTCCTCACTCAATCGAACATAGAGTGCATCACTTTCCATATCCACTTTGAGCCTCATCTTTTATCCTCCTATCATAATACATGGTTATAACTTTATATGAACCTTCCTTACCTTTTACAATAACTCTAAGAACTTTATTCCCAACTCTTCGAAAAGCGTGCCATATATCTTCTTCCTTTTCTTCCTTCCAATCCGGGTCAAATACGGTCTCTTCAATCAATTTCTTCTCAAGATTTCGCTCCTTTAGCATATCTTCCGCATGTTTTGTAAAGTCAATCTTCAACTTATCCAAGCCCTCTCCCCCACCATTACATCCTTCTCACTGAGTCTATACAACCTGTACACCACCCGATCGATCAGCCAATCCGTCTTCTCAATCCTGTCCATCAACGGTTTAAGCTTTGAAAGGCTTGGAAGATTCATCAGTAATGTTCGTCTGTACCAAAGCCGTCACACCTTATTGAACACGAGTTTCCCGCCTTCTGCACCCACCTGTATAGCGTCGCCTTCAGAAAAATCTCCTGCGATTATTTTGAGGCTCAGTGGGTCGAGGATGTAGTGCTGTATTGCGCGTTTCAATGGTCGCGCTCCATAATTTGGATCGTATCCTGTTTTTACAAGGAATTCTTTTGCAGCGTCTGTGAGGTTGAGTGAGAGCTTTCTCTCGGCAAGTCGTTTCAGGAGGTGGCGAAGCTGGATATCCACGATCTGTTTGAGCTGTTCCTGTGTCAGTGGGTGGAAAATTATGATGTCGTCCAATCTGTTCAGGAATTCGGGTTTGAACTCGTGGTGGAGTGCTTCCATGACCTGTGATCGCATTTCTTCTTCGTTCTTGGCTAGTTCTATCCACTGGCTGCCGACGTTTGAGGTCATGATGATCACGGTGTTTTTGAAGTCTACCGTGCGCCCGTGCCCGTCTGTGAGCCTCCCGTCATCAAGTATCTGGAGGAAAAGATTGAAGACATCGCTGTGTGCTTTCTCGATTTCATCAAAGAGTATGACTGAGTATGGGCGGCGTCTCACAGCTTCGGTCAGCTGCCCGCCTTCCTCGTACCCGACGTACCCTGGCGGCGCCCCAATGAGTCGTGCCACTGTGTGTTTTTCCATGTACTCGCTCATGTCGATTCGTATCATTGCCGCTTCTTCGTCGAAGAGGAACTCTGCAAGCGC
>WNEG01000036.1 GCA_012910725.1 Candidatus Ethanoperedens thermophilum | reverse complement strand
ATACAAATTTGACTCCAAGCTCCTGGAGACTATTTCGCCTGGCAAGGTTTATTAAAAAGGGTGTAAGTGACTCAATAATAACAGCATCTTCGAGCCCGCCACCATCAAGTGGTCTGATGCCATTAATGTCTTCAATCAATCTCATCACCTTCTTTTTTGCTTCTTTATCGCTGCCGCACACTACCACATCATAGTCGAGACGATTTTCAAGATTACAGAGCTTTTTGGCAGACAGATTATGAAAAGCAGCAACCACCCCAACGGTATCTGGCACCAATTTTTTTAATTCTACTGCAGCGCTGCCATCATCTGGTGGGATGTATTTCAGGTAAGAGTTTTGTTTTTCCATTGGAACCACTAATGATACGATTACCTGGTTAGTTAAAGAAAGGTGGATGGAGTCTACCAGGCTTTTTAACGCTTGATATGGCACTGCCACTATCACAATGTCTGCCGCTGCTACTGCCTTATCATTTTCCACTCCTCTGATATTACAGGTCTTTGTTGTATTTTCACGCAGGATTTGTGCATAACTCTCTGCTATCTGTTCTGCTTTTGATTGCTCTCTTGAGCCTATAATTATTTCATGTTCGTATGCCCACCTGAGAGCTAATCCTTTACCAATGTTTCCAGTTCCGCCAAGTATTGCAATTTTCATAGTAGGCAACACTTGGCATCAAAATATAAGTATTTGTTCGTGTCTATTGATGTTTTTGGTTTTATCCTCGGAAGGTGTGTTGTTAAACAGATTCCATCGTTTTATACTACTGTTTCAGCAACTTAATTTTCAGACAAAAATGCAAGTCTGATAGAGTCATAATTCAACCACAGAGGACACAGAGTGACACGGAGGGGGCGAAAGATAAAAATAACAACTCTCTGTGATCCTCTGTGTCCTCTGTGGTTTTATTTCTTATGTTTGTTCAACAAGAAATGCAAATATACAATTAGATACATAATACTCACACAATTCCTGCGTCACGTCTAAGAAATTAAATTGTCACGACACTACCTTTTCTTCACCGTTTTCACGCGTGCGAATCCGCACATCATCCACGAAATCAAGAGCAGCCCGTGCAAGCTCCATCAATTCATCCCGTGAAAAAGGCTTTTCAAGCCGAATCTTCTCACGCCATGCGTGATCCGGATCTCCCTGGTTGAGCACAAACGTGCAATCCACAGATGAAATATCCCTTGCAATCCTCCAGACAAAATCACGATCTGCAAACGAACGAAAAAGAGTACTTCTCACCTCAACAATACCGTCTGCAATCTCAAGAGACTTCTTTACCCTGAGCGAAGTATCAACACCATTGCCTTCAATAATCCGCCCATAAGAAGCAGGATCTGAAAGAGGGGCTTTGACATCCAGAAAAACACGATCTACGATATTGTCCTCTACCAGTGATAAGAGAACATCAGGATAAAAACCA
>WNEG01000078.1:7648-24554 GCA_012910725.1 Candidatus Ethanoperedens thermophilum | reverse complement strand
AAAACCACAAGCTATATATACAAAAAAATGATACAACCAAGTAAAACGAATGAGTTTAATGAGGAATTTACATGGTTGATAAGATATCTGAAAAAGACATTGTTAATGACAAAGAATTTAAGAGCCTGATCAGTAAAAGGAATTCTATAGCTGTCACTCTCTCGATAGTGGAATTACTTCTTTATTTCGGGTTTATTACCCTTGTTGCCTACAACAAGCCATATCTCGGAAAAACGATTTCACCCACCAGTGATACAACAATAGGAATTCCTATAGCTATTGGTGTCATCATCCTTTCAGTTATAATGGGTGGGATTTATGCCTACTGGGCTAATACCAGCTATGATGCATCGATAAAAAAAATTATAGAAAGAATGGAGGTTGAATAATGGCAGCAGAGACTATGTTGGGGCAGCCAAACCCCTTAGCAATATCATTTTTTATTCTGTTTGTGCTTTCTACCATTGGAATTACCTACTGGGCTGCCAAAAAAGTAAAAGGTACAAAAGAGTTCTATGCTGCTGGTAGAAGTATTACAGGATTCCAGAATGGTCTGGCTATGTCAGGCGACTATATGAGTGCAGCGTCATTTCTTGGTATAGCTGGTCTTGTAGCTACATGTGGATATGACGGTCTTCTCTACTCCGTAGGCTGGCTTGTTGGCTGGCCAATTATCCTGTTTCTTATTGCAGAACCACTGCGAAATCTTGGCAAGTACACCTATATCGATGCTGTTGCATACCGGTTAAAACTAAGACCTGTAAAACTGGTAGCTGGAATCTCTTCATTGGTAACGGTTCTATTCTATTTGATCGCACAGATGGTTGGTGCAGGAACACTGGTCCAACTGGTGTTTGGTCTGCCTTATGAAAGTGCTATTATACTGGTTGGCATACTGATGGTTGTATACGTTCTCTTTGGTGGAATGGTTGCTACTACATGGGTCCAGATTATAAAAGCAGGATTACTGCTTGGTGGTGCTACGGTTCTTGTTTTTATGACACTCTGGCACTTTGGTTTCAGTTATGGAGCCATGTTCAGTGAAGCTACTGCACAATATGGGCATTCATTCCTCGTTCCAGGTAGCCTTATAACAAGTCCATTAGATGCATTCTCCCTTGCACTTGCTCTTATGTTTGGTACTGCCGGTCTTCCTCATATACTAATGAGGTTCTTTACAGTTCCAGATGCTAAAGAGGCAAGAAAATCAGTATTTTATGCTACCGGATTTATCGGTTACTTCTATATACTCACTGTTACAATCGGTTTTGGTGCAGCAACGCTTGTTGGCAGAAGCATGGTTATGAGTGTTGATAAAGGCGGCAATATGGCAGGTCCACTACTTGCAGAGTTTCTTGGAGGCGGCGTATTCCTTGGATTTATATGTGCAGTTGCGTTTGCTACCATACTTGCTGTTGTTGCAGGATTGACTGTTTCAGGCGCATCAGCCATATCCCATGATCTATATGTTGGTTTTATGAAGAATGGTGTTTCTGATGAGAAAAAAGAGGTAAGGATTGCGAAAATTGCCACACTTGCTCTTGGTATTGTTGCAATTATATTAGGATTCCTCTTTAAGGGACAGAATGTTGCTTTTATGGTTGGACTCGCTTTTGCTATTGCGGCAAGCGCCAATTTCCCGGCCCTTATCATGTCACTTCTGTGGAAGAAATTTACCACAGCAGGTGCAGTAGCAAGTATGATTACCGGGCTTGTGCTGGCCGTTGTACTGATCTTCCTCAGTCCAACAATATGGGTAGATGTTCTTGGTAACCCAACTGCGATCTTCCCACTCAAAAACGTGGCTATCGTATCAATGACTTCATCATTTGCAGTAGGGATTATCGTCTCTCTTGCAAAGAAAGAAGAAGATGCACAACGAATATACGATGCAATAATACCAAGAAGATACCTTGGAAGAGGTGCTGAATAAGCATCAATCGAATTGCGGTTAAATATCCGCAATTCATATTTTCTTTTTTTTTATTTATTTAGTTCTTCTTTTTATAACCACAAGATTGCACAGATTTCCACGAGAGAACAACAGTAACGATTCTATTTCATTTTATAGAGAACTCCCAGTGAATAGTTTACCTAATTTTCGAGAGTCATAATTCAATTAACAAACCGTTAAAATTTAAAGTAACTACCCGGGTGTGTTGATTAATCCCCCTGATTGCGATTCCATGTTTTCTAGCAAAAAAATAACCGCAGAGCATGCGGGGGACGCAGAGCTTTTTGGCTCTCTGGTATCTTGCGTTGCAGTGACCAAAACCCCGGAGACTTTTTGATGTTTTTAAACGCATAAGAAAGTATGAACGCACCTCAGCCTCTTGCTACTGAAATGTTATTTTCTGCACTTGATTGCTGGCGCAATCAAGAGTTACTTTTCTGTACAACGAAGTTGTGTAGTGCTTCTCGCAATCAAGAGTTAATCTCTGTACACGAAGTGTGCAGTGCTTGTAATCAAGCGTTAATCTCTGTACACGAAGTGTGCAGTAAACCATCTTTACTCACTCCTTTTTTATAATGTACAGGTGCCTGGTCAGGCTTTTGTGTACTCGCTCTTTATGATATTCCACTATAGAAAAGCCTGCACCTATTATCAAGCCATCTATTTTCTCCTTGTACACTATTCCTGCTTTTCTTCCTTTTTTCAGCACACGCCACATCTCTTTTACTGCATCTTCAATTAATTTTTTTGTCTCCACGCTTTTTATGCGAGTTGAGCGTCCATAAGGTGGATCAGTGATAACAGCATCAACGCTTTCATCTTTTAGTGCAAGATGTGCTGCATCCTGGTACATAAAAGTGTATTTTTCCAGGTAATATTCAAGGTTCATTTTTGCTCCAGAAACGATTTTCCATTGGATATCTGAACCTATCACATTCACATCCAGCAATCCTGCCTCCACAAGTATTCCAGCCGTTCCGCAGAAAGGGTCAAGCAGCAGCTCGTTTTTTTTAATCTCACACAGGTTGATGAGCACTCGTGATATGCGCGGCATGAGAACGCCGGGATAAAAAAATGGTTTGTTTTTTGGCTTTCGCTCTTCAAATGACGAGCGATTGATGCGATGCAATAATATTCCAAAAATAGCCATCTTTGAAGTGAGCAACAGTTTGAAGCATACCTCTGGAGTTTGAAGGTTTGCTTTGACGCCATATCTGTATACGATTTCGCCTATCTCTGGTTCAAGCACCTGTGGCGTTTTGATCAGTGGAGAGCGTCCCAATCTATGCACCCGCACACAATATGTTTGACCCTGTTTGATAAAATGGGATAGATCTGTTCGGTTGATTGCATCAAGCACTGCTTGTTTTTCTGGTGTAGATGTGGTTATCACCTGGTAGATGCGATGGGTCATTGATAATCGCTGTGCAAGCAATTGCAGTTTTGTTAAGTTGTTTTTGTCTATGTTTACGATGACCACTCTTGGATATCGTCTTATCACACGGTATCGTATTTCTTCTGCAGAGAGAGATGCATATACCTCTGCCGCCGGCAGTGTGTCATTCTCACCAGAAAGCTCGAAACAAATGTGCATATTACTTGAGCATGGTAGTCTGCATCTCTTTTAATATCTCTGACATGGTGCTGTGCCATGAGAGACGTTCTTTGAGATTTTCTGCAGATCTTTTCATTGAATAGTTGTCTTCAATCCACTTGATGTTTTCATATTCAACGTTTCTCAGTATAAGTCCGTGTGCTGGTGCTGGTTTTAACCCCTCTTCAAACCCAGCAGGGTCAAGCATCTGGATTAACCATTCATTGTCACGTATCCCACTTCCGATCATTGCAAGTGCCGTGGCTATTTTTCTGACCATGTGCCACGCAAAACTATTAGCTGTAACATCCAGTATGGTGAAGTTGCCACTTACTCGAATATCTATACGATGTATGGTCCTGGTGGTACTGCATCCATCGCTGTCCTGTGTCAGAAAATTCGAGAAATCATGTGTGCCGCTCAAAATTTTTGTAGCACGTCTCATCATTGGCATATCATACATGCCCCAGATCATGTAGCGATACACGCGGAAGACAGCAGCCCTTCGTGGGTCAAAATCATCAACAACCTCTGCGTATGCCCATGCCCATATATCTTTTGGAAGTTTGCTATTGAAAACCCTTGGTACAGCAAGTTCCTTTTTTTTGGTGTTAAATGCTATTACCTGTCCTATAGCGTGCACCCCCTGATCAGTGCGACCAGAACTTTGATATCCTGCCATTTCAGGGCTTTCAATGATATCAGAATCTGTTAGTGCTTTAAAAATTGCAGACTCTATTGTCATAAGCTGCGCTGGCTGTATCTGAAAACCTGAATATTTGGTACCAATATAAGCAAGCTTAAATGCAACTCTCATAAAATCTACACTTCATATTTTGATATCTGTTAGTTCCAACCTGTCAAGAGTTTTTAGCATAGGAACTCCGTTTTCATCCCAGCCTCTTTTATTATAGTACAACTTGAGAATTTTTGTATACTCCTCTCTATCTAATTTTTTTCCTACCAGTGGTCCTGTTTTTATTGGCTCGTTGAAGCACCGCCACGATGGAAAATCATCTTCTATTGTTGCACCGAGCTTGATATTGATCGCGCGGGTGATGTTGTACACCGCCTCTGACCTTTTGAGAAGTTCTTCTAAACTTGTCTCTATGCCAGTTGCTGCACTGTAGAACTCTGCATAAGCACTCTCGTTAAATCCCAGTTCTACCCAGGGGAGTCTGCATACGCCAAGCATATCGAATAGTGGGCGTACCGTTTGCTGATATATCACAATTGCTGCTTTTTCATCGAGTGTCCAGTCTGCACCAACTTCCAGTTCCTTTGCTATGGTCCATGCTCGTGCATGGTGTCCTCCAATATCTGATGTGCCATAAGCAAGTGCCATCGTGATAGCAGAGCGTACATCGTAGGATGACTGTTCAAGTCCTTTCACCTGTGATATGAGTTGCTTCATAGCTGGCCATTTTTTTATCAGACCGTACGACCCTTCTGCAATGACATTTCCTATGCCCTCGCGCTCCCCGATTTTTCTGATCAGTTCCATGATTGAATCAGAGTCTCCCCAGTGAAGTGCCATGCCATCCAGCTCGTCAAGTGTTATAATGCCTTTTTCATAAGCTTCAATCACTGCTGCAATCAAGTTCCCTGTTGAGATCGTATCAACTCCATATTCATCGCAGAGATAGTTGGCTTTAAGTATGGCTGCAAAATCATTAATTCCTACGTTTGAACCGAACATGCAAGCTGTTTCATATTCTGGCCCCTCGGTTACAGTGCCTGCATACTTGCCTTCTTTCACAAGGTTAACATTTCCACATGCCATCGGACAGGCGTAACATGCGGTATCCCCAATTTTGTAGAAGGTTTCCATTACCTCACCATTTATTTTATCGGCATCGTCAAAGCAGGTATCTTTGAAGTTGTGGGTTGGCATGATGCCGGCAGCATTTGCATAATCGACAACAGTCATCAGACCCTGGCGCTGCCAGAATTCAAATAATCGGTGACTCTTTAGAGTTTTGTAGGCATGTTCGCCAAGTTTCACAAGCCGTGTTAAATCAAAAACAGGGAGATCTTTTGTGCCGCGAATTACTATTGCTTTCAGGTTTTTTGAACCAAAGATTGCGCCCATACCAGTGCGTCCAGCATTTCTGCTCCATTCGCTGTTGATGCATGAGAACTTGACCAGATTTTCACCTGCAGGGCCAATTGTGGCTATTCGAAGTGTTTCATCGCCAAGATCCTCTTTTAACTGACGTTCAGTCTCGACACATCCAAGACCTTTGTATTTTTTTGCATTTCGCACTTCAACACAATCATCATCAATGAATAGATAAGAGAGCTTCTCTGCCCGACCACGAATAATTATTGCATCGTATCCAGCCTGTTTAATCTCAACTGCGAACATGCCGCCCATGTTGCTGTCAGCATATAATCCTGTAGCAGGTGAGATAGATGAAAAGGAGGTTTTCCCGGAAGCTGGCAGGTACAAGCCGCTCAATGGGCCTGGTGCTATTACAACAATGTTTGAAGGAGAAAGTGGATCTTTGATGTGTTCGAGGTTTTCCCAGATGATGCGAGCACCCCAACCACGCCCGCCAACATATTTTACAGCAAAATTATCAGATACATTTATAACATGCTTGTTGTTTTTAGATAGATCCATTTCGAGGATTTTTTGACAATATCCGCCTTTAATTGTCATTGTTATCTCCTGAAGTTTTGTCCTTTTCTATATCAGCATACCGCAGTTTTTTAACGATGCCATGTTCAAAGTATTCTACTTCTTTCATGTGTGCATACTTAAGTACGCCTGCAAGACGCGCGGACTGCCCAAGTATGTGTTCTGGAGTGTATATTATTGCTTTTTTTGGGCATACTTCCACACATTTTGGATTTCCTCCGCACAACTCGCATTTGAATGGAACAGCTATCTCTTGATGCACGAAAATAGCTCCAAAAGGACATGAAGTTACACACATCTGACAGGACACACACGTTTTTTCATCAATCTTAACGATGCCGTCCTCTATGTAAATAGCACCAGTGGGACAATTCTCACTACACTTTGGAATTCCGCACTGGTTACACACAATAGGTTTTTTAATCACCGGGTGCGGGTACAGCGAGAAAACCCTGAGTTTTGCTTTCTTAGGATTATTTACACCAAAAGCATTGATGGCACAAGCAAGTTCACATAATCGACATCCAGAGCAGCGCTCAGGAATTACTGTCAGTTTTCTCATTAAAAAATTTCAATCCCTGTTGGGTCTCCTAATGCGTTGTGACCATAAATGCTTTGTGCTTTGTGTGATGAATATGTCCTTTCAGTCCAGTTAGAGTGTGTAACGAAATAACATACCCAATCATGGAACTTAAAAAAAATTGAAACCACAAGATTAACACAGAAGGGAAAAAATGAAAGCGTACGAATAAAAAGTGACTTTGTAGAGACAAAACTTAAAAAGATTATCTATGCAATAATTGAAGTTAGTCGTGAATCAGGCACTGGTTCAAGATACCACATCTTTAAGAATATCCTGTTTAATAAGTTCTATATTAAAGACATAATCATTGTGGATAAATGTTTCAGATAATGATTTTTTTGTTGTCTTCCAACCCAAACCATCAGTTATCCAAATTAGATCAATTCCTTGTTTAGACAATAAATCATAAAGATATTGATACTCTCCTGCTGTTGATTTTAATTTTGAACCGCCTCCGCCATAAAAATTAGTTTCTATAATGTATATCTTGTTTTTGGATTTGTTAAATATTGCAAAATCAAAAATTCTGTTTGTTTTATCCAATTCAATCCCAACATCCCATCTACTTTTAATTTTTGTTTGTGTTGCCTGCGGAATATATTCAAGATTATTTTCTTTGGAGAATTTTTGAATTATTTTTTCGACTATAATTTCCATTGATTTTCCAGTTCTGTTTTTTCTGGCATTTGTATCCATTCCTACTTCCACACCAAAACAATAATCAACTACATTTTTAATGTCTTTATCTTCAAAAATATCCCTTAAACCAGAATTATTGAAAAATGCCAGTAAATCCTCTTTAAGTTCATTTGTCAATCCTTCAGAAGAATTAAACAGATTATCCTTATTTTCTGATATTAATTCATTAAAATCATCAATTATTTTCGTTTCTTTCATTTTGTTATTCCTGATTGCTATTAATATCGGTAAAACCGTTCTTACTTTTGGATATTCTGCAACCAGATTTATAAACTCTGCTTCAATATCCTCTTTTCCTATAAGGATATTTAGCAAATTGAGTTCTTTCTCAATTTTTGTTATATTTTTCTTTACTTTCTGGAACTCAACAAAATAATCCCATGTAAAAATAGAATCTTTTAGATTACTTGTCGTACAATTAAATTGTTGAATTGTTTATTTTTATGTTGCTTCGCATTAATTACTTTTTGGTATACTTCTTCTTTTGAATTTGCTTCAACTTCATCAACTAATATAGCGTCTTGTGTTTCTTCAAACTCGTTATTCTTCATTTTAAATTCAGTATAAGCCGATTTTCCAATTTCTAAAACTAAATATTTATTCATTCTAACACCTCGTAAATCCCTCTTTCTTTAAATTTAATAATCTTATTATCTCTTAAGATTTGCAATTGTTGTCTAATTTTTGCTTGAATGTTATTATTTGTTGGATGTAATTCTCTAAAATAGTTTTCATATTTGTATATGTCCTTTAATTTAAATTCTTTGTCTTGTTCTTGCACGATTTTTAAAACATCAGAAGTCCAACCTCTTAATTCTGGTTTTTTATTTGCAAGAAAAAACATTTTTCTCCAAGTTTTGTTTATAACCTTCTTTTCTAAAATTTTTTCATCTTTAATTATTGGTATTTTTCCTTCGTTTGGTAATTTATCTAATAAAAAATTACATCCTGTCCAACCTGAACGACGAGCATTAATAGATAAGGGGTTTCTTTTCTCCAACATTGATAAAATTACAAAAAACTTAGGAATCATTAATAATGATTTAACTCTCCAATCCTCTAAGGAGTATTGTAAAATGAAAAAATTAGGAGAATCGCCTTTTTTAATAACCGAAACCATCGTATTAAATTCTCCATCAACCACTTTTTTGCCAAATGGTTTCTTTGAACTTTTTAATTGAAAATCATTTTTACATTTTTCACAAAAGAAATCACTTGCTTTTTGATTATTAGGATAATCTACAATTCTTGGATTTAAACAACAGGGACAATACATTTGAGAAACAAACCAATTTTCTGTTAAAACCCTTGCAATTTGAGAATTGCTTTTATAATTTTGCAATACGTCTTTTTGATACAATGAGAGTTGCATAAGCTTAATTGACAAGACTCTTTAATAAAGTTCTTTAATAAAGTTCGCATTTGTTTTCCGCTTGGACTTAATTTGTCATTCCATTTTTTCATTTCTTCATAATTAAACTGATGAGGTATTTTTAGATGCTTTCTTGCCCACAAAACCGTTTCGTGAGCATGGGCAAAATATTTACAGGTTAAATTTGGCGGTGCATTTGGTTTGAACCAACTAATTTCATTTAGTATTTTGAAATTGAGTTTTTGCAAAGCAAACCCAACCTGATATATATTGTGCATTGTTCCGGAAACCCAAATAGTGCCATTATCTTTTAGAACCCTGCGACAGGCTTTAAGCCAGTTTTGAGTAAATTCAAAATCTTTTTCTGTACCTTGCGATTTATCCCAATTTGCTTTATTGACACAAACCATTTTTCCTGCTTTGCAGGAAATCCCGCCATTGGAAAGAAAATAAGGCGGATCTGCAAAAATCATATCCACAGAATTTGCAGGTAGTGAATTAAGAACATTGATACAATCATCATGGAATAACTGAATGTCCCCTGAGTTGAAATAAGGTTTAACCATATATCTATTTGTTTAGAGTTGGTTAATAAAAAAGTATCTGCTCAAAATTCAGTGGACTTTTGAGCAGACAATGAAAAATGAAAATTGCTAAGTGGAAAGTGCAAGAGAGGGAAGTGTGTTTATACTTTCCTATACGTTCAAAAATATCAAAAAGTCTCCGGGGTTTTGGTCACTGCAAAGGCGATGGTACACAAAGACCCGAAAAGTTATTTCACGATTGCACAAAAACAACCACAGCTTACCCGAGCAAGTACAGAACTAAATTGTCGAGACACGTTTGCTCTTATCTTTTGCTGCTGCCATAATTAAAGGAAGAGTAATCGTAGCATCCGAGTAGACTGTTACAGACTTTGCATTCTCTCCAATTTTTCCCCATGAGCGTGCTTCATCCAGCGTTGCACCGCTTAATCCGCCAGTTTCAGGTCTGTCCATCGTCAGTTGAATTGCGTAATCAAAATCCTTTGGTGTTAAAAGCATCGATTGGAGTATGAAATTTTTTGGAACTCCCCCGCCTACAAAAAAAGCACCAGCACGCTTTGCTTCATAACACAGATCAATCAACTCTTGCATATCAGCGAGTGCATCAATCATAAAAGAATTACTCTGTTTGTATAACCATGCTTGAAGCCCTATGATAGAATCCTGCACAGCAGGGCAGAATACAGGTACTTCAGCATCAAAGGCACATTTTAAGATTGAATCGTCATCTTTGAGTCGCTCACCTATGGCAGAGCACAGCTCACGAATAGATACTGTCTGCGGAAGGTTTGGGAATACTTCCCCTTGCAGCCATTCTTCAAGACCTGAGAAATGACTCTCTGGTAAAAACACATCATAGATTCGATTGATCCTGCTCTTGTAAAGCTTTACATCATCAACAACCTCAGTTCCTTTGAGATGTGGCAGCCCAATAGCTTCAATCACATCATGCACGATATTTGCACCAGTTGTCACCAGCACATTAATATTACCTGCCTTAATCTCGCTGCTTATAACTTTCCTCATACCAGCCGGGACCATAGCACCAGCAAGCCCGAAAAACACCAGACAATCGGCATCTTCCAGCATCTCACGATAAATTTCACAGGCAGTAGCCACGCGACCAGCACCAAAAGCACAACCTGAAAAACCACTGACAAGATCGGCAACACTCATATCTTCAACGATATCAATAGCTCTAATTGGGGCAAACAAACCATAACCTCACACAACACATCTTATTTTTTTATTATGTTAATTGCTTCCCGCAGTCCCACAGACAGTGTCTGGCGTGTTTCAAGAGTTGATAAGTCTATCCCGAGCCTGGTCATGGTCTGTGCCACATCAGGACTTATCCCGGTAAAGATTACTTTACTGCCAAGCATCATGGCTGCACTTGCTGCCTTAATTAGCTGGTGGGTGGCTTCGGTATCCACAGTTGGAATCCCGCTAAGATCTATAATGACCACCTCTGCCTTGGTCGAAGCTATTGCTTCAAGTAGATTTTCAAGGATCTGCTCAGCTCTTATCGCATCGATCGTCCCGATTAAAGGTAGCATGAGTACATCATCCCATATCTGTATGATGGGTATGGACAATTTTACAATAGCATCGCTAAGTTTCTTTTCCTCTTTCATCAGTCGTTTCAAATCAGTGATATCAGTGATATATTTCACACCTCCGGCGATGTTTCCCCCGGCATCCTTAAACGGTGCACATGTTATCTGTACATCCATCTTCTTTACACCACAAAGGCGTGTCTCTCCTGTTACAACATTGCCATGTTCAACCACCTGTTCGATACAACACTTTTCTGTTCCACATTCTGGCGTGTCAAACACATCATAACATTTCTTACCGATTGCTTCTTCGGGTGTTGTTCCGGCGACACTTGCCCCGATTTTATTTATAAATAGAATATTAATATCCTTATCCACGGCCGCTATTGAAATTGGTGCATTATCCAGGTATGCAACCTTCTGTCTGGCGTCACTCAGAGCAGCCCTCAGCTCATCGATTCTGGTTCCTGTGTGAAGAAGGGCATAGATTTCCCCGTTTTCATTTCGCAGTGGATCGCATGTGTACTTGATTGGAACAAGCTCTTCTCCCAGTTTGAGGTCTACTTCGAATACAGAACTCTTCCCTTCTGAAGCCTCGGACACAACACTTCTCATACGCTTCTGAACATCCTTAGAATACTCCCACCACACCATCTGGTCAAACTTTGTCCCAATGAGCTCCTCAAGCGTAAGCCCAAGCTTCTTAATCGTAACCACACTTGTGAACTGGAGATTACCCATCACATCTGTAACCGCCATGTAAGTAGGCATATTATCCAGGTATGCAACCTTCTGTCTGGCGTCATCTAAAGCAGCCCTCAGCTCATCGATTCTGGTTCCTGTATGAAGAAGTGCGTAGATCTCTCCGTTTTCATTTCGCAGTGGATCGCATGTGTACTTGATTGGAACAAGATCTTCTCCCAGTTTGAGGTCTACTTCGAATACGGAACGTTTGATGTCTACTTCGAATACAGAACTCTTCCCTTCTGAAGCCTCGGACACAACACTTCTCATACGCTTCTGAACATCCTTAGAATACTCCCACCACACCATCTGGTCAAACTTTGTCCCAATGAGCTCCTCAAGCGTGAGCCCAAGCTTCTTAATCGTAACCGCACTTGTAAACTGGAGATTGCCCATCACATCTGTAACTGCCATGTAAGTAGGCATATTATCCAGATATGCAACCTTCTGTTTGATATCTGCCAGTGCCTGCCTTCTCTCAGTAATGTCATATCCCTCTGACACAAGATACCTGATATTACCTGCATCATCATACACCGGATGCATGTCGAACGCTACCCATATCAGCGAACCATCGGCTATCCTGGCTTGGATCTCATGTCTAATCTTCTCTCCTTTAACACATTTTGCAACATCTGCTTTGATCTTTTCTCTTACCTCATCAGAATATGCCCACCAGTAGGCATCATAGCACTTCTTTCCTTTTACATCTTCAAGCTTTGCACCAACAGTCTCGAGGAGCGTATTGTTTACAAAGATCATACTCCCATCTGGTTCAAGAACACTAACAAAACTGACCATGCCATTCAGCAATTCAAAAAAAGGTTCTTGTTTATCCTCTATCGAATTTTTGTTGTCTGCAGGTTCACGACTCTTATTCTTTTTAATCATTTTCTGCCCCTACCATATAATTAAAACAGTTTAAGCATAAATATTTCTTTCTCTCTTTGTGTACAGTATAGGGAAGTATAAACTTTGCTATCCGGGAGTATAAAACACCCGACAGATCAGGCGTTTACCTTGACTTTCAAACATGTAGTGAAAAACACCATCGGTCAACCCAATTAATGTATGACCTATCAAAACATAAACCCCCCTGCCGTCAATTTCCACAATTTAACCTAAATTGCCCGTATGTGTTTAGTTTACTAAATCAACATCGGTAGACTATGTAATCATATTAGTATATCCGGTCATGCTCCTATAAATAGTTATCTGCTTTAATCGATATGTAGTGTAGCATTATGCTGATATCAAAAGTTAGGTCATACAGCTTGAGAGACGGCAACAAGTCCAATGGATAGTGGTTTTCAAGAAAAATTAGAGGCTAATTTGCGTTTCTTTGAAAGTCAAGTTTACCTTGCCACCAAAACAATATCTTACGAAGTAATCAAGTGCAGAAATAACAAACTGCACACTCCGTGAGCAGAAATAACAAATCTTGACTGTAAAACTTCATGTACAGATAAGTAACTCTTGATTGCGCAAGAATCCTTCGATTGCACAATAACAAATGAAGCGCAACTTCGTTGTACAGATAAGTAACTCTTGATTGCGCAAGAATCCTTCGATTGCACAATAACAAATGAAGCGCAACTTCGTTGTACAGATAAGTAACTCTTGATTGCGCAGCAATCAAGGTGAGTAGAAATAACTCTTGATTACGAAGTAATCAAGATATGTATAATCTTGTGGTTTGTCTTGTGGTTTGTAACTTTTTATATGGATTCAGAGTTGTTTGGGTTGTTCCATAACGGTTCCTCAGCCAAACAAGGACCACGATAATTATCAAATCACTGGTTTTTTAGATAGTGTCTCCTAATCATTGGATAAATGATGATCAGAAGAGGTAACAAGACAAGGGCTGCAATCAAAACACAGCCACCAATCCCAGATTTTACCAGAGAGACAGCAATAACATCCTCATTTTTTTCTGGAAATTCGAACATGTACGGAATCGTATCAGATATAAACTCCTTGCAGTCATCCAGTATGCGCTCGGACGAGCCGATCGGTCCATGAAGGGGTATGAGTGCTGAAACACGCAACATGGTAACCATATTCGATACAAGTGGGTTATCCTTCACATAAAAATATAACACAACACGACGTTCCCTCACCTCACCATCCGATTCCTTGGTTACCACAAGCTTCTTAACAGAAATTGAATGATTAATGTCCTGTTGTTTACTGGTACCAAATATGGATTCCATCCAGCTTATGTTTGATATGATGATATTCTCTCTTGCCTCCTCTTCAATCGTATAGCCAAGGGCGGGATAACAAACGATTGGTGGATGAAAACTCGATCGGTTGCTGCTTCGAGTGATCATAAAGAATATTGGTGTTGCCGGGTATACGCCCTGGCGTGAATAAGCACGTGCAAGCATCAAGTCAGCACCGAGACTCTCTCCCGTCTTTGACATGTCATACTCGGTACCACTTTTCCAATCTCCTATCTGTGTTGGAAATGCAGCCATGTATTCAGTGCTGCCGATGTCCATCTTCAATCTAACAGATACTTCGTGCCCAGATGCATGGCTGAGTTCGCTATCAATAAATGTTGCCTGTCTGGCAAGTATCGTGCCTGGTGTTGAAAGTAACATGGCAATGATGAGTGTCAATACAAATAGCCCGGTCACAGTCGAATATTCTTTTTTATACACAGAAGCTTCCTCTGCGCGAAAAGGAAAGGTTTTAGGTGTATAAAAACTTAATCCTGAAAAGAACTGGTACGGCTCTGGCAAATCATTATTTATGGGTTTCCTGAATCATTCGTGGTCAAGTTTCAATGTTGGAGAGCAGAATAGAAATACCCAAAAGTCCGATGTCATAGCAAAGAATATAACCAAGAATACCATAAAAGGGTTGAGAAAGTATTAAAATTAAATACGTTTAAAGCAATATAATTGTTTAACAAGGTGTTCAAGAATGAAAATACCAAAAAATTTCAGGACATATTGTCCTTCTTGCAAAAAACATACGATACATACGGTAGAACGGGTGAAAAAAGCCAAAGCTTCATCCTTAACACACATCACGCGACAGAAAAAAAGACGGACCGGGATCGGCAACAGTGGCAAATTCTCCAAGGTTCCGGGTGGCGATAAACCCACTAAAAAAGTAAACCTTCGATACCGCTGTAACACATGTAAAAAAGCGCACGTTCGTCCGTGTTTTAGAGCTGGGAAATTCGAGCTAAAGGAATGATACGATGAAACAAATAATAAAAGAGCCAAAAAGCAAATTCATTAAGGTAAAATGCACTGCTTGTGAAAATGAACAGATAATTTTTGGCAGTGCCAGTACACACGTCAACTGCATAGTCTGCGGACAAACACTTGCAGAACCAACCAGCGGAAAAGCAAATATAAAAGCACAGATAGTTGAAGTGCTGGAATAACGCACATCTTGAGTTCGAGTTTTTAGGGTTTGTTATATAATGGAGCGAAAAGGTTGGCCTGAAGTAGACGAATTTGTCGTGTGCACAGTCAAGAAAGTAATGGATTTTGGCGTTTTTGTTGAGCTTGACGAATATGGTAAAAAGGAGGGACTTATCCACATTTCAGAGGTTGCCTCCGGGTGGGTGAAATACATCAGAGATCATGTGCGTGAAGGCCAGAAGATCGTCTGTAAAGCGCTTAACGTGGTTCCAGAAAAACTCCATATTGACCTCTCACTTAAAGACGTGAACGAACACCAGCGACGAGAGAAGATACGGGAATGGAAAAACGAACAAAAAGCTGAAAAATGGATAGACTATGTCACAGAATTAGCAAAACTTACACCAGAACAACACGAGACGTTGATAAAAACACTGTATGACGCTTTCGATACGGTTTATGCTTCCTTTGAAGATGTGCGAGCTAACGGAACCAGTGCATTAATCACCGAAGGAATTGATGAAACAGTTGCAAACTTCATGGCAAAACTTGCCAATGAAAATCTAAAGATCCCTTCCGTAGATATCTCAGGCTTTGTTGATATTACCTGTTCTGCTCTCGATGGTGTAGAAGTTATTAAAAAATCACTACTTGCAGGCAAAAAAGTAAAAACAGAAGATGCAACAATAGATATAAGCTATGTTGGCGCCCCAAGATACCGCATTCATATCATTGCACCTGACTATAAGATTGCAGAAAGCATGCTAAAAAAATCATCGGAACACATCTTAAAGTCAGTGCAAAAAGCAGGCGGCACAGCAACGTTTCATAGAAACAAGTGACAATAGATATGAAATTCAAAATACGTAAATGTGTGAACTGTAAGCGTTATACTCTGAAAAACACGTGTCCTGTTTGTGGAAACCAGACAAAAAATCCGCAACCCGCAAGATTCTCTCCGGGTGACCCTTACGGCAAATATCGCCGATTAATAAAAAAGCAATCCAGTAAAAAAGAGGAGTGTATATAATAAATGAATAAAACCACCACCATAACTCTAAAAGAAATTGAACTGACTGATCCGATCATCATAGAAGGACTACCTGGTGTGGGACATGTTGGGAAACTTGTCGCAGATCACCTGATCGAAGAATTAAACGCTGAAAAAATAATGGAAATATACTCTCCCAGTTTTCCACCGCAAGTATTAGTTGAAAAAAATAGCGTCGTCAGACTTGTGCGAAATGAAGTATACGCTTATAAATCGAAGAACATTGATCTGCTCATAATAGCCGGAGACCACCAGAGCACAACAACCGAAGGACACTATGAAATATGTAATATCTTCCTTGACATGGCAGAAAAATACAACGTCAAGCGCATCTATACGCTTGGAGGCTATGGAATAGGAAAACTCGTAGAAACAGAAACCGTTCTTGGTGCGGTAAACAACACCGAGCTGATAGAGGAGCATGCCAGTCTCGGTGTGGAATTTAAGGATGGAGAACCGGCTGGTGGAATAGTTGGCACGTCGGGACTGCTTTTGGGACTTGCAGAATTCAAAAACATCGATGCTATATGCCTCATGGGGCTGACCTCTGGATACATGGTAGACCCAAAAAGTGCACAGGCAGTACTTAGAATACTATGCAAAGCACTCAAACTTGATGTAGACATGGCTGCACTCGAAGAGCGAGCAAGGGAAATAGAGAAAATAGTAGCAAAACTTCAGGAAATGGAACAGGGAGTAACACCAGTCACATCAGACGATGACCTGCGATACATAGGATAAAAACTTGATTGCTTCGCAATCAAGTGCTATTATTCTA
>WNEG01000078.1:0-7562 GCA_012910725.1 Candidatus Ethanoperedens thermophilum | reverse complement strand
ATTATTCTACACACGAAGTGTGCAGTCTATCAGCATCCTGCCCTCTGCTGTTTTAAAAAGGGGTATGTTCCAGTTCTGTATTATTTTTTTGTTGGCTGCATGATTGTTTGAAGCTTCGCCATATATCATGATTCCCCGACGCTGCCAGCAAGGTGTTTTTCCAAGATTTACACCGTTTTGGAATGTCAGCTCATGGATTTCACTCTGTTTCATGTTCTTAAGCCTTGCTGCCGCATTATATGGTTTTAGACCTTGTTTTAGCAATGTATAATATCCATAGGATACTACATAATTGTTCCATGCTTCACTCTGCCGCCACCTGAGGTATTCAATCACATCATTTGCAGCAAGTGGAACAATTCTGGTATCAAAGGAGATTGGGGTGATTAATTCAAGCTGCATCGTGAGAGCAGAGGAAAAAAAGCTTGCGATAATAGAATCTATTTTTTCAACTCGCCCTTTGAAAGGCGTGTCTGTGAAAAACAGGTTTATTTCATCAGAAAAAAGATATGCTAAAACCGTGTTAAAGCCACTCTTTTCAAAAAACATGCTTGTACAATCAGCCATTGCTGAAGCAAAAGCCCTATCGTAAGGTTTTTTAAAACCAAGACTTTGTATTGCTTTTTTAAAACCACGGCCATCCACTCTAACAAAAATTGGAGGAGCAACCCTGAGACCTGAAAAAATTTCTCTCTCTTTCATGAAACAAAGATGTTTAACGTTTCAGTACCTGTGTAATAATAGCGTTTATGCTATGGCTTTTAACAAATCTCTATCTTTTATTAACCCTTTTAGTTTTTGATTTGGTTTTACAACAGGCAGGTGTTCTATCTTCCCGCGGCGCATTTTTCGTGCGCACTCGCTGACTGGTGTTGTAGACATAATAGTCACATCATGATCCCTCATAACATCCTTAACAGGAACGTTTGGGAGCTGTATTCTGGAAACGCTGTAGTATAAACTCATCGTGTCTCTCATAGAATCCCATGTCCAGGCGTCTTCATCTGAGCCTGCAGACATATCTGATTTTTCAACGGTGTCCACTATGCTGCTTGTGTGGATTAAGTCTTTATCACTTACAATTCCAACCAGGTTATTCTCTGCATCGAGTACTGGCACAGCTTTTACTCCTGCAAGCTCCATGATTTTACCAACAAGTGGAAGGGGTGTTTGTTCCCATACTGATACGATATGGTTTTCAATGTAGTTGCCTGCTGGCTCTTTTATGTCCAGGTCACCTATCGTGCCAACGATATCTGAAACTGTTATAATTCCTATCAATTCGCTGTTTTCAATTACTGGAAGACGGCGAATATTATGCTGGATTAATCGGTTAGCTGCAACCTCAATTCCCTCGTAAGGTGCTGCTGTGATTGGATTTCTGGTCATCAAGAGAGCCGTTTGCTCTTCTTCCGGATTCTCTAAAAGGTTCGTGCGAGTAACAATTCCAGTGAGTTTGCCCTCTTTAACCACTGGTATGCCTGAAACAAATTTATTCTTTAATATATCCAGTACATCATCTCTTGAACCTGGAATAGTAGTATATACCACATCTCTTGTCATTATATCTTCAACAACGATATCTATCATTTGCTTAAATCCCCTTTTGGTTTATGAGACCTCATATTTTTTATTATTATTAGGTTACATGCAGATTCTAACTTCCTTGTGACCTCCTTGTTCTGGATTTCTTTTTATAAATACATTTCGTTTATTGCAGTACTTTAGAAATGGGCTATCAAATTACCTTGGGAATTTTGCGTTTCTAATTTGATGGATCTTTCTTTTTTGATGAAGGCTCTTTGCTTTTGTTCTGGGAAGCCGTGTTGTTAAGGGACTCACAAATGATGATTTGCCTGAACTGTACCATTTTTGTTGATGAATTCTTCTATTTCAACGCCTCATCATTAAAATTTAAATATTCAAATTATTTATACTCTCTAAAAATTTTTATTTAAATACCTTCCCTGTTTCTTTATACCACAGTACAAAATCAAGATGACCCATAGGAATACAAATCTTCTCTGCAAAATCCTTCATCCTTTTCTCGATTTCAAAATATTTTTTCCTTGACAAAGACTTTGGTATCTCTTCTATTACACCAAGCAATTTTAAGTTCTTCAGTACATGCCGATCTAAAATCGCCGTGTCCTCTGCCAATGCGACATTCCGCAGAAAATGACTTGCCTCCTTGTAACCGATCCCCTTTATGTTACTAACCAGGTAATCTCTTGCTTCTTCAACCTTTAACCCAATTATTTTCTCTCTAACGCTTAATTTTCCATTATTTATGAATTTTTCTCTCGCATCAATGATATATTTTGCTTTTTTATACTTAAATCGGACACCATTTAATTCCAGTGCTATCTGTTCATTATCACCCCCCAACAGTAGATTTTTACTGGTGAGATTTTCTATAGCATCCCAGCAGAGTTTCGCTCTGGACTGCGGAGTTAATATGCAAAAAGCAAGTTCAGCAAAAATTCTCTCCCTACTCCCTTTATCCAGAACCTCTCTAAACTCACTCAATCTTGATATTACCTGTCCTATAATGGATATATAAATTCGACATATCTCTTCAATAACGTCTTCATCTTCAAGCATGAAGCATATCTCCAATCATGAAGTTACTGTATATCGTTCCACCATATTCAAGTTTCTCTAAGACATCTTGTTCAACAACACGCAAACAGATATTTATTTGGGGGTGGCGAGGAGGGGGCTTGGGAGTTGGATTGTTTGGGTTGAGGCTAGCGTTAATCTGTGTCTTAAAAATTTCTGGAAAGTGATGCAGTTCGGGTAATTCATCATTTGTGAGTTTCCTTAACTGCCATCTTCACAGATTCTCGCCTGCCTAAAAATTAAGTTGCTGGGACAGTAGGTTCAAATCTTGTGAACCCCCGTGGTTTTTCGACATTAGCTCGAAACACACACATTACCGTAGACACAGATTTCTGGAATTTCTGTGTTCGAATCTTCTCGTAATCTTGTGGTTGAAAATCACAGGGAATGTGTGAATGCCCTCTCAGCATTCGGCTGCGGCATATTTCTGGCAGATCAGGTTTTTACCGCAATCTTCGCAGGTACTGATCAATGGCTCTTGCTGCTATTTTCCCGGCCCCCATCGCGCTTATGACTGTGGCTGATCCTGTTACCACGTCCCCGCCTGCAAACACACCTTCTTTGCTGGTACGGCATTCCGCATCTGTGGGAATGATATTTCTTTTGCTTGTTTGTAAATCATTGGTAGTGCCTATCCTGCCCACTGCATAGCCAACATCAGCTGTTCCAGAAGGCATTTCTTTTACCTTTGTTGTATTCGTACCAGTTCCTGTTTTCCATTTTGAGATTTTACAAAATTCAACAGATTCTCTGTGCAGTTGCAGTTCTTTTTTCAGCGTCCATCACAATATATAACTTCTTTATCCACGTTAAATATGACTTCTTTATCCACTTTCTGGATTTTAATAATGTGATATGGTGAAGTTTCCCCCGCACTTACAATACAGCTCTTTCCTGGAATTATTTCCTTAATAAAAACCACAAGATTGGTTTTATTTTCAATTACCTTAGTAATCTTGGTAGTATAACCGCCACTAGCAATTGTACCATAAAACACCGCTATAATCATTTCTTGATTAAAATCAACTTCAGGTAATGGTGGTGAAATATGTATATCCCATAAATTCATCCAATCACTGTTATCTGTTATTGTATACTTTTTTCTTTCCTTATGTCCACTATCAACTCCTTTTGATACTGTTTCAAATGGTATCTCTTTTTCTTTTACTGTAGTGTCATTCAACAAATTATTTGTTTTATTTATGCTATCATTTACATCATTTTCCGTCTTCAACTCTGGCTTCTCTTCTACACATCCACTTATCATTAAGATTACTGCGGAAGCAATCAATACATACAATTTAATATTCATCATAATATTAAGAAAAAAATAAAAAATACCACCGACTTTGTCGGTAGCAATTTCATCAAAATCTAACTCGTCTCCACTGTTATTGTGTATGTCCCGCTTCCAGAATATGCGTAAGTTCCTGTTTTCCAAGTGCCACTTGTATCTGCTGGCGAAACCCAAACCCATTCAGGATTTGCCCAGTAGTTACTGTACTGAGAATTTGGTATATCTGTTTTTGTGCTCCAGTCTGTGCTTGTCCAGCCACCAGTTCTCCTGTTTAAGTTATACAATATATAACTTCTTTATCCACGTTAAATATGACTTCTTTATCCACTTTCTGGATTTTAATAATGTGATATGGTGAAGTTTCCCCCTGAGCTACGATACAGCTTTTTCCTGGAATTGTTTCCTTAACAAAAACCACAAGATTGGTTCTATTTTCAATTACCTTAGTAATCTTGGTAGTATAACCGCCACTAGCAATTGTACCATAAAACACCGCTATAATCATTTCTTGATTAAAATCAACTTCAGGTAATGGTGGTTTAGGCCTTCTTATCGAAACATGTATATCCCATAAATTCATCCAATCACTGTTATCTGTTATTGTATACTTTTTTCTTTCCTTATGTCCACTATCAACTCCTTTTGATACTGTTTCAAATGGTATCTCTTTTTCTTTTACTGTAGTGTCATTCAACAAATTATTTGTTTTATTTATGCTATCATTTACATCATTTTCCATCTTCAACTCTGGCTTCTCTTCTACACATCCACTTATCATTAAGATTACTGCGGAAGCAATCAATACATACAATTTAATGTTCATCATAATATTAAGAAAAAAATAAAAAATACCACCGACTTTGTCGGTAGCAATTTCGTCAAAATCTAACTCGTCTCCACTGTTATTGTGTATGTCCCGCTTCCAGAATATGCGTAAGTTCCTGTTTTCCAGGTGCCACTTGTATCTGCTGGCGAAACCCAAACCCATTCAGGATTTGCCCAGTAGTTACTGTACTGAGAATTTGGTATATCTGTTTTTGTGCTCCAGTCTGTGCTTGTCCAGCCACCAGTTCTCCTGTTTAAGTTATCCCATACACTCAAATCAAAGTCTGTTCCAGAAGGCATTGTTAGCTTCGTATAGATATCTGCAGTTCCTTCAGGCACATTAAAACTATGTTGAATACTGTCTTGTTTCTGAGAAACGCTACCTGTAAAAGTATATGTTGGTCTTCTTGACCATGCTATTCCAAGCCATTCATACGATTCATCAAATCTGTAATCGTTTATATATGCTATATAGTTTCCACTGACCCATGCTGTGAACTCCACTACCTCATAGTTATTGTCCCAGGTGTAAGATCCTCCTGCATAATATCCATTTGGATCACAAATATAAAGATCCAGGTCAGCTGCAAGTGTGTCCTTGTTGGTATCACCACCATGCCTGTTGGTATGAGAATCCCATGATATCACAAATCGTACTCTTTCGCCTTGAGCAGCATAGAAATATTTATTTTTCGGGAGACTGCTTGCGGTCTCATAAGTACCTTCCATCCAATAGTTATCCACTGTTTTGTATGCTTGAGATGCTACGATAGTTCCTACACCTTCCTGATCATCATACTCACCATTCATTGGACCAGTATAGCTATCATGTACTGCTGTTGCCATAACTACTGCTTTGGTGACCTCTGGCCAATACTTTAACCAGCCGGTTTTGTCTATCAATAAAGCAATTTCTCCAGAAACTGCTGGGGCAGCATAGCTTGTGCCACTCCTTGTTTCCCAGCCATCACCTGTTGTTGTACTTTCTATGGCCACAGCAACAGCACTAACTTCTGGTTTGTTTCTATCATTATGTGGAGATATTGGATCATTAAAACTTGAACACCGATATCTTTCATCATCTCTCCAGTGTTGTGTGTTTGCATCATTAGTTCCGCCAACAGTAATCATATTATAACCAAGCCCTGGGGTTATAATGTCATTATCCCTTCCTAGACAACCAGCAGCATCCCCACGGTTACCTGCAGCGCTAACCACTGCACGCCAATGTTCCCATATAACATGATCATAGTACCTGTCTAAGGGACCAATTTGAAGATCAGTATCACTACCAAAACTACAACTTAGAATCTCTGCACCATGATCTAATGCCCAATCTGATGCGGCAAAAATATCTGCGTGTGTTCCATTTGAATTCGCACTCAGAATGTCTACACCAGGTGATGTGCCTTTACGTACACCATGGTTACTTGCTATGACGCCTGCAACTCTTGTAGCATGTCCACTGAAACCCATAGTAGTGTTGTAAGTACCTCCATCAGCATGCCCTAAATTTGGATGGCCAAAGTCCACCCGAGTGCTTGTACCATTCTTAGCTGATTCAACAACAGCAACTATCACTCCAGTTCCATCGTACCCTTTACCCTGGACATAAGGTACACGAATTGTGGGCACTGCACTATCTAACGCTGGTTCGTATGTTCTGGATAAGTAGATTGTATCAACATCCTTTCTCATGTTCAACGCAAGTATCTCTTTTTTAGTTAAATTAGCAAAAACCAGAGGTGCTGCAATGCTTGCATAATCAACATCAAAACCTTTTTTCTTCAGTGCGTCAATCAGCGGTTTTTCTTTCGCTTTATATGCTTTTTTCTTCTCTTCAAATATTTCATCTCTGACTTCCTTTGCTTCTTCACTTGTTGAAATGCCGTTATTTTCTGTTTTATCTTTTGGTGGTATTATCCTTCCCTTGATCGTTTTAACAGTTGGATGTCTTGAAAGAACATCATTCTCAATTTTTTCACTGTCAATCGGTGTAAGCCAGATACCAACCTCAATTTTATCATCAGAATTCATATCCTGCAATTTTTCATACAATGCTGGCTCTAACCTTCCGTACTTGTCTTTATGAGTTTTATCTTCTTTTTCTTTCGCTTTTTTGAAATCTGCAATGTTACCGTTCTCATCAATATAAGCGCCATACACTTTACCGGATTTTTTATCCAATAGTTTACCCGCCCATAAGATCTCTTTGGTTAACGGAAATGTCGCCTGTCCCTCATTCACTATTTCTAACTGTTCTTCGGATATAGATTGTGTTTTTGCTATGTGTTTCAATGCTTTTTTTGCATTCTCTGATACGTTCTTGGTTGTGTTATCAACAGCAGTGGCAGTTTCCACATAAGGAATAGGCTCTACAGAACTGACTTCTCTGTTTCTCTCGGCATGTCCTTGATCATTCACAACCGCAAATACTACTCCAACCAGAAGTACTAACAGCACTCCCACGATTGCTATTTGCCCAACCGTTCTAACACTTCTCAATTGACGGTATTCTTTGTTTTTGTGGTTTTCATCTTTTTTACCTACTTTTAGTTTTGTTTTCATTTTCTATCAACCTACCATTATATTTTTATGGACAATACTTATGCCCATATTTAGTGTTACTATATTAGGTATAGATAACACCTTGTCTAATAAATTTAGGATTTTGTTTCAAAACCTAAAAATTCAAACATACAATCGGCAGGCTCGTGGTATACTAAGTTTTTGACGAGAAGTGTTTTTCAATGGTTAGAGGTCGTCATGAAAAGTTTCCAACCACGAGATTACACAGATCTTGATTACTTCGTAATCA
>WNEG01000042.1 GCA_012910725.1 Candidatus Ethanoperedens thermophilum | reverse complement strand
AACATGGTTTACGCACTGAATGCAAGAAACCTTGTTATTGCAGAAAAGGAGGGGCTAAACGTTGCAACTCCGTGTAGTATATGTTTTTATAATTTAGCACGAACTGATAAAGCGCTCAAAGAAGATGAGAACTTACGCAAAAGAATGAGAGATATAGATTCATCTCTTGATTATAAGGGAACGATAAGCGCAAAACATACGCTGGACATCCTTGTAAATGAGGTAGGTCTTGACGAGATAGGTAAGAAGATTAAGAAGAAAGTAGCAGTGAAAGTGGCTCCTTATTATGGCTGTTACCTCGAACGACCATCTGAAATCGGGTTTGATAATCCTGAAATGCCTGATTCGATGGACAAGATAGTAGAGTTGGCTGGAGGTACCCCCATTCCATTCAAACAGATGAGGATACGGTGCTGTGGTGGACCTTTGATGATGACAAGAGGTGACTTAGCGTTTGAGATGTCAAAAAGAGTTCTCGAGGCTGCTAAGAAAGGGGGTGCTGATTGCATCATCACAGCATGTCCGCTCTGTCACATGATGCTGGATGCAAAGCAGCCTGATATAGAAGAGTTTTTCAACACCACTATAGGCATGCCTGTGTTATATTTCTCACAGCTTCTTGGTCTTGCATTAGGAGTTGAACCAAAGAAGCTAGCACTGAATAAGAATATCGTATCTACGAAAGAGATTGAAGAAAAGGTAATCTGATAACAAAAAGAAAAATGGAGGATGAATGAAAACATGGAAAAAGTAGGATCAGTTCTTGTAGTAGGTGGAGGCGTTGGAGGAATACAGGCTTCTTTAGACCTTGCAGATTCTGGCTACAAAGTATATTTGATTGAACATAAACCTTCCATCGGTGGAGGAATGGCACAGTTAGACAAAACATTTCCAACATGCGATTGTTCACTCTGTATAGAGTCCCCAAAATTGGTAGAGTCGTCAAGGCATCCAAACATTGATGTGCTTGGATATACAGAGCTTCTATCAGTCGATGGTGAGTCTGGAAATTTTATTGCAAAAATAAAGAAGAAAACCAGACATGTTGATATAAATATATGTACAGGTTGCGGTTTATGCACTCAAAAATGCGTTGTAAAAGGAATACCAAGCGAATTCGATGAAGGGATAGGAGAACGAAGAGCAATATACATACCATTTTCTCAAGCAGTTCCTAACAAAGCAACGATAGATATTGATCATTGTAGAATATTTGCCCAGAACAAGATCTGTAAAGTCTGTCAAAAAGCATGTACAGCAGGTGCAATAGACTATGATCTAAAGGATGAATACGTAGACCTGAATGTCGGAGCAATACTATTTGCAACTGGAGCTGTTCCGTATGATCCATCTCAGCTAAAACAGTACCTTCCAGACCATCCAGATGTGTTAACTGCAATGCAATTTGAGCGATTGATGTGTGCCAATGGCCCAACTGTTGGTCACGTAAAACGATTTTCAGATGGGAAAGAACCAAAAAGAATTGCGTTTATTCAATGCGTAGGATCAAGAAATCCAAAAATAGGTATCGAGTATTGTTCTGCCGTTTGTTGTAATTATGCAACGAAAGAGTCAATTATAACAAAAGAACACAATAGAGATATTGATATTTCCATATTCTATATGGATTACAGAGCATGCGGCAAGGGATTCGAAGAATTTTACAAGCGTGGACAGGATGATTATGGAATCAATTATGTCAGGTCACGAGTTGCGGAAGTCTATGAATCAGATGGAAATCTGAATGTTAAATACGAAGACCTTGCTCATGCAAAAGTTAAGGAAGAATCATTCGATATGGTAATCTTATCTGTCGGTTTGTCTCAGCCAAAAAAAACACAGGAGCTTCTAACAAGTATTGGTGTTGACTTGAATGAGTTTGGGAATGTGGCAACAACCATAGACCATCCAGTAGAGACAAACATCAAGGGAATCTTTGTATGTGGCACTGCACAGGGCCCAAAGGATATTCCAGAGACCGTTGCACAATCAAGTGGTGCTGCAGGAAAGATAGGTTCGCTTCTTTCAGAAGCCAGAAACACACTGACCACGAAAAAAGAGCTCCCACCAGAGAAGGACGTTCTTGGTCTTGAACCAAGAATTGGTGTATTTGTATGTCACTGTGGGATAAATATTGGAAGCATTGTTAATGTTCCCGAGGTTGTTGAATATGTAAAAACACTTCCAAATGTCGTTTATGCAACAGAGGTGCCTTATGCATGCTCTGATGATGGAAACAAACAAATATTTAACAAAATACATGAACTTGACTTGAGCAGAGTTGTTATGGCTGCATGCACACCAAGAACACACGAACCACTTTTCCATGCAACCTGTGCTGAAGCAGGATTAAATCCATTCCTCTTTGAGTTTGCCAATATCAGGGAACACTGTTCCTGGATACATATGAATGAGAAAGAGAAAGCAACAGAGAAGGCAAAAGAGATTGTCAGGATGTCTATTGCAAAGGCAAGGTTGCTTGAACCACTGGGAAGGGGAGAGATTCCAGTTAATCAAAAAGCACTTGTAATTGGCGCTGGAATCAGTGGAATGTCTGCGGCTCTTGATTTAGCAGCCGGGGGATTTCCAGTATACCTTGTTGAGAGAACCGGAGAACTCGGAGGGCTTCTCAAGCACATCACATCACTTCCCAATGGAGAAGATCCTGAACAGATTGTGAGTAACACGATAAAAAAAGTAGAAGAAAATAATCTTATCACAGTTTATCCAAATTCTGAAGTCTCTGATGTCTCTGGAAGTGTAGGAGACTTCAAGGCAAAGATCGTATCACCTGAAAAAGAGGAAGAGATAGATTTTGGCATTGCCATTATCGCAACTGGCGGCGAGGCGTTCAAACCGGAGGGCTACTACGGATATGATGGAAAAAGAGTCATCACACAGTTTGAACTCGAACAAATCATAGACAAGGTAGAAGCAAACACAATTGTAATGATCCAATGTGTTGGCTCAAGGGAGGAAGCGCCAAGAACATATTGCTCCAAGATATGCTGTACCGAGGCAGTAAAGAATGCAATCAGAATAAAGGAACAAAAACCAAAAACAGAGATTTTCATCCTCTATAAAGATGTCAGAACGTATGGAACAAACGAAGTATTATACACGAAGGCAAGAGAAGCCGGAGTTATATTCGTACGATATGATGATGACAGAAAACCAGTCGTCAATGAATATGTCGATGTTTATGATGAATTCATTGGTGAAAACATAAAAATAAAACCAGACCTGGTTGTTTTGAGCACTCCAATGGTTCCAAATGATGACAATGCCGAAGTCGGGAAGATGTTCAAAGTCCCTCTCGCACCAACAAAATTCTTCTTTGAAGCACATGTAAAACTCAGGCCAGTTGACTTTGCTACAGATGGTGTATATCTCTGTGGACTCGCACACGGGCCAAAACCGATCGATGAGTGCATTGCTCAAGCAAGTGCTGCAGCAGGAAGAGCATCAATCCCACTAGCTGCTGGAAAGGTGATTGCAGAGGCAATCGTTGCAAGTGCCAATGAAGAAAGATGCGTTGGCTGTGCTATCTGTGAAGATAAATGTGCATACCTTGCAGTATCGATCGAAGATGGAAAAGCAGTGGTGAACAAAGCAATGTGCAAAGGATGCGGCACATGTGTTACAGCCTGCCCGACTGGTGCAATGGAACAATTGCACTTCAAGAATAACCAGATACTTGCACAAGTAAAACATGCATTCGCGTGGTGATCAAAAGATGGAAGAAGAATGGACAGAGCTAATTTCTGCACAACGAAGTTGTACAGTGCTCCCCAATCAAGAGTTATTTCCACACACGGAGTGTGCGGTTCTGCACAACGAAGTTGTACAGTTGCGTGGTGATCAAAAGATGGAAGAAGAATGGACAGAGCTAATTTCTGCACAACGAAGTTGTACAGTTGCGTGGTGATCAAAAGATGGAAGAAGAATGGACCCCCAAGATAACATTGTTCTGTTGTAACTGGTGTTCCTATGCAGGATCTGATGATGCTGGTGTGGGACGAAAACAGCAGCCACCAAGTACACGAACAATTAGAGTGATGTGTTCCGGTAGAACCGATCCAGGATTCGTGCTCACTGCACTGATGGAAGGATCGGATGCAGTACTCTTTACCGGATGCCATATTGGAGACTGCCACTATATCAGTGGAAACTATAAAGCAAAAAAGAGATTTGAAATGCTAAAAGAAATTTTAGATGAACTTGGACTGGAAGACGAGAGGTTGCAATTACAATGGATCTCTGCTTCAGAAGGAAGTGAATTCGCAGAATATATACGGAAAGTAACCGAGGAAATAAAAGCGATTGGCCCAAGCCCGCTCAGACAGGAGTGGATGAAATGAATATTGGAGATCGTATCGTTGCATGGAGCAAGGATGAGGAAATAAAAAAAGAAGGCGCATCTGGAGGTCTGGTTACTTCACTACTAACTGCTGCATTAAAAGGAGAACTGGTTGACGAGGTCATTGCTCTACAGAAGAAAAGCGAGTTCGAAGGAGTCCCGATCAGAACCTCGGACGTTGATGAAGTAATAAAATGTTCAGGATCACTTCATGCCGCACCAATCAATCTAACAAAGTTTGCGGTTCGCTTTTTTGAAGAGCATCCAGATGGCACACTTGCCCTCCCTGCAAAACCATGTGATGCGAGAGGAATAATCGAACAGGCAAAGAGAAAAAAAATTGACCTCGAGAAAACCTATTTGATCGGACTGAATTGTGGAGGAACCATGGACCCGATCACAACCATGAAAATGCTTGAGAAAATGTATGAGATAGATCCAAACGAGGTAATCGAAGAAGAAATAGAAAGGGGAAAGCTCATATTCAAGACAAAGAAAGAAGAAAAGGCAATTTCTATTGATGAACTTGAAGAGGCTGGATATGGAAGAAGAGAGAATTGTAGATACTGTGAAATAAATATACCAGTGATGACTGATTTAGCATGCGGAAACTGGGGTGCAGGCAAAAACGAGACGTTTGTGGAAATCTTTACAGAAAAAGGCTTGAAATTGATGAATAATGCAATTGAACTTGGATTAATTGAAACTGCACCAGCCACAGAAAAAGGCATAAAAATAAGAGAAAAGACAAATGGCGTGATGGAAAAGGTTGCAAAGAAATGGCATGAAAAAATCTTTGTACCGATCGAAGATAGACTGGAGCGCCTTCACTACTACATGGACGTCATGGAAGATTGTATCGATTGCGAGGCGTGTAAATATGTCTGTCCTGTCTGCGCATGTGATGAATCAAAGTGTATCGACTTCTATGATCCAATGGATTCACATAAAATCAGCATTTACCACCTGGTACGACTCTTACACCTTTCTGATTCCTGTATAGG
Source organism: Candidatus Ethanoperedens thermophilum (assembly GCA_012910725.1). Lineage (GTDB taxonomy): Archaea > Halobacteriota > Methanosarcinia > Methanosarcinales > EX4572-44 > Argoarchaeum > Argoarchaeum thermophilum. The sequence goes on along the minus strand of WNEG01000042.1, from coordinate 2,952 downwards.
ATGCGGCCAGTGCACAGATGTCTGCCCTGCTGAAATTCCATTGACAACCCTTCACCGACGAATGGCAGACAGAATACAGACAAAATATGACTATATTCCTGGTATGGATATGAAGATACCTCCTTCATTCGAGGTGGAATAATGAACAAGACTTTATACTCCGTATCGTATTGCGATGCGGGAATAATACCTCCTTCATTCGAGGTGGAATAATGAATAAGATTGTATGTCCCGGTTGTAATCTCGGTTGCGGACTATATAAGAATGATGTCCTGTACTTTAGAAAGAATGCTCCAGTTAACTCTGGGAAGCTGTGTAGATTTGGAATGAAGCTTCATAACTATGAAAAAGCACTACCAATGGTTGACGGAAAAGAGGAAGAACTATCAAATGCAATATCTGCTGCTTCAAAAAAACTCGCAGAGACAAAAGATTTTGCATTTGTATCGTTTGGAAATGTAACCTGCGAGGAGCAGTTAGCATTCACCAAGCTTGCAAGTACGGTTGGATCTAACGTGTATACCTGCATTCCTGGATTTGTGGGCGCAAACATCGAGAAAATAAGACAGTCGACTGAAATAATCACATTCATCGATCCGTATACTACTTATCCACTCATATTAAGGCATATGCTGTATGCAAAAAGGAACGGAGCAAAAATAACGTCTTATTACTGGAAAAAGATAAGAATTGCAGATGAATCTGTAATTTTGAATCCAACAGAAATAGATAAAATAAAATCGATTGATTTTGGCGATTCTTTAGTTGTATTAGATCTTAATCCTTTAAATCTTGAATTTTCAAATGAGATAATAAATTCTTGCAATAGAGAGAATATTGTATGTCTAAAACCATTCCTGAATTCAACAGGAGCTTCGCTACTTTCTGGTGAAGAGAAGAGCATATACCAGATATTTGAAGAGATAAAAGAGAAGAAAATCAAGGGGCTTTATCTACTCGAATCTGATCCTGGAATTGTTCCAGACGATGCATTATTGTCTGCATTAGATGAGCTTGACGTCCTAATCGTGCAACAATCGGCACACAATAGCCTCTCCGATCGTGCAAACATCGTACTTCCCAACGATAGAACGTTTGAGGGAAAGGGAACTGTTCTCAACTTTGAAGGAAGAGCCCTTGAGACTGAAGGAGGGACAGAAGGAATAGAAATAATCAGTGAGATATTGAAATCAGGTGGAAAAGAGGAGACGAGCTATGATAGCTTGCATGCAGAGGTTCTAAGCAAGCTTGGAATTACTGAAATAGATGAATACGTTGTTCCAGAATACAACCCTGTATATAAACCAGAGACTGAAATCAAAAAATACGAGGGGAAAGCTCATCTGATCTATGTATACACTCCATTCATGTGGAATAACATGATAGACAGGGATTTTGTTGAAATAAGCCCTGGTCTGGCAAAATCGTTAAATCTCCACAAAGATAGATTATTGGAGATGACATCTTCAAAAGGATCTGCTGCTGTAAAATACAAAATAGTTGCGACTGTTCCAGATAACATCGTTTTATCTCCAATGAAACTTCCGATCAGCACAGATGTGATAACGCCTATAGAATTTAAGTAATGCCTTCCTGAAAGTTTCATTGAGAACGTCTGCTGATAAAGTTTTGTGCTCGAACCGCGGGTGAAATTGATAATTCGTAGGTAATGTCTCTGCTAAATATCGTGTTTTTCCAGTACTGCATACTTCGTATGCAGAAATTAATTTAATTACTATACCCCGCAGCTCTGCTGCGGTTGGGGCAAGCCACAAAGCGAGCTTTTTTAAGCGCGGATATAAAGAACATCAATGGTAAACTTGACTTTCAAAGAAACGCAAATTAGCCTCTAATTTTTCTTGAAAACCACTATCCATTGGACTTGTTGCCGTCTCTCAAGCTGTATGACCTAACTTTTGATATCAGCATAATGCTACACTACATATCGATTAAAGCAGATAACTATTTATAGGAGCATGACCGGATATACTAATATGATTACATAGTCTACCGATGTTGATTTAGTAAACTAAACACATACGGGCAATTTAGGTTAAATTGTGGAAATTGACGGCAAGGGGGATTATGTTTTGATAGGTCATACATTAATTGGGTTGACCGATGGTGTTTTTCACTACATGTTTGAAAGTCAAGGTAAAGTTGAAACATGCAAGTCATTGCGTTTATAAAATACGATACCATATGGTGCTTTGTATTTTTGAATGAGACCGAATAGCAAAGCGACGGCACACCCCGCTGCTCTGCAGCGGGGTGTGCCGTCGCAATTTGACTCTTGATTGCGAAGCAATCAAGTGCAGTAGAAATAACGAATTATAAAAATAACGAATCTTGTGGTTAAAATCCTAAAAACCACAGCTTATTTTTGTGGCTTGTGAAGTGCGCCGATCGGGAATTGAACCCGAGTTTATGACTTGGCAAGCCATAGTGATAACCTCTACACTACCGGCGCTCTGATGTGCGTTGACCCGGACTTGAACCGGGGACATCTGCGTCTTCAGCGCAGCGCTCTCCCAGTCTGAGCTACCAACGCACATGCTGGCTAATACTATTATCTTGTATATGAAATCTTCGTTCCTGCAAAGCCACGCTTTGCAGAGATAACCAGCACTGCACAACTTCGTTGTACAGAAAATAATTCTTGATTACGTAGCACTGCACAACTTCGTTGTACAGAAAAGCAACTCTTGATTGCGCAAGCACTGCACAACTTCGTTGTACAGAACCACACACTCCGTGTGCGGAAAACAACTCTCAATTCTCGATTGCGAAGCAATCGAGTGCAGAAATAACTGGCAACTCTTGATCGCGAAGCAACCAAGTGCAGAAATAACTGGCAACTCTTGATTACGAAGTAATCAAGTTGCGAAGCAATCAAGCAATCAAGCAATCAAGCAATCAAGTCTAGAAACAAATAATTCTAATGTACTGTAC
>WNEG01000106.1 GCA_012910725.1 Candidatus Ethanoperedens thermophilum | reverse complement strand
CTATTCATTCGGAGTTAAGGTTTAGAAGTAGAATGGATACGATATATTCTAATGGTGCGACACGTACTGACTCATAATGGAGGCATAGTTGATAAATTTTTCATGGATTTAATAAGATCATTCTCACAATTTAAAGTCACAGGATATTCTATAGGTTCATGGTTGAGTGCAGATCATGAGACGATTGAGGTGGCGAAAACAACTATCCAAAAAGTGGCAAGAATAGTAGAAGAAGAAGTGAAAAAAATGGATAAACCTGAAATTGAAATATTATTTGGAAATTGATCGAAGATGATGCGCCAGTTCCGGTATCGCAAGCTTTTTCAGAGTGCCTCGTGATGGGGTGTGCAACGCTTCTGTATTCCGGATTGCGAGCCTCCAGCCGCCCGCCCGAACGATCACAAAAGCTCAGGCAACTTCAAGCCCGCCGATCACCCCGACAAGCCGCTGCAGCACCTCTTTTCGCAGCTCCTGGAAACAGGATGCTCGCCACACTCACCCCACTGATGAAAAATTATAAACAGTGTGAGATAACCGGGAAGATTATTGGAAAAGCGAGGGCGAGGGCGAGGTCTTCTGATTAATTTTAGCAGGTCTGTAAATATAAAACATCGTATAATTAATAAGAAAAAATCAGTGTAGATCAGTGTCTGAAATATGTTGCATGCTATTATTTATGTTGAAACATACTTAACCGGACACCGACGAATCTCCCTCGTATCTGGTCTCCAATTCTCTTTTAATCCCCTTCATCGAAATTTTACTTGAGCTTCTTTTGCAAACTTCTGTAAATTCATCGACTGCATTCTGCTTTTTTGAGAGTATTATATTTTCATCATCATTCGTAATCTCACCCCCAAACATTAAACTTGTGGAAATGGTGGTGGTCCCTGGCATTGCGTACGTACCAATTGCAGGTAGTACTGGTGGACTCTAAGATCATCTGTAAGTTCGGGGTGAAAGGCTAATCCGATTATGTTTTTCTGTTTTGCACCAACAATATCCTCTCCAAATCTTGCTATGACTTCTACATTTTTTCCTACTCTAACGATCTTTGGTGCTCTGATAAACACTGCATTGTAAGGTGTGTCGAGAAAACTTATGTTAATTGGAACTTCAAAGGAATCGCTCTGCCTACCAAAGGTGTTTCTATCAACTTCGATATCCATTATCCCAAGTAGGTGCTGCTTTGTTTTCCGTGCCTGTTTTCCACCAGATTTGGCTAAGCTGATAAGTCCTGCGCAGGTTGCAAGTATCGGCTTGTCTTGTTTTGCAGCATCAATAATCTCGACATCAATTCCTTCGTGTTTCATCAGGCGGCAGAGCGTGGTACTCTCACCACCGGGAAGCACAATGCCATCACAATGTGGTATTATTCCTTTATGTTTTACTGGTACTATTTCTTCATCAAGTTTTTGTTTTTGCATGGCTTGCTTGAGGGCATGAATGTGTTCTTCCACGTTTCCCTGTATTGCGATTACTGCAATCGTCATTGTATTTTAACTCCTGTTACCATGCTGATGTTGTTTTCCTGCATGGTCACACCAAGTGTTCGCTGTGCAGCTTCTATCACTGGTTTTCTTAAGGACACCACGATAAACTGTGCCTCTTTAGAGGATTTTTTTATGCGCCTTGCTACCCGTTCTGCATTGGCACCATCAAGAAACATGTCAATCTCATCGAAGGCATAGAACGGTGCTGGTCTGTACTCTTGTATTGCAAAGATAAGTGCAAGTGCTGTGAGGCTTTTTTCACCACCTGACATTGCTTCCAGCCTCTGTTCTGTTTTGTCTGAAGGTCGCGCTTTTATGGTCAGTCCACCGGCAAAAGGATCCTCCGGGTTTTCAAGTACAATCTCCCCCGTACCACTGGATAGTTCTGCAAATACTTCCTTGAAGTGTTTATTTATGCTGGTGTATGCCTCCATAAATGCATCTTTTTTCATCCGCTCATAGTATGTGATGCGCTGGAGCAGTTCCTGTCGTTCATTAAAGAGTATATCACGTCTTGATTGTAATTCCCCCTCCCTTGTCTCCACTTCATCATATTCACTAATAGCTCTCATGTTAACTGGTTCAAGTCGCTCCATTGCTCTCTCGATGCTTTTAATCCGGGAATAGACCTTCTCGGTTGTTGGAACTTCTTCGTTTTCATCCAGGTTTCGCTGGCTCAGTTCTGTTTGCAATTGTGGGATTTGTTCACTAACTGCTTCCCTGGTGGTTCTTAAAGCAAGCATCTGGTTGTCGAATTGCTGGATTGTTATCTTAATATTTCGAGTTTCTTCTTTTGCAGAGTCGTATGTTTCATTGAGGTCTTCTCGTCGCTTCTGGAGCTCTCTAAGTTCAACAGATAGCTGGTTCTCACGCTCCTGTTTTTCCAATAGGTCACTGCCAAGTTGTTTGATCTTGTGGTGCAGTTGCTGGATTTTTTCAAGGTGTTCTGCTTTTTTTGTTTCAAGTTCTGATGTGTTTCTTGTTATTTCCTCGATCTTTTCTTTTGCATATTTTCTTTCAAGATTAATGCTGTTTAATCCCTCTTTAACATCATAAATTCTGTTTTGAAGGTGATTTATCTCATCTTGCAGCTTATTGATTTGTTCATTGAACTTGGGAAGAGGAGAGTCTTTTATTTTTTCTTCCAGTTCATGTATCTGTTCTTCAAATTCGTGCATCTGGAGGTTCTTAGCAGTTTTTCTCTCTTCCATCTCTTCCATCTCTGTTTTAAGCGTCTTTCGCTCACCACCTATTTGTTGAAGTTCGCTTCTTCGCTTATTAATTAGTGTTGTGAGCTGTTCTCCCCGTCCTTTAATATCTTCCAGTTCCAGTTGTCTCTTTGATAGCTGTTTTTCGGTTTCAGCAATCTCTTTTAGAAGAGTGTGAATATGAGATTCTATGCTGTCAATTTTATTCAGGATGCTGTTTTTACGAGATTCAAGTTCTGTTGTTTTCTGTGCTAATCCACTGAGTTTTTCAGTTTCACCACCTGCAAACGAATGTCTTGATCGTATGCTTCCGCCAGTCATAGCCCCACCGCGCTCAATCATTTCACCTTCGATTGTGACCATGCGATATCGTCCAATAAGTTTTCGTGCGTCACTCAGTGTTCCAACGATTAGCGTGTCTCTGAATACATACCAGAAGGCTGGATCAAACTTCTGTTCGTAGTCCATGAGATTTATTGCATAGTCGATAACGCCAGCATGATCTGGTGCTTCAACAGGTCTTGATGGTTTTAATTTATTCAGGGGAAGAAATGTTGCACGTCCTCTGCGTCGCTGCTTTAGATAAGCAATAGCATAAGCTGCATCTTCATCAGTTGCTGCAACGATTGCCTGTATGCGTCCCCCTGCGGCAATTTCAAGTGCTGTGGAATAATTTTTATCTGTTGTTCCAAGTTCTGCGATGGTGCCATATATCCCCTCCAATTCATGATTTCTTGCTGATTTAAGTGTGCTTTCCACGGCACTGCTGTAACCTCCAAGTTCGCGCTCTGCTTTGATCTTTGCTTCAAGACGCATATACTCCCGCTGGTTGTTGATAAGTTCCCCTTCTACCTCCCCTGCTGCTGCTTTAAGGCTCACTCTATTCTTTTCAAGATCCTCGTGGTCATGAAATAGCTGCTTTACAGTAAGGACAAGGTTTGCTATTTCTTTTGCTGCCTTCTGCAGGTCATTTTCTTTGCTGTTTATTTTTTCCTGCGAATCGGTTATTTCAATTTCGATCTCCCTGACATCAGATGTCCTGCGTCTGATGACATCCAGGAGTCTGTCCTCGTTTCGCATCAACTCATTTTTTTCACTTCTACACTCTTCAAGTCTATTTTTCAAATCGGTGAGCGTTTCCTGTGTGTCAGCATATTCAACATCTACTTCAGTAATCCTGCTTTTGATCAGCTGCATCTGTGTATTTTTCTCAGCCAGTTCTATTTGCAGAGTGCTCTCTCGAAGCTGTTCTTCTGCCACCTTCTCATCCAACCCCTGTCCAATCTCTCGCTCTCTATTTATTTCGAGCAGGGCTCTGCGTTTCGTTTTTTCAGTGGTTGTTATTTCATTATTTAAAAGTTCGATGGTATTTGTTGCAAGTTCGTGCTGTCCTTTGATCTCTTCGATCTCCTTTTTTACCTGTATCTGCTCTGCCTCGCCTTTTTGCATGATCTGTTCGTTTAACTCATGCAATTCCAGTCCAAGAGCCTGGAGTGTATTTTCCTGCTGCTCATACTCTACCTGGATTTTCTCCTGTTCGATTTCTTTTTCTTGCAGTTCAGAATCGATCGAGTCGAGTTCTTTTTTTGCATCGTTTAACTTTGCAAGTATTACGAATCCCTCGTACCGTCTTCTTTCTTCTCGAAGAGCTTTATATTTAAGAGCCTGGTTTCTCTCCTCTGTTAATCGTTGTAGTTGTGCTTTTACCTCTTCTATGATAATATCTACACGTTCGATGCGCTCACGCACAATTTCAAGTTCATTTAAGGAGCGCTCTTTCTTGTCATCGAACTCGCTCACTCCTGCAATCTCATCGATAATTTTTCTCCGCTCAAATGACGTCACCTGGATAATGCGAGTAACATCGCCCTGCATGACTACATTGTAGCCTTCTGGCGTGATCTTTGCCTTGCTCAGCTGTTCATGCATTTCCTGGAGTGTTACCGTTTTACCGTCAATATAATAGTAGCTGTAGTAGCCTAACTCTGTTTGTTTGACCTTGCGGGTGATTACAATAATGTCTTTATTGTTGGAAAACTCAGCTTTAGTGTTATCGATTTTTATTGTCACCTGTGCATAATCCGGTCGTTTGCCTCCGCCATTGTATATAAGGTCGGTCAGCTTTTCTGCACGCATAGTGCGTGAGCCGGAAAGCCCAAGACAGAAGAGAATGCCATCTATAATGTTGGACTTGCCACTTCCATTGGGACCTGATATCGTGGTAAAACCATCAAAAAAGGGTATTTTAATTTTTTTTCCAAAGGATTTAAAGTTTTCAAACTCTATCTGTGTTATATGCACCGATAACCCCAACTGGTATACTTCATATTTCGATTATGTCACCGACGTCATTTGCTTTAACTGATTCTTTTTTGTTCGGTGCTGGTACACAGGGAGCAATAATTATACCATCATCCTCATCCTTTTCCTTATTCTGTATTTCTACGCTGTGCTGCTTCTGCGCTGTTGATTCTTTGATGATGATTTGGATCATTGACTTTTGATCAAGGAGTTCCCTCATTAGTCCGTCATAGCTGCTGTTTATTTCTGCTACCTTCTTCTCAAGAGCAGTGAAACGCTTATTGAGTTCATCCAACATCGTTGTTTCTTTTTCTTTCTCTATCAAGAAACGGTCAAGTGATGATTGCACTTCTTTTAATTGCTTATCTTTATCATCAAGTTGTTTTTCAAGCCGTTTTATCAAAATATCACGATCACTATTCATCTAACAAACCCTCTTTAACATAAAACAATCATAACTAATACATGATTATATTATATAGTTTATGTGTACTGCAAAGCTCGCCTTCGCTCGCCTCGACAGAACGGAAATTATCCAGATAAAGATTCTGCAGTCTGAACAAAGTGAAGAGTGCAAGACAAAACAAAGTTGAGGAGTGCAGTTGTTCACCTTCGAAGTATCATTTAAGCGAAACCAACAGGTAGTAAACTGTGTAATATTATG
>WNEG01000037.1:2255-5840 GCA_012910725.1 Candidatus Ethanoperedens thermophilum | reverse complement strand
TTTCAGTTATCTTTGAAAGTCAAGAGTTAATCAGAGTACGGCACCTCAAATTCCATTAAATCGTATGCTACAATAGTATTCTCAAATACTTTTTTTGCATCAGCAAGAAGCACATCACTGTTTTTTGAATATCTCGCGCTAACGTGTGTTAACACAAGCAAACGCACGTCAGCATCTCTTGCGACCCCTGCTGCTTCACCGGCAGTTGAATGCTTTGTCTGGTAAGCCCAATCAGCAAGCTCATCTGCCATGCTTCCATCATGGATTAGAACATCAGCATTTTTAGCAGCCCTGACAGTCTCTGCCGTTGGACGCGTATCTCCAGTGTATACGATTTTTCTGCCATGACGCTTTATGCCAACAACCTCTCCTGGATGGATGGTCCGACCATTAACCTCTACACATTCGCCACGATGGAGCTTTTTAAATAGCGGTCCCTGTGGAATACCAAGAGCTATTGCGCGCTCACGGTTAAATCGCCCACGTCGTTCATCTTCAACAAGCGCGTAACCAACACTTGCCACACCATGTGTGGTCTCGAACACCTCCACCCGGTAACCAGTTCGCTCAATCACATCCCCGCCTGAGACCTCGACAGATCGCACATCAAAACAAGGCTTGAAATATCCAAGAGCAATAAAGAGTTTAACAAACCACTCAACACCTTTTGGACCATAGATTACAAGAGGATGTTTGCGATCATTAAACGAAAGCGTTTGGATCAGACCAGGAATTCCGAGAATATGATCGGCATGGAAGTGGGTGATAAAAATCGAAGAGATATTCAACATTCCACATTTAGCCTGCATCATTCGTTTCTGTGCTCCCTCACCACAATCAAACAACAACAACTCGCCTTCACGATTAACAAAAACACATGAGGGATTTCGTTTAGAAGTGGGAAAAGAGCCAGCAGTGCCAAGAAAAACGATCTTCAACATTAAATTACACCATTGACGATTATTTCAAGGATTTGAAGTGGACCGGTCGGGATTTGAACCCGAGGCCTCTACCATGCCAAGGTAGCGATCTACCCCTGATCTACCGGCCCTCAAACATTTGTATCGTCTGCATTACTGGTTATGTCTTCTTTACTATATTTCAATCAAGCTTTTTAAATCCCCTCTGGTCCATTTTCTTTTTTCGTACATTCTATCCCCCGCATTTTTCACATGATTTATATCCGTTCTATCACGCCGTCCAAATCTGATTCATCTGCACCAACCTCTAAATAATATTCGTTCATCCTTGAAAAACTGCACAACTTCGTTGTACAGAACCACACACTCTGTGTGCGGAAGTAACCTTTAATTCTTGATTGCACAAGCACTGCACAACTTCGTTGTACAGAACCACACACTCTGTGTGCGGAAGTAACCTTTGATTCTTGATTGCACAAGCACTGCACAACTTCGTTGTACAGAAAAGTAACTCTTGATTGCGCAGCAATCAAGTGCAGAAAATAACCGGCAACTCTTGATTACAAAGTAATCAAGTGCAAGATAAACAAGTGCGTTTATACTTTCCTATACGTTAAAAATATATCGGTAGCTTCAAATCCTACCACTTCGCCCTCACACACATCCTGATCAACCAGTGCTCTTCTGAAATCCATTCCTTAGTCCATTGGAACCATGGGAATGGTTGACATTATACTCACCCAGATCTCTCTTATCGCGTCCGATACTGCTCCATCTGAAAATTCAACCACTGGTATGCCTGCAACCATTGCATCTGTCACCACCGAATCATAAGGGATATTCCTGACAATCGCAACCCCACGCTCCTGGCAAAACTCAGTAATCTTCCTGCTGTTCTCTTTATTGATGTCGTATTTGTTGATGCAGACAACGGTTGCAATCCCAAAATGCCTGGTCACATCCAGGATTCGCTCAAGGTCATGCAATCCTGACATCGTGGGTTCGGTAACAACAAATGCAAGGGCAACACCAGTCAGGGATGCAATCACCGGGCAGCCGATTCCTGGTGACCCGTCAATCAGGATGAAGTTAGATTCTTCCTCTTCTGCGACTCGCTGTGCATTGTTTCTAACGACAGTGACCAGTTTTCCAGACGCTTCTTCGGCGATATTCAACTGTGCATGCGCCATCGTCCCATATTTCGTTTTTGAGATGAATGCATGTCCGGAGACGCGTTCTTTCAGTCGGATTGCCTCCTGTTCACACACGAAAACACATACGCCACAGCCCTCACAGCGTGCGGGATTGACTGCATAACCAGACTCGGTATCAGATATAGCATTGAATCTGCATGCTTCTTCGCATCTTCCGCATTCTATACATTTTGTTTTATCCATTGCTGCAACTTTTGAGCCTTTGAAATCTTCTCTTTTCACGATTTCCGGATGCAGCAGCAAATGGAGATCAGGTGCGTCCACATCGCAGTCAGCAATAACAACGTTTTTTGCAAGGGCTGCAAACGATGCAACAAGTGTTGTCTTCCCTGTACCGCCTTTTCCACTTATAATGGTTATCTGCTTCATAATTCCCCCCTGATTCGATCAATCATTCCTGCAAACTGGGTCTTCCACTCCGGCATCGCATTCACAAATGGTACGCCTTCCGAATAATACTCTGCGATCTTCTTATCATAAGGAATCTCAAGCAAGATCGGAATCCCTTTTTCTTCGCAGTAGTGATAGACATTCCGATCCCCAATTCCCGCTTTATTTATGATCACGCCAGAAGGAATCTTTAGCACTTTAAGCACCTCTACTATCAGTTTCAGGTCGTACAGCCCAAACGGCGTTGGCTCTGTCACAAGAATACAGTAATCGCTGTCCTGGACTGCTGCAATCACGGGACATGCCGTTCCGGGTGGCGCATCAATAATTACAGTCTTTTCCGGATTGACCTGCTCTTTAACCCGGTCTATCAATGGTGTTGCCATCACCTCACCGATATTCAGCAACCCGTACACGAGTTCCACACTGCCGCCACTTCTCCCCCTCTTGATAACACCGATCTCACGCGGCTCCTCGCTGATTGCATCCCGCGGGCAGACCATTGTGCATAGACCGCAACCATGGCAGAGTTCAGGAAACACCATGACCTGTTTCGGAAGCACAACAATGGCATTATACTCACATGCAGACGCACACTTCCCACAGTAATCACATAAATCATGATTGACCTCTGGCATAAGTGTACATGCTGACTTTACATCCTCTATCTCTGGTTTAAGGAAGATATGCGCATTTGGTTCTTCGACATCACAATCCACCAACTGCACATTCGAGAGCGACAATGCAAGATTTACAGCCACTGTAGTCTTTCCCGTACCTCCTTTTCCGCTTGCTATTGATATGATCATTGTTGGGTCATCTCTTTTGATTTAGTGATTGGTATTCTGTCATTTAAGTTGCACCGCTGTTTTTATCCTGATGATGCTTAACTATTGGGACTCCTTCACAAAAGGGTTTACCCAAATGTACGCCCTGTAATCCCAGTCGCTGGATGGGTGTCTGGCTTATACCTGCATCACTAAAGGAATTGATGGACAAAAAAATTATTGCTCATCTTTATGGTACAGATCTAAAAAGATTATTTTGTTTTCGTTCTTTAA
>WNEG01000037.1:0-2202 GCA_012910725.1 Candidatus Ethanoperedens thermophilum | reverse complement strand
TTTAAATAAGTGTAAGATAATCTAAAAGAACCTGCATAAAGTTCTCTTGTTCCTTTTCTTGCATATCTCATTGGCTTTCCGATTTCGGGATTTTCTAATATTTTTTTGATTTGATTTTTAATTCGTTCTTTAATAGAATTACTTTTCATTCTATGTATTTTTTTAAAAAAATTGGGTTGATACTCTACCTCTAACATTTTTCCAGATCTTCAAGAAATTTGTCAGCAGGTCGAGAAATAAATTCTCCCCTTTCATAACTCTGCCAGGCTTCTTCTGTTTTTTTGGCAAAAGCAATGTCCTCTTCGAAATTCTTACCTAAATCGCTTACTTTTTTCAAGATTAATTGTTCTCCGTTCTTGATTATGACAAGTTTTTCCCCTTCACTGAAATTGCCTCTCATCTCTGAAGGAATTACTATTTGTCCTTTAGAACTGAGTTTTGTTATTGCAATATTTATCGTTTCGATCACCTCGCCATAAGTAAGATTAGCCTTACAATACATATAAATTTTTTGGGATTTTTCATTTTCGTCAGACTTTTCAATATCCCCCGGCTGCGCCACCCCAGCAATTAAATCGTGGGCGTCCGTGAGCTGGGGATCGCGTGTTGGCGTGAGCGCGGATGGATGGGGGGTGGGGATGGATTAATGTAGTGACCAAATACTGCGGATATGCTCGGCTTCGGGACAAAATTCACCCTGCCCTATGCCAGTGAGGTGTCACCCCCCCTACAATCTCAAGACATGCCACAAACCGTATTTCAGTGATCCCTGTGCTCCTTACAAGCGTTCTCATCGGTTGCTTCCATAAGCCGCCCCTGCCGCCATGCCTCGATTACATCGCGTACCGTGCCTTGTGCACCAACGAAGACATCGATACCAACCTCTTCGAATAGATGGACCGCTCTTGGTCCCAGCCCGGAGCAGAGCATCACATGAGTGCCCGTTTTTGATATAAACTCTGGCGGCAATCCAGCACCCCCCATATGTTCACCGGTATTCGGAATTACTGTAACCTCGTTTGTGTCAAGATCTACGATGGTGTATGTCGGAACTCTGCCAAAATGCTGACCCACGAAATCATCGATGCCACCGTTTTCTGTAGTTGGAATACATACTTTCATTTTTTCTTCACCTTTTGTTTATCTTATGTAGTTTGTTTGTTAATTTTAATTAGAGATTTTTTATTATCTTCTGGAAAATTTTGGGTTTTGGAAAACCACAGGGAGCACAGGGGAACACAAGCTTTCGCAGTGGGATTACCTCGCATGGGATGGTGGGTAGCCGCAATGGCAATCTGTGATGCAGCTTCTTGTTACACATAATCACTGTAGTCTTTCCTGTGCCGTCCTTTCCGTTTGCTATTGATGTGATTATTGCTGTATCATCCCTTGTTCCTGTTGGTTTAGTGACTAATATCCCATCATCGTAGTTGCATTGCTGTTTTTATCCCAATGGTATTTAATCTGTTCCGTATGAGTTACTATATCTGCCATTTCTATTATTCTATCTCCTGGATCTCTTCCACTAAGAATGATTGCAGTACAGCCTCTTTTCTCCAACAATTCCAAAACATCGTCTTCTGCTAAAAGCCCGAATTTTACTGCATATAATATCTCATCCAGAATCAGAAGGTCGGTTTGTTTTTCATCTAACACTCTGTTAGCGATTTTCAAACCCTCTTTAGCATTTTTGAGATGTGTTTTTCTTGATTCCCTGTCCAGAAAAACAGGAGGTCCACAAAGGTATACCTGGATGTTATCAACATGTTTTAGAAACTGGTATTCTCCAGTAGTTTGCCTTCCTTTCATAAACTGCACTATCACTACTTTTTTATTATGGCCAAGCATTCGTATAGCATGACCAATAGAAGCAGAGGTCTTTCCTTCTCCTTCCCCATAATAAACGATGATTTTTCCTTCAACTGCTGAGTTCATAGCCATGTATATTCTGTTCATTTTTCATAGTATATATACGATACTACCTGCTGGATCTATAGTTTTCCTGAATGCAGGATGCTAACGGCAAGTCTGTTGGTGGAAGTACTGAGTTCAGTTGTTACCTGCTCGATACCTTTGTCTTAGAATTCTATCTTTAGTGCAGCAATTGTCGTTATGGCTGTAAACGCATACAAGAGGTGGCTTATTTATTTGTCATTTCGTAAACATTTTATGATATTGCGTGATTCTACTCACCACGTCACG
>WNEG01000050.1 GCA_012910725.1 Candidatus Ethanoperedens thermophilum | reverse complement strand
ACCTCTTCAGAATCGAGTTTTTTGCTGCCGACTTCTGACACGATAATTATTTCAGTTCCAAATTGCTTAAACATGTAGTAAAACAACTCAAACCCTACTCTGCTTAATCGATCTTTGTACGCAATGATTACATTTGCAACTTTATGATTTATAATCTCATCCATCATCTCGAAAAATTCTTTTCTCTTCTCAAAAGATATTCCCGATGCAACATCCGAATAAATGCCATTGATCTGGTGACCTGAATTAAAAGCCCATAGTTTGAGCATGTATATTTGATTCTCAAGGTCTTTTTTCTGTTTAGAGGTTGAAACTCTGGCATAAATAAAAGTTTTACGAGGTACGTCTTTGTTTATCAGGTTATAGACATCATCATCTGAGTAATCGTATGATTTGCCTATTTTATGCCGTGTAATCAACCCCTCGCTGGCATATCTGTGTAATGTGCTCCGCGATATCCTGAGCACCCGCATTGCTTCGCCTGCTTTCATGCAATTGATGATATATTTTGGTGACATATAAAACTTTCGGTTGATTATTCGCGACTATACACAAAGCCATCTGTGGTCAAAGATTTATACAGTACTCGAAAGATGAATTATATATGTGCAGAGCACATTAAGATTTTCTGTGACAGAAACTTGTGATGATTATGCAAACCACCTTCGTGAAGAGGTTGTTAGGTTAACACCGTGTGTTCATGGAGCAAGACTCAAAGAAGCTTCAGATCGCACAGGCATACCAGAATCAGAACTTCTTGATTTTAGCAGCAACCAGAACTTACTGCATATAGATGTAACAGAACCACTCACAAAAGCCTGTAAATATATTAACCAGTATCCTGATAGCGAATATATGCAGTTTCGAGCGACTGCCGCCGATTTTGTGGGCGTGTTTCCTGAAAATATCATACCAGGCAACGGTTCAACAGAGTTGATACGCCTGTTTGCAGAAACAGTGATCAAACCAAAAGATACTGTTGTCATCCCGGTTCCAACATTCGGGGAATATGAGAATCAGTGCAGACTGATGGGTGCAAATATTATTCATCGAAAGTATGAAGAAATGCTTACGATCGCCGATAGACAGCTTTCAGGTGTCAGGGCGGTGTTTGTGTGCAACCCGAACAATCCAACTGGCACACTGATAGAACGTGAACAACTCCTCACTCTTGCTGACAGGTGTGCGAGAAAGAAAGTGTTTCTCTTCGTGGATGAAGCATTTATCGAGCTATCAGACCCGGGATATAGCATAGCAACTTATGTACTGGACTGTGAGTTTCTATTTGTGCTTCGTTCTCTTACCAAATCTTTCGCAGTACCAGGGCTCAGAATTGGTTTTGGTGTTGCACCAATTACGCTTGCAGAATATATGAATGTTGCAAGGCTTACCTGGAACCTCAACTGCATAGCCGATACAGTAGGAGAATGGTTGCTGAAACATGGCAGCAAGTTTCTTTACAATTCCAGAGACGTGATTAATGCAGAACGGGAATGGTTCCATGCACAGCTTGCACACATCCGTGGTTTTAAACCACTGCCGAGCAGAACAAATTTCATACTTGTAGATACAAGCGATTTCCCACTTACTGTAGCAGAACTTGCAAAGAGACTTCTTTTAAAAGGTATTGTAATTCGGGATTGCACGTCTTTTGAACTTAAAAACCATATTCGTCTTGCAGTGCGTGCTCACAAAGAAAATATTACATTAATTCAAGCAATTGAGCAAATATCAATGGAATGGGGTGAGAAAATTGGAAAAAAATCCCTTGAAGTTGTAATTAAGCAGGGACAGACTGCAAACAGCCGTATCAGCTGCGAATACTATCCATGCCACTTCGAAGGGCAGGATTGTACCTTCTGTTTCTGCCCATTTTATCCATGTGAAGATACACGAACAGGAGGTGAATACATTAAACGTGCAAGTGGAAGTAAAGTATGGAGCTGCATGAACTGCCAGCTTGTACACAAACCAGAGGTAGCATCGAAGATACTTGATGAACTGCTAAAAGGCAGTGATGTTAAAAAAACATGGAAACGTGTGATGGAGCCATTGTTGTGAATATGGTGTTACTGGTAATACTACTTGGAGCAGTGGCTCTCGACATAATAATAGGTGAACCGCCAGCAAGAGTACACCCCGTAGTATGGATGGGAAAAATCATACATCTGCTTGAGAAGCATGCACCACAAACCAATAGAGCACTTTATGGAGCAGCAATGACTCTTATAACAATCACACCTTTCGCCATAGCAGGCATACTTCTCACCCGAACAAATCACATATTTGCAATTATCGCTTCCATCTATCTGCTAAAATCAACCTTTTCTATTAATATGCTCTTTGGCTCTGCAAAAAAAATAGAAAAGCAGCTCAAATGTGGGAAAATTGAAACAGTGAGAAGTGAACTTCGCACTCTTGTAAGCAGGGATACCAGTTACCTCGATGAAACAAAAGCCACGTCAGCAGTCATCGAGTCAGTCTCAGAAAACTATGTTGATAGCATCCTCACACCCATGTTTTACTTTGTGCTTTTCGGACTGCTGGGAGCTCTTGCCTATAAAGCTGTCAACACACTCGATTCGATGGTAGGATACAAAAAGCCCCCATATCAACAACTTGGCTTCGTTCCAGCCAGAGTTGACGATTTTCTCAACTACGTTCCAGCACGTATATCAGCATTAATCATAGCACTGGTATCCAATAATCCAGCAACAACACTGAGATGTGCTCTCAAGGAACACATAAAAACACCTTCACCAAACTCTGGTTGGCCCATATCGGCAACTGCCTGTGCTCTTGGTATCACACTTGAAAAACCTGGTACATACATTCTAAACAACGAAGCAGCCACACCAGAACCAGAGCACATCACCCAGGCAATCACACTGATAAAGAAAGCAGCAGTGGTAAGTATTGTGGCAGTTGCAATCCTGCTCTTATAGTATCAGGAGCGCATGGAGAATCGCAAGCATCGCAATTCATTGCGGTGTAAGTAACTTCGGAGTTGGTCACGATGGCATCGTGAATATGGGGGTCGGGTGTGAACTGGATGATCGAAAGGGTTTTGTGGGGTGGGTCGGGCACGGGACAAACTTATTTCACTAAAGCTTAATATCCAATCACAACATCAATAAACTGGTGAACTATGTTAGAACAAGGTCAACTCATATTATATCAAACAGAGAATGGCAACCCCGAAATTCAGGTAATATTACAAGATGAGTCGGTGTGGCTTACACAGAAGCAGATGGCGGAGTTGTTTCAGACAACAAAACAGAATATTAGCCTACATATACAAAACATTTACAAGGAGAACGAATTAACACCAGATTCAACTGTCAAGGAATACTTGACAGTTCAAAACGAAGGCAGTAGGCAAGTCTCGCGTGAAATTGACTTTTATAATCTCGATATGATCATATCGGTTGGTTATCGAGTTAACTCACATAGGGGAATACAGTTTAGAATATGGGCAACGCAACGATTGAAAGAATATATAGTCAAAGGTTTCGTAATGAATGACGAACGGTTGGCAAACGGTTATACAGATTATTTCAACGAGTTAATTGAACGAGTTCGTCGAATACGGTTATCTGAAAAGAATTTTTACCAAAAGGTCACAGATATTTTTGCAACCAGTATGGATTACAACTCAAAGACCGAATTTGCACACATGTTCTATGCATCTGTTCAGAACAAATTCCATTATGCCATACATGGACATACAGCAGCAGAACTGATATCGGAGCGGGTCAATGGAAATAAATTGAATTTAGGACTGACTAACTGGAAAGGCGAGATAATCACAGCACATGATGCAACGATAGCAAAGAATTATTTGGAGGAGATGGAGTTAAAGAGATTGGAACTGTTGGTTGAACAGTTTTTATCATTCGCCGAACTGAGAAGTATTGAAAGAGTACCAATGTATATGTCCGAATGGATAACTAAGCTTGATGAATTCTTAGTGCTCAATGAAAAAGCGATTTTACAGGATCTTGGCAAAGTAAAGCGGAAGGATATGGAAGCGAAAGTTCGGATGGAGTTGGCTAAATATAAAAATCAACTGGAAGAAAACTTATTGCTTGATTCATCCACTGAAAAATGAGATTGTGTACACATGCCCATCAACACCCACCCCACATCTTCCCGCGCTCGCTCCCATCACAAGTACGCGACCCCCCATGATGCCCCGCAATTCATTGCGGTGTAAGTAACTTAAATAAATTTTTTGCGTTTCAATAGTATCGATCTATTTCTGAGCAGGCAGCATATTTTAAAACGAAAAGCAGATGAACCATGAAACCACTGACATCTTTTGAGTAAACATGGATCTTGAAGGATATGCAAAAAGAGCACTTAGAAGAGGCGAAGACGAATCAGTACTGGCGGGCACAATAGCAGAGCGCATTCTTGAGATAAAGAATACCACCAAAGAGTATGCAGAAAAACTGTCCCAGGCAGTAATTGTTGAAGCAAAAGCTACACTTGAGCCAATAGGCGATGTGTTTGAGCCGATACGTTCAGGCATTACACTTGGCGAGTTTGGAGTTGGCTCTCGCGGACTTGGAGATTTTTATACACACGAAAAAATCAGTGAGATTATTGGAAAAACAACAGCAGTTGTTGATTCAAGCCATCTCGACGATTCCGGGGTTGTACAGGGAAAAGGAGAATATATTGTGGTCAATATCGATGGCATTCATTCAAGACTGAGTGACTACCCGTTTCTTTCAGGTTTTCATGTGGCACGGGCAGCTCTTCGCGATATATATGTCATGGGTGCTCGCCCCCTGGCTCTGCTTTCTGATATTCATGTGGCAGATGATGGTGATGTTGGAAAGATATTTGACCATATAGCTGGGATTACAGCAGTGTCGGATTTGACAGGTGTGCCGCTCATCACCGGCAGCACTCTTCGCATTGGTGGTGATGTGGTGATTGGAGAACGGATGAGTGGTGGTGTTGGTGCTGTCGGAATAGCAAATATGCTTACAAGTCGAATAAGGGCAGAACCCGGGGACAAAATAATCATGAGCGAGGGTGCGGGTGGTGGGACTATCTCAGCCGCAGCTCTCTATTATGGCAAGCATGAAATCGTTGAGGAAACCCTCAATATTACTTTTATTGAAGCTTGTGAATTGTTAATGCAGCATGACCTTATATCACAGATTCATGTGATGACTGATGTGACTAATGGGGGTGTTCGTGGTGATGCAAATGAGATCAGCAGAACTGCAAAGGTCAAGCTCACATTCTATGAAGATGAAATACTTCCACTTGTGAATCAGTCAGTGTTACGCATGCTGAATGAACTTGAGATAGACTATCTTGGCGTAAGCCTTGATGCACTTCTTTTAATAACCCCGCCTTATGCAGCAGAAAAGATCGTACAACTGCTTAGCAAGCACAATATCCAGACACGCATCATCGGCGAAGTTGCAGATGGAAGTGGTACGGAACTTATAACACCTGATGGAATCACTGATTTCACACCACGCTTTAGAGAATCAGCCTACACACCGGTAAAAAAGATACTTGGAGAACACACACCAGGAAATTACCAGCAGATGCAAAACAGAATCGATGATGCAGCAGCAAAAGCTATTTACAAAAAGCAGCAGATGGTAAACAGGATACGAAAAAAACAAAAACAATAGAAAATATGCACTTGATTGCTTCGACAACTCGACTACTCCGTAGTCGAGAGTTACTGATAATTTCTGCTAACGACGTCTTGTAGTCAGGATTCGTTGTTTCTGCACTTGATTGCCATGACACTACGTAATCAAGAGTTATTGGTAATTTCTGCTAACGACGTCTTGTAGTCAGGATTCGTTGTTTCTGCACTTGATTGCCATGACACTACGTAATCAAGAGTTATTGGTAATTTTCTGTACACGGAGTGTGCAGTGCTTGCACAATCAAGAGTTGATTTTCTGCACAACGAAGTTGTGCAGTTGCTTGCAGATACGAAAGTGTTATTTAAGGAAGAGTTGTATTAAGATGTGATTTGTATGGATAATGAACTTATGAGAATCGGAGTGTCTCTTCCAGAGAATTTGTTAAATCGTTTTGATGGTATCATTTCTCAAAGGGGTTATTCGTCTCGTTCAGAAGGTATCAGGGATGCAATACGCGGCTACATTCGATATTATGACTGGATGAGTGACATTAAAGGCGAACGGTATGGTGCCATCTCTCTCAGCTATAATCACCATCAACGGGGACTGGCAGACGAATTGGCTGATATAGAACATGAATACATCGGTACAATACAATCAACACTTCACGTACACATTGACAAGGATAACTGCTTTGAATTAATAGTAATTCATGGGGAAGGCACGAAAATAAAAGAGCTGACAGAGCGATTAACAGCTCTTAAAGGAGTTGAGCACACCAAGCTTACAACCATTGTACCCGAACTTTAGAGCGCCAGAGAAGCTTGAGACAGCAAGTTTTATCTATCGATTTTCTTATTGGTAAGACACTATGCGGATTGTGATGAAGTTTGGTGGAAGCTCTGTTGGAGATGGTACCCATATAAAACACGTTGCCCATCTGGTTAAACACTTTCTGGATGAGGGAAATAAGGTTGTTGTGGTCACCTCTGCTCTCGGGGGCATCACAGACCTGCTTTTGAAAATAGCAAAGAAAGCGGCTACTGGAGTTGATTCTGTTTATATTAGGGAGTTTATAACCAATCTCGCAGAAACACACAATCAAGCTGCTCTTGATGCCATTGATGAGCAGACCATTGCATCCGGAGTGCTCGAAAAGATTGATTCAAGACTTGGTGGACTTGAAAGGGTACTTAATGATGTCTGCTACTCTGGCAGGCTCACTGCACGGTCTTTAGATTATATCTCTTCTTATGGCGAGCGTCTTGCTGCACCGATTCTTTCTGGAGCATTGCGCCTCGAGGGTGTCAATTCAATGGCATTTACTGGTGATGAAGCTGGCATCGTTACAACTTCTGATTATGGTAATGCACGTCCTCTTGAACGCACATACCTGCAAGTTCGAGAGAGGCTGGGTTCTCTATTGGAGGATAGCGTGCCTGTTGTCTCTGGTTTTATTGCTAAGTGTGAAGCTGATACCGTGACAACCCTTGGGCGCGGCGGCTCTGATTTTACAGCTTCAATCATCGCGGCGGCTATCCATGCTGATGAAATCTGGCTGTGGAAGGACGTTCCCGGCATTATGACCACTGATCCGAAGATCGTACCAGAGGCACAGGTGCTTCACACCATCTCATATATTGAAGCTATGGAAATGTCCTATTTTGGGGCGAAAGTACTGCATCCTCGTTCCATTGAACCTGCTATTCGCCACGGCATACCGGTGCGAGTTAAGAGTACCTTTGAACCAGAACTTGACGGCACACTTATAGTTAAGGAGGAAAAAAAGATGGCAAATACAGTAAAGGCAATCTCTGTTATCACTGATATGGCGCTGATCAATATATCTGGTGTCAGCATGATAGGACATATTGGTGTTGCTGCACGCATCTTCGTTGCTCTTGCTGATGCAGGCGTCAATATCATCATGATCAGCCAGGCATCATCCGAGGCGAATATTTCACTGGTTGTGGAAAGAAATCATCTTGATATGGCTATCGCGGCTCTCCAGTCTGATTTTAAGAATGGGATTATAAAAAATGTAACCTGCGATAAACATATCGGCGTGGTGGCTGTTGTTGGTTCTGGTATGGCGGGAATGCCAGGAGTATCAGGGCGTATATTCAGTGCAATTGGTACGGCACAGATCAATGTCATCATGATCAGCCAGGGCTCATCCCAGCATAATATTTCCTTTGTGGTATCTATTGATGATGCCTACGATGTGGTGAGGGTGCTTCATCGAGAGTTTGGACTTGACAAAATGGAATTTTTTATAAATAAACAGGTGAAAACTTGACTTTCAAAGATAACTGAAAAGACTTCTACTTCCCGAAATTTTCGATAGCGAACGCATGTGTTGACTATTTTGGCAGTTAGTCCCCCACTAATCAATAGCCATTTTTGCCCCTGCTTCTATCGAAAAAACACCGAAAAATCTGTGTACATTAACCCCCACACGATAATACATGGCGTTTCTATAAAAAGGGAGAAATATTGTTAATAGGGATGCAGGGAGGAGATAGCAAGTACATCTTGGAACAATATGAAATTGTGGCTGAAGAGCCAAACCGGTGTCATGCGGATCAATGCTTTGGTAGGGACTTCTGCTATACCTTTGCCGGGTGTCGATTTTTGGCACATCTTTGAAACACAAGGAAAAGTGCTTTATAGAATGGATGGATGGGGTTAAAATATGGCAAAAGCAGTAATAGTTTATTCAACGGTTCATGGCTACACAAAAAGGATGGCAGAAGCGATTGGTGAGGGGCTGACGGATGCCGGGGTTGAAGTTAAGTTAATCACTGCTTCAAAAGCAAAGGTTGACGATCTTAACGATGCTGACGCTGTAGCTCTCGGCTGCCCGACCTATGGTCGTGACTTAGTGTATGGGATGAAGAGATTTCTTTTAGAGATGGAAAAAGTAGATGTGAAAGGAAAGATTGGAGCAGCTTTTGGCTCTTACGAATGGAGTGGTGACTCTGTAAATAAGATGGATGATAAGATGAGGTATAAATTCAATATGGATATGGTAGAGCCGTTGAGGGTTATAGGAGCGCATCCAACTGGCATTAAGGACTCAAATGAGTTTGGAAGGAAAATTGCAGACAAGATTAAAATTGGTGACCATTCTATTTAGAGGTCGTCATAAAATAACCTCCGTAACTTTGAATCCATAAAAGTTTCCAACCACGAGATTACACAGGCGTGCCGAGATTAATCTTGTGCAATCTCGTGGTTTTATACAGATACCCAAATTCTTTACAGCCAGTTTTTATCCATCCAGCCTGGTATCTGGTTCGAATCCACAGGACCAATCAACACCTTAATTCCCATTACATCTTCCAGATCCCCCTGCAATCGAGCGGCAAGCCCTGGAAGAATTATGGTGTTATGGCTGGTTTTTTCTTCAAAATCAAAACCTGCCTCGTCAAAAGTTTCTTTGATTCTGGCTGCTGTAAATTGTCTTCCTGCAACCGCTGCCTCAACTCCAATACCGCCTGTGTTTACTGAAGCAAGGTAGCAGTCAATCCTGCCAGATGAAAGATCGCTTTCTACCGTATAATAAGTAAGGGCAAAATTGGAAGTTGCAATCACTGGCGAATCTTTTGTCGGGTTTCCAATTTTATATACACCGGAATCAACCTTGAGCGGTGTTCGCGGGTCTGTGTATACAGTCTCCCTCATGTACACCTCGCTTAAAAGTGCATGTGGCTCTATGCTGTGAAGAAGCATAATATCAGCATATTTGATCATAAATATGGATGCAAGCGATGCTTCAAGGTAAGTTGCGGCGATGGGATCCCTGTCGATCATCCATGCCGTGATCGGTGCTGCCATTATTGGGTACGCTATTTCTTTCTGCGATTCTTTGATGCCTGCTCGCCGCAGTTTAATAAAGTTTTCAAACGTTGCTTTGAGCTCTTCTCCTTCTGGATACGTACCGGGATCAAGGATCATATCGTTTATGCCAAGCTTGTTGAAGCTTACCGCAAGTGTTTTTAAGCAGTCAAGATCGCCCTCTGAAAACAACACCACTGGCACGCGATACTCAAGAGCAAGCTCTGAGACCTGTTTCCAGTTATCTTTTGTTGCTGCATACAGTATTGGTTTTTTGTCAGCACATGCTTCAAGTCCAGCTCTAAGCACTGCTGGATCGAAAGAGCAGAGCATCACCGGAAGCGTGCTCACCTCTGTTACTTTTTCCACGCAACTTTTGAATTTGGCTGCACTTTCTCCAGTCGAGCGCACTGCTATCATATCAAGTTTGAGATAATCCCCCACGTAGAATTTTTTAAATTCACTTATTTTCTTGAGCCGTTCGATGAGCGTCACCTCTTCCATCGTATCCCACACATCATACGCAAGAACTGTAGGGTTAAAGAAGGTTAGCTGGTGCCTGTGTAATACGTCATCCCCCCCGATTATCACTTTGCTGTCTCCCACTCCAGCAGTAACTTCCCTAATTTCTGGTGCAAGAAGCTCGGCAAGCTGAAGAAATTTCTTCCTGTCCTGGAGCAGTATCTGGCAGTCCTCAATCTTTTTTGAACGATCAACGAGGCGCGAGGCAAATGCCATACACGTTTTTTCTCCACATCTACCGCAGTTTATTTTAGGCAGGTATTTGTACACCTGGAGAGGGCTATTTAGTTTCATAGTATTTGTTTCGAGTTATTTTTTTCTATCTTATATTATTAATCTTGTTATCCAGCTGGATAGATCTGTCTTCTCTCCTTTTATTGAGCCATCAAGCATACGCGTTATTTTTTTTAACAATTGTGCTGAACCAGGGTGCATCATCATAAATAAATCACATCCTGCGAGTGCAAGAGCAAATCCAGTGGCTGCTTCCCAGATCAGACCGCGGCGTTCTCTTTCTCCCCAGTCGCTGTCTTCTTTCAGTGGTGACGAAACCATCCATGCTTCTCTTGCACCCCATGCATTGGTGGTAGCAGATAATGTCGGGAAGTTTAGCTCCTTATCGCCAGTGAGTCCGGCAAGCCTGATTCTCTCCACATTGGAATAGGCATAATCAAGACCATATCCAAGTGCTGCTGTTGTTGGATCCATAACAATTCTATCTCTTGATACTCCGCAGTGTTTGATGAGTTTACGATTGAGTTCTTTTTGTGCATTGATTTCAAGTTGTGTCCATGAGAGTAATACATGCCCGTATTTATTGGCTGCTGCTGCGATACGCTCATAATCATTATCTGGATTTGCTGATGCAATCAGGCATCTCTCGCCCTCTGAAACCTCGGCAGCCATTTCCAGGACTTCCGGGTCCTTCTCGTGGGTTCCCGAGCCGCTGATTACAATAGGCACATCCACTGCTTGCAGCACTTCTTCAACCGTTTTTGAAGCATCACTTGCAGATGTATCTTTACGCTTTGGGTCTGTACTGATCAGATGTAAAGCAATCATATCTGCATGATACTCACTAACTACTTTTTTTGCCCAGTCGGAAGGGCTTTCCATAACATCCTCGTAGCTGGTTCTTACTGACTTTGCGAGCTGGATTGGCATATCAAAAACATCAATTGCAACAACACAGGTTGGATGCTTCATTTCTGCATCAAAGTAGTACGGCAGTGCCTTTTCACCCCCAATAGTAACAGTATGCCCACGACTTCCACCATCCGCTGATGTAGCCCCTATAGTAACTTCTTCTATCGCTGTTGTCCACTCCTTTACTGCCCCAACGGTAAATCTTGATTCTATAAGTTTGTTTGCTTCTTCTCTAAAATTCATCACGCTTTCATCGATTTCAATCTCAATATCGCCTTCAAATGTTATGCCTTCCAGTGATTCTACTTCTACATTGTTCAGCAACTCAACTACTTCTGCAAGGGTTAATTTTTTAGACATATCTACACACACACCAGTTCGATTTTTCTTGCTATATCTGTAATCTGGATGGCTGATGGCGAATCATCTGGCAGGTCTGTTAATGGTTTTCCTTCAAGGTTGAGCTGTGCAAGAGTCTCATCAAATGGAATGATGCCTGCTGGCGTTATGTTCAGCTCTTTTATGTATTCCTCTATCCGTTTGCGGTTTTTCTCTGTAACCTTATTTGGCACGATCCACACATGTTTGATGTTTAGATTAAGTTCAACGATCAGGTCTCTGATGCGCTGTGCCGTTTCAAAGCCATTTTTTGAAGCATCGGTTACTATTAAAAGGTCTGTTACATCCCTGATGATTCCACGACTGAAATGTTCAAGCCCTGCTGCCGTATCTACGATGACAACTTCATAGTTTTTTATAATTCTATCCATAATCCCTCTTAACAGGTTATTAGCATAACAATAGCAGCCAAGCCCATCCGGCCGTCCCATCACAAGTAAATCATAGCCTGATTTTTCAAGAAGGGCATTATAGATTCTGCCTTCAAGTATGCTTTCTTTGTTTATGTCTGAAGGAAGATCGTCTTTCTGCTCAAACATCAATTCCCTCATCTGACCAACAGTGTGCTCCACCTTATCACCAAGTGTGGTTGGCAGGTTCGTGTCAGGGTCTGCGTCGATTGCAAGTACAAGATTGCTTTTTTTTGCAAGCTGTACTAACATAGCAGCTACTGCTGTTTTACCTGTGCCACCTTTTCCAGTTATTGCAATGACTTTCACTTTATCACCTTTTGATTGCTTGATTGCTTGATTGCT
>WNEG01000068.1 GCA_012910725.1 Candidatus Ethanoperedens thermophilum | reverse complement strand
GATCAGGTATACAATGATGGTAAATATACACAGTCTATCATAAACACGCTCGAACAGCAGCACACGATAGCACAGATACTTGAAAAAACTTCACATCGAAAACTACCAGACGATTGGAGTCCATTCAACCCGTTGTGTCCGCGATGCGACAGCATTACACGAACGCGGGTAACTGGATTTAACAGCAAATCACAAACCGTTGATATTGTGTGTGCATGTGGGTATACTGGTACTATACCAGTAACAGGTGGTGGGAAGCTCACATGGCGCGTTGATTGGCCTGCGCGATGGAGCATACTTGGAGTAACAGTCGAACCTTTTGGCAAGGATCACGCAACAAGTGGAGGCTCCTATGATACAGGCAAGGAGATCGCAAAAGAAATTTATCACTACACTCCACCATACCCTATTGTGTATGAGTGGATTATGCTCAAAGGTAAAGGGGCCATGCATTCATCCAAAGGGCTTGCCATATCTATCAATGAAATGCTTGGAGTACTGCCTTCAGAAGTGCTGCGATATCTTATTATCCGATCAAAACCAGGAAAACACATAGAATTTGATCCTGGTACCACACTACTCAATCTCATCGATGAATATGACCGACTGGATAGTTCCAGTCGTGCCCACCAGTTATCCCAAACTAAAAAGGCTCAACACAGCAAGATTCCATTTAAGCACATCGTAACAGCAATTCAAGTCGCAAGTGGTACAAGGGCACTGCTTGACATACTTGAGCGAAGTGGATATGACACTACAGATACCAGAGCTGTTCTTGCACGTGCTGAAAATGCACGAAAGTGGCTTGATAAATATGCCCCTCCTTACGTTAAATTCACAATACAGGACTGTCTGCCCCAGACTGCCAAAAGCTTTAGCACAAAAGAGAGACAGGCACTTCTTAAGCTTGCAGAACAACTATTAGAGTGGAACACCCCGGAAGAAATACATAATGGCATATACGAGATAGCAAAAAGCATCACTCTTGAGCCAAAAACACTCTTTCGCGCAATCTATGTCTCATTAGTATCCGCCGCATCAGGACCACGACTCGGTTATTTTTTAGCATCACTCGATAAAGACTTTCTGATACGACGATTTAACCAGGCAGCACAGGAACAAAAAGAGTAAATATAAATACTTTTTTGTTGAAGAAGAAAACAGCTAAAAAAGTTGGTGGCAACAATTTTTTGGACCGAATCTGGGATAAAACGATAGCGAACGGCATATAGGAATGGTTAAGAGCGGTGCGAGAGAGAGTCTTTCAAAGAGAGGTTTATCTCTGCACAACGAAGTTGTGCAGTTACTCAACCGTAACACTCTTTGCAAGATTTCTTGGCTTATCGATTTCGCATCCCCTGTAGTCTGCAACATAGTATGCAAACAACTGAAGCACAACCGAGGAGAGTACAGGTGATATCCAGGGGTTGGAATCAGGTATACGAAGCACACGATCCACATACTTTTCTATCTCGGTATCGCTTTCATTTGCAATACCAATAACAGTAGCACCTCTTGCTTTTATTTCCTTGATGTTTCCAAGCATCTTCTCGTATGTCACACCTTCTGTTGCAATCGCGATGACTGGAATCCCATCGTAGATTAATGCAAGCGGCCCATGCTTCAATTCGCCTGCAGGAAAACCCTCTGCTTTAATGTATGAGATCTCTTTTAGTTTCAGGGCACCTTCAAGAGCAATTGGATAGTTTGCGCCCCTTCCCATAAATAAAAACTGGTCAGAACCTGCGAAAAACTCAGCGCATTCCTTGATATGGTGTGCTTCGTTTAATACCCGCTGGATATTGCCGCTCACCTGCTTTAATTCATAAACAAAGTCATTTGCATCTGCTGTCGACATCTCTTTTCTTGCTTTTCCAAGTTGCACTGCTAATAGAAGCAGTACAGCAAGCTGGGAGGTAAATGATTTGGTGGCAGCAACCCCAATTTCAGGTCCTGCTCTTGTAAATAGATGGTGAGACTCCCTTGTGATGCTGCTTCCAGGTACATTGACGATACCAAGTTTCTGGCTTTTTTCAAGGTTAACTTCCCTGATTGCTGCAAGGGTGTCAGCAGTCTCTCCTGACTGGGTGATCCCTATCACCAGATCATTGGAATCAACAATCGGATCGATGTACCTGAATTCAGATGCGATCTCAACATTCACAGGGATACGAGCAAATCGCTCGATCACATATCTTCCAAACAGTCCTGCATGGTATGAGGTTCCGCATGCTGTGATGATAATTCGCCTTGCATCTGGCATCGCTACCTCGAGATTAACTCCTTCTGAGGACATTCTTCCTGAAAATGTTTCCCTGATAACGTCTGGTTGTTCAAAGATCTCTTTTAGCATGAAGTGTGCATACCCGCTTTTTTCTGCGGATTCGGCATCCCATTCAATCGTTTCGATGTTTTTGGCAACCGTTTCCCCACCGAGTGTCGTGATTTTCACTCCATCATGTTTGATGACTGCAAGCTCCCGGTCATTCAAAAAAATTACATTTTTTGTATATTTCAGGATGCCAGAAACATCAGACGCAACAAAAAAATCAGTCTCACCGAGTCCAAGAACAAGAGGGCTGTCCTTTCTTGCTACTACGATTTTACCAGGATCATCGGAGCTTATTGCAGCAAGTGCATACGATCCACGAACCATTGATAATGCATGTCTCACCGATGATTCAAGATCGTTATTATAATACTCCTCAATCAGGTGTGGAAGCACCTCTGTGTCCGTTTCGGATCTGAATTTGTGTCCTGAATTAATCAGCTTATCCTTAATTTCTATATAGTTTTCAATGATTCCATTATGGACAACAGCAATCCTGTCAGTATTGTCACAGTGTGGATGCGCATTTTCAGATGATGGCTTTCCATGTGTTGCCCATCTGGTGTGACCGATGCCGCAGCATCCTTCAAGGGTTGGAGTGCCTGATATCAGATCATTAACACTCCCCTTTGTCTTGAATACCTGGATGCTCTCGTTCATAACGGCAATGCCAGCAGAATCATATCCACGATACTCGAGTCTCTTTAGAAGATCAAAAAGAACTGGCTGTGCGGAACTGGAACCAAGATAGGCTACAATGCCACACATCTACTGCATCACCAGCGAGTGGTTTGGTATCTGCTTTCGAATGACAGTACCGGTTTCAATTTTGCACTCTGTCCCAACCAGCGTTCCTGCCATCATAGAAACATCGCCTCCTATGATGTTACTATCTCCAAGTATGGTACCAAGTTCATCTGCATGATACAGGTTTCCACCAAGTTCTATCAACAGGTCCTTCCCGGTATCTGTAATGAAATGACTGCCGATGATGTTGTTTTCTGCGATGATGGAGTTCTTTATGGTGCTCTGTGAACCGATGTAGACATTATCGAAGATTACGCTGTTTCTAATATATGTGAACGGCTCGATTGTGACATTATCTCCTATGGATGTGGATGGAGCAATGACCACATTTGCACCGATATCACAGTTTTTTCCTATGACGACAGGACCTGTAATGTAGGAGCCCCATCTGATATTTGAATTACTCCCGATTGTTACCTGGCCTTTGATTGTGCCGTGTATTGTTCCCTGTACCGACCTTGAAACATCCTCAAGAATTCGTGCATTTACATCAAGCAGGTTCCACGAATGTGCAACATCTATCCATGTGTGATTTGTTTTGTATGCATGCACATTGTAGCCGTCATCGACCATGTTCTGTATCGAGTCTGTGATCCCGAACTCACCAAGATTTGACTGAAGTGTCTCCCTGATCGCATCAAAGATATCTGAATTTAATATATAGATTCCAGTATTGATATTGCTAATCTTTTTTAGTTTCTGTCCCTCAACAATTCTTTTCACCTTTGTATTCGTTTCTTCAACCAGTGCATATTCGGTGGCATTCACACTTGCTGCTGTCAGGATCGATATGCCACCTTCATGTCTTTTAATGAGGTCTGCGATTGTCTCTGCGCTGACAAGATTATCCCCGTTTAATACAAGAAAGTCATCATCGGCTAAATCTTTTACCTGATCTATTGCATGTGCTGTACCAAGTTGTTGTTTCTGCTCTACATATTCAATGTGCAGATCAAAATCTTTTCCATTACCAAAATAGTTCATGATGCGCTCTTTTGCGTACCCTACAACCATGACAATATCGACAATTCCATTGTCATAAAGTGCACGAACCACATACTCAATCATTGGCTTGTTTGCGATTGGCAGCATCACCTTTGATCTTGTAAACGTTAGTGGCCTGCATCTGGTTCCTTCCCCTGCAGCAAGAATAATCGCTTTCATCAGTAACTCCTTTTATTTACAGTCACGCATTTGCTTTAAATATATCGCATCCACAATTGCTTTTGCGATATGGAGTTACGGCTAATTGTTTATTCCAGCATCGCAAAGCGATTTTAAAAATGAGTAAATCTAAGGAACAGGTAGAGTTACAGTTAATTGTTTATTCCAGCATCGCAAAGCGATGTGGTTTTGTTAGTATCTTTCAATACTGACAATGTTATCATCAAGCAGCTTGATAATTTGTTCCTTTAAGCGATCTATACTTAAACACGGGGCACGCTCCAAACCTTTAAAAATCGCATCCTTCACGACAGCACCCATCAGATCGTCAAAGCCAGATCTTACCTGAATCACAAGAGAGCCACTGGTTATATGAGTGTGCTCCAGCAACCAGTCTTTATCGCCATCTGTTATTCCAATAACCGGTGTAGAAAAACGGTACAATATGTCGGCAGCAACTGCTGTGGTGTCATCTCCAATGGTTACAGCCACACAGGCATTTTTTGCTTTTTCAAAGGACGACTCTGCATCATGATCGATCAGCACAGCAACCATATTTTTCAAAGAGCGTGTTTGTCGAGTATTAACCACCGGGTGTCTTGGGGTGCCACTTCGAATAATAGCGGTTGCAAGATCGACATGGTTGAGTTTTTTGAGTCCATGAACTTTCACATCGCATCCTTTAATATCTGTGATGATGCTGTTTTCTGTTATCACAGTAATCTCTGGACCTCTTGCCCTTCCAATAATAGTACCATTGATTTGAACAAGTTCACCTGGTAAAACCCCTTTGATGTGACGAACTATATGATTTTTATTATATTCAACAGTTTTTTTTGCACTAAACGAATAAACAGGAAGTTTCAGGGAAGATGCGAGAGTTTTTGTTAATTCGCAGCTTGAAGTACATCCGATTGCACCAGCACCTTCAATCAGCAGTACTGGCACATCTTTAGCATTTATCCTACCAAGCACAAGCTCTGCAAACAGAATGCCAGTTTCAAGTGTCTTTCCATGATTTACAAGACATACCACATCACAGCCTTCATCAACCATTCGCTGGACAGCTCTTGATGGACGCTCACGATGTCTTATGTCAATCATGTTTTCAAGTGAATGATCAATAACTGCTGTTCGTCCCATGCTTCCACCAAGACAGCTAATTACTTCACCAAATTTCTTAAGCATGGTAATTGTTTTTAGCGCAAAGCCGCTGTCGATCGCTTCTGCACCATGTATTACAACACTAATCCTCATAAAACAAAAATAATCTATAATAGCCATACTATTAATGTTTTCTTTCTTGTCGAGACTGTCACACGAGGCTATCAAATTAGAATTAAATTTTGCGTTTCTAATTTGGTGGATCTTTCTGTTATGACTCAAGTTTGTGTAAACTTAACTTTCAAAGATAACTGAAAAGACCACCCATTCCCTATCTCCTGTGTTATCGCAGGGTGCATCCGATGCCTTCTAAAAGCTCTGCTATCTGCTGCATAGTTTGCTTGTGGTTTTCTGCAATCATCATTATTCGGTAAGTAATGCCCTGCTTGTCCTGGTGCAGGTAGGTGTCAATAATCCCTGTGTTGTTTATTGTATCCGGACAGGACTGTTGTATTATCTGCTTGATGATGTTGGGGTTCGATCCTTCTGGAACATAAACTGAGATGTCCTTTGTGACGTTAGGTATATGCTCTTTTTTCCATCGCAGGTATTCTTCATCTCTTAGAAGTTTTATGTTTTCAATCTTTAAAGTGGTTCTTTTCTTATTTTTTTGAAGTGTTATGGTAAGTGGTGTCACCCCTGTGAGGGTACCTGTATGGATCTTGTTTGTGTAGAGATGTTTGACAGCACAGTGTCTTCCCGTTTGCTGGATGAGTGTTTCATACTCTACTATTTTGTTATGTATGAGCTTGTCTGAGCGCCTCTGTGCTGATTCAGTGTTCTTGAAATGCACTGCTGCTAATTTCATTTTTTGCACAAATCCTTCGACATCACCTCTTTTTATAAGGTCTGATAACTGGCTGCATTGTGCTATATATATGTCATGCAGATTATTTACCTGAGGATTTGTCTGTATCATGGCATACAGGTAAGGGTTTTGTGCAAGTATACGCCCTACAAAATCAAGCATAATCTCATACACCGGACTCATAAATCTTCTGGATTTTGCAACATCAAAATCAATGGTTTCCAGTGTTGTGCCGATAGAAATATAAGCAAAGTGGGTAAGTCCCTGCACCACACGCATGATTTCATCATGTTCTCCCGGGGTTATGATTTCAATGTGAGCGCCGCTGTCAGCATATATTTTTTTAATCAGTGGCAGCCAGTGCTTGCAGCGTGTGGTTGGTGTAAGTATAACAGTTTGTCCACGAATATCTGAAATACCCGGGCCAAACATTGGATGAGTGCCGAGAAATTCGACATCCCCTGGAGTATACTTTTCCATCGCTGCAACAGCTCCCATTTTTATTGAAGTAACATCCATCAGAAGGCTTCCGGACTTCATTTTTGGCGCAGTCTGTGCAATCATATCCCCTGTCCTGTTGATAGGAACTGAAATCATCACTATATCACTCGTGCGTATGGTTTCATCAAGATCTTCTGCAAACGGCACATTAAGTTTTTTTGCAATGTCAAGACGGTGGTTTTTGCCCCACACATGAACATCGAAACCCCTGCTTTGAAAAAATTTGACGAACCACTGACCTGTGTCACCAGTACCTCCAATGATTAGCATTTTCATTGTTTCTCACCAAGTGCAGCAAGCAATGCTTTATCCATAACATCAACCGGGGGTGATATGCCAGTCCATATTCTAAATGCTTCAGCACCCTGGTAAATCAACATCTTTTCACCAGTGATGATTCTTGCACCAGAAGCTTCAGCTTCCTTCAGCAATCTGGTATGCAGGGGATTATAGACAATATCAAAAACAACAAGATTCGAGTGCATCATTTCCTGCTTAACAAGTGTGTTATTGGTATCCGGATACATGCCAACCGATGTGGAATTTATAAGAATATCAGCCTCTGCAATAAGTTTTTTGAGTTCTGCTAAACTAAATCCTTCTGCTTTTCTAATGCTTGAGACATCCTGTGCAAGTGACTGTGCCTTCTCTTCTGTTCGATTTACAATAAGCAGCCTTGCACCTGTGAGAGCAAACTGAAACGCAATAGCACGAGAAGCACCACCAGCGCCAAGCAGCAGCACGGTCTTGTCTTTAACAGAAACGCCAGCACTTTCAACCGCCTTCCTGGCACCAATTCCATCAGTATTATACCCCTTCATACCATTTTTGAAATCCACGGTGTTTACAGCGCCAATCTGCCTTGCGAGGGGATCTGGTTCGACAAATTTCAAAGCAGCCTCCTTTAAAGGAATCGTTAGATTTACTCCACCAAAACCCATCGCCTGTGCACCTGAAAGAGCATTTCCAAGGTTCTCCCTCTCAACTTTGAAAGCATGATAGCGTGCCGATAGACCAAGAGCAGATATGGCAGCATTATGTATAACAGGTGAGAGGCTGTGCGATATCGGATCTCCAAAAACAGCAAACACTTGCTCCATCAAACAAACTACACAGTAATAAGAAGTAGAAAAAAGTTTCGTAACTGCACAACTTCGTTGTGCAGAACCACACACTCCGTGTGCGGAAAATAACCCTTAATTCTCGATTGCGTTAGCAATCGAGTGCAGAACCACACACTCCGTGTGCGGAAAATAACTTACAATTCTCGATTGCTGCACAACTTCGTTGTACAGAGAACAACTCTTAATTCTCGATTGCGCAAGCACTGCATACAACGCAAGCAGAGATATAACAGTAAATTCTCCATGTGTTGGCGTTAATTATAAACAATAGATGGTTTAGCCCCAGCCGCCCCATCCCATTTTAAAAAGCGGGACATCATTGGTGTGTTGAGTTTCATTTCAATTTTGAGAGAAAATCCTCTTTTTCTATCTTTGCCTGTTTCACAATCGAGATTAACGTTCCTTTGGCTAATTCATGATGATTCGGAACAGTAACAAGCAGTTTCCGCTTTTCATTCCACAAATGGATGTGACTTCCAGTTTGACGGTAAACTTGAAATCCAAACCTCCTCAGAACGAACATGCTCAATATCATGTGGAAATCACATAAAACCACGAGATTAGATATCCAATCATGGAACTTAAAAAAAATTGAAACCACGAGATTACACAAGATTGTCACAAGATTAATCTCGTGGAAATCTGTGTTAATCTCGTGGAATCTCGTGGTTAAAATCCTAAAATCCACAGCTTATTGAGCAAGTACCTCAGAACTTTAATGACATCCTTAGCTGACA
>WNEG01000060.1:4346-10586 GCA_012910725.1 Candidatus Ethanoperedens thermophilum | reverse complement strand
GCAAACCGCAAAGTATCAGAATCCGCCACCTTAAACTTGATATCGCCCATGATCTCCACAGTGCTGTCTCTTGATAAATCAAAGGAGTCATCATTTTCCATTTTAATTCCACTGACGCTTCGTTGTTTCACTTTCATGATGCCGTAGGTATCACCAGTTTCGATCTTTGTCGGGTTTTCTGAAATCTGGAATACTCCGCGAATGAATGCCGCATCGGTCTCCCTGCCATGGAAAACAGTTTCAACATACACAATTATGATTGGGACATCACTGACGCTGCCAATCTTTTTCTCGTATACGTAGTTTTTACCTTTATCGACAATTTCATCACTTCCCGAGACCTCTTCACCATCCTTTAACAGTACGAAACGCACCAGTGTGTCCTCTACACTGATGTCGATCGCCTTTAGTGCATACCCTTCCTTAAGAGGGAGAGTGCTTCCAATAGTGATGGTGTGTTTATCGTCTTCATCGATTAACACTTCAGAAAGATACCCTTTTGAGACCATGTCTTTTTTTTCCACAACGCTATTGTCGGTGTATCCTGCAAAATATTTCGCAGCCAGAAATCCAATCGCTGTGTAGTTACCCCAAGCATCATGCTCGTATTTTATATTAACAGGCTTGGATTCGTACACCAAGTCACCCTCATCAATATTTCTATCAGTCTTGGAGGCAAGAGTAATAGTCATAGTCTCACTGCTGACATCATTATCAATGTCATAGAAGAACCCGGAGAAACTCTGCGGCGTCCACTTGTACGTAGTACTCATCTCCTGAGCAGCATCCCAGATACGATTACCAGTATAGTAGAACTTGGGAAGTGCTGGTGCTTGCACTGAATCATCAATCTCGCCTGTTGAGAGTGTTCCTGTGCCAGAGTTGTTGTAGGCATAGACCGTGATGTTTGCCCATCCGCTTGGACCAGCATCCACGTTCCTGAATGCGTTAGTAGTACCGTTAGTACCCCACACGCCGTTTACGCTCACATTATAAGAATCGGTATCGTTTCCCGATGTTCCTGCGTTCCATGTGTAATTAACCCAATACTTACTAGTGGTGTTCGCAAGACTTATTGGATTTGGCGGAACAAATGTTGGTGCTGATGGTGCCTGCACTGAATCACTAACGTTACTTGTTGAGAGTGTTCCTGTGCCAGAGTTGTTGTAGGCATAAACTATGATGTTCGCCCAACCACTTGGACCAACACTCACATTCTTGAATGTGTTAGCGCTATCATTAGTCCACGTGCCGTTCATGTTAACATTGTAAGAATCTGTCACATTCACACTTCCTGCATTCCACGTGTAATTAACCCAATACTTACCAGTGGTATTTGCAAGACCTGTTGGATCTGGCGGAACAAATGTTGGTGCTGTATCAGTTACATTGAAGGATTTATCGGAGGAGGTTACGGTAGTTGACTCTGTAGCGTTTTCATCTTTTGCTGTGAAGTTGTAGATGTGAATTCCACTTGCAAAGGGACCACGGTTTGTTACGATGTAATCTTTCCCGTCTGTTGTATTAATATCAGCAGGGTCTGTCTCTGAAAGCGTATAGTTTGTGCCATTGATTGTGACGTTTACGTATGTTGCGGTGTCATTATTTGGATCGGTAAAAGTAACTGAAAAATCAAAAAGCGTCGTAGTGTTTCCTGATGCAGGATCGATGCTATTATTTGACAGTGTCGGCGCTGCTGCCATCGCTATTATCGTAATTGCAACCAGTATTCCAATTGCTGCAAGTATATTTTTTAATGGTTTCATTTCGTTATCCTCTCATCATCATTATTTTTATAAGTCCAGTTATACATTTCGAATTGTTTTAAAAATTATAGGTATGTAGTGTTATTTATATTTTGTGTGCATGATTTGCAGGTGGACTTAAAATTCAGTTATTTTAAGCTGTGCCCTGGTGCACTGTTCACCTGGTATCTCCACCGGGTATACGCCGGTAAAACAGCCTGTGCAAAAGTCCTCTGCTGGTATGCCAATAGATTTTATCAGTCCTTCGAGGCTGATATATCTAAGGCTGTCTGCATTGATCAGAGCTTCTATGGTGCGAATTGTTTTATCAGAAGCTATGAGCTCGTGCCGCGTTGGCATGTTGATTCCAAGGTAGCAGGGTGCGATGATTGGTGGACTTCCAATGCGCACATGCACTTCTCTTGCCCCTGCTGCCCGCACCATATCAACGATGCGGCGGGAAGTAGTCCCCCTGACGATGCTGTCGTCAACGATCACCACGCTCTTCCCCTTTATATTTTGTTTTATGGTGTTGAGTTTAAGCCGCACCGCGGCTTCGCGCATATTCTGTCCCGGCATGATAAAAGTGCGCCCACTGTATCTGTTTTTTATTAACCCTTCAAGATATTGTATGCCTGAGCGATGTGCGTATCCAATGGCGAAAGTGGTCCCGGAGTCTGGAACAGGAAATGCAATGTCTGCGTTTACCGGGTGCTCATCATAGAGTGTTTCACCGACCCTTATGCGAGACTGGTAAGTGAGTTTGCTGTCAAGGATGCTGTCTGCTCGTGCAAAATATATGTGCTCAAAGATGCAGTGAGCGCTGTGTTTTGAATTGTATAATTGTCTTGCTTCCATTGCTCCATTCTTCAGGATGACCAGTTCACCTGGTTTAACATCTCTGATGCATGTACCTCCAACGACATCTATGGCACAACTTTCAGAAGCAATGATGTATCCACCCTCAAGTTTTCCAATACACAGTGGTTTTATGCCAAGCGGGTCTCGGAAAGCTATCACCCTGTCCCCGATAAGCATTAAGATTGCATAAGAACCTACCAGCATCCGTACCATTTCTTTTATGGAACTGATAATATCTTTTTTCGATAATTCTTTTATAAAAAGCTGTGCTATGACTTCCGTGTCAGAATCTGAATGAAATATGCGTTGTTCTGCTTCAAGCCCGCTTCTCAGTTCCTGCGAGTTTACAAGATTGCCATTATGTGCTAACGACAGGATTCCATCCTTGTAATTAATTACCAGTGGTTGGGCATTTTCAATGCTTGAGTCCCCGGTGGTAGAATATCTAACATGCCCTATACCAACTGCTGATGAGAGTTCGTTGATGTCATTTTTCCTAAAAGCCTGCGGAACAAGTCCCATGCCTTTTTTTGTGCGTGTCGTTGTTCCATCATAAATAGAGATGCCTGCAGACTCCTGTCCCCTGTGCTGAAGCGCGAATAATGCACAATATAAGGAAGCTGCGGCATTATTGGAATTTTCTTTAAAAGAAATTCCTGCCACACCACATTCTTCTTGCAATATGATTCCCCAATCTTATCACACAGAATTTTCAGGGTGTTAAACAACGAGTTAACGTTCCACTCTTCGCTGCCATTTATAGTTTCGCATTCGCTTTGTTCGTCCAAAACCGCAAGATGAACAGGCTTTTTTGCTTGTATGATAAGCTACCTTGCCGCACCGCCGACATTTGATGTGTGTGCGCTTTTGTCTTTTTCCCTGTGAAGTAGTTCCTTTAGTCATGCTGATTACCTTTTTTTAGTCAAGGGGAGATAAATATGATATTGTCTCCACGAACCACTATAGTCCCAAATTTTTTTATGGAGTTATCAGCTAATATCTCCTCAGCATTATCCATCACCAGATTCATGTGCATGTCATATCCTTGCAGCTGTCCACGGAACTCTCGTTGTCCTTTGAGTCTTATAAGCACATTTGAATCAAGAGCATCATTCAGGATGTCCAGTGGTCTTTTGGCCATATTGTATAATTCTCCTTTCATTATATAACTTTAACTCCGCATCAACTGGAAAATGTGTCCAACCTGAGTTTTTCCCATATATTTCCTAACTTCTTTGGGACCTCGGTGATCATGCTCAAAATCATCTATGTGATAGATTACAATGAGAAAATGGTTACAATTGCGCTATTTAAGCACAAGACGAATTTTAAATCCCAATTTCGCTCGCAAGTTCCTCGAAATCGATAACTTTGGCACTGTCCCTTTTCCCTTCTTCGATCTGCTCCATGAGGTCTCTATCAGATCGAACCTCTGTAGTCCTTCTCATGGATTCGTATTCATCTGTAGAAATGGTCATCCACCTGGCATCATGCGCTCTGTATGTTACAGCAGAATTAGATACTTTCATAGTTAGGCAACATGGTTTATTAACTACTTAAAAATTGTGATAAGAAGTGGCTGTCAAATCTTCCGGTGTTGAGGTTGTTTTAACTTTCCCGGAAAGAAGTCCCTTTCCGAAAGTGATGGGATGAATCGCCGCACCGAAAACTTTATTATTGTATGATGTATATTTAAATCATGGGTGCGATCCAAATATCAAACGGAAGCAGTTAATGGAAAGGCTCTGGTTGCTTAACCGAACACACATGGTATAATATACACTCAGCTTGTTCCTTAACTGTATAAAGTTCACGAACAAAAAAGTTCCTGTTTTCTGTTCGTTTTTTTGCCGCCTCGACTGCTTCCTTTATCGTCTTACCTATTGCGATAAGTTTTCCCTCGCAGAATACGGCAACCTCCCCATGATGCCTTCTTATAAGTTCTTCTTCCATTTCATGGTATGTTTCCATATCTTTATCTTCAGACCATATTTTCACTTTTTATACACCTCTTCTCAAGTATTTTACCAGTCCTCTGTCAGCATATTTGTACCACATACACTTTTACAGTTACGTTTATTTAGTCAGGGGTATAAATGACTTGCCCTAACAAATTCAGGGAAGCCAATGCGTCTATACAATTTAACCTTATAGCCAAGAAGTCTCCTTCCGAGCTTGCTCGGTGGGGGATGAATTGGCACATTATCAAAAAGCATATATAGTTATTAGACATATCTATTATTATCCTACAAGGCAGAAAGAGCTGGCAGGTAAAACAGGGAGGGGCGACCCCGGTGTGCCTGTGGAGATCAAGACCTCCGTAACCCGCAAGGGGATCGAGTCTGATTGAAGAAGCAGGAACCTTCCAGAGGCTTCCAACAAAACGCGCTCCGAACCAGAGGGGATGTGGACGTAAGAAGAAAGAAGGAAAAGTTGGAAGCCCCTTCCTTCAGGGAGGGGAGGACGTCACTGCTCTTCTTTCTTTGCTGCTTATCCAAACTGGTTAATTTTGTGTTAATCGTGAGATAACCTTTCTCAACTGCAAAGAAGTGCGGAGAACTGGAAAGGCACATTCTCTCTCGCGCCCTTCTGATTGGCTCCGCGGTTAAATTCCCTGTTTTGACCCAATGCCTTTCTGTGCCATGATGTTGACCACACAGTATTCTGGCAAGTACAAATCTGTGTCTTAAAAATTCAACAAAAATGATACAGTTCCCGGGTAAATCATTATTTGTGAGTTACCTGAAAGGTCGTCATGAAATAACCCCAGTAACTTTGAATCCATAAAAGTTTCCAACTTTTTGAGTTACGGACTCTGGCATGTTATTTCGTTACACTCTCCAAGTTGCTGTATTATAAGCTCTCTAACTTTTTTTGGATCTGCTCTGCCCCTGGTTTTTTTCATTACTGCCCCAACGATAAAGTTCAGTGCTTCGTTTTTACCGTTTTTGTAATCTGCTACAGCATCCTGATTTCCCTCTACTGCCTGTTTCACCATTTCTATAACCTCGTCGCCCTCTATTCTAAGCAAGCCATTCTCCTTTACTATGTGAGAAACACTCTGGTTTTGTGTATCAAGCAATGTTCTTACGATTTCAATCCCGCTTTTCTCAGTGATCTTATTCTTTTCAAGTAGAGAGAGTATCTCTAATAAGTGTGCTTTGCTGAAAGAGTCGATGGTTTTACCTCGATAGTTAAGTTCGCCTTTAAGTATGTCAGCTATCCACGTGGAGGCAAGCATCACGTCAGCACCTTTAAAAAGCACCTCTTCAAAGAATGTCGCAAGTTTTAATTCAGCGGTCAGGGTTTTTGCATGTTCCTCCTGTATGCCATATTGTGCGATGAATCGCTCTCTCTGGGCATCCGGCAGTTCTGGTAGCGTTTCTTTTATCATCGGCGCCAAATCTGCAATCCGAAGTGGTACAAGGTCTGGTTCAGGGAAATATCGGTAATCATGAGCTTCCTCTTTGGTTCGAAGGCTTACTGTAATCTCACGTGCCTCATCAAAGTGGCGTGTTTCTTGCACTACGGTTTTGCCGCGGCGAAGCACGTTTTTCTGGCGTACGATCTCATAGAGGAGGGCTTTTTCAGATGCTTTGTGAGAGGAGATATTTTTTGTCTCGCTGCGTTGCCC
>WNEG01000060.1:0-4132 GCA_012910725.1 Candidatus Ethanoperedens thermophilum | reverse complement strand
TAATCATATTGTGTTATCTGAAACCCTTTTGGCAGGTCCGGATAGTAGTAGTTTTTCCGGTAGAACTGTGTGTACTCGCTGATCTTGCAGTTTAATGCAAGCCCCACTTTGATGGCACACTCCACTGCTTTTTTATTTACCACTGGCAGAGTCCCCGGAAGCCCGAGACATATTGGGCAGGTATGCGTATTAGGCTCATCAGAGTGATAGTCTGTACGGCATCCGCAGAACATCTTGGTGTTGAGCTTGTTTAATTGAATATGCACTTCAAGCCCGATTTTTACCTGATCCTTGTTTTCATACGCCATTTTATTTATCACCTGGTCGCCTGTTATGAAAATCTGTATGATCTTCAAAGTTGTGAGCTGCCTGCAATATGGTTGCTTCATCAAAGAAGTTTCCTATCAGTTGAAGACCAATAGGGAGTTTATTTTCAAAACCGCAAGGAACTGAAACAGCCGGAACGCCAGCGAGATTGGTTGGTACAGTATTCACATCTGCTAAGTATAGACTTAACGGGTCTTTTATTTTCTCTCCGAGTTTAAAAGCAGGATAGGGCATGGTTGGTGCAAGCAGCATATCATACGTTTTAAACGCAGCTTCAAAGTCTTTTTTTACCAGGGTTCTCACCTTAAGGGCTTTTAGATAGTATTTATCGTGGTAGCCTGCCGAGAGCGCGTAGCTTCCTAATAATATACGTCTTTTCACTTCGTCCCCAAATCCTTCTGCACGCGTTTTTGAAAAACTTGTGTGGCAGTTGCCTTCTTCAGCATGATAACCATAACGCAAACCATCGAAACGGGCAAGATTGCTTGAAGCTTCACTCATGGCTATAATATAGTAGGCAGCAAGGGCATACTTTGTATGGGGCATTGAAACCTCCTTATATTCTGCACCGAGCTCTTCAAAGCTGTGAACTGCATTCCATACCGCATTTTCCACAACACCGCTCATACCCTCCCCAAAGTATTCTTCAGGTACCCCAATCTTCATGCCTTTCATATCAAGTGGTTCTGTGGTGTCAAACTGCTTCTTTACTGACGTTGAATCTCTATGGTCATAGCCTGCAACCACATCAAAAAGAAGAGCTGTATCAGCTGCAGTTGTAGCCATGGGTCCTATTTGCTCGAGGCTATTGGCATAGGAGATGAGTCCATAACGGGATACTGCACCATAGGTTGGTTTCAAGCCAACAACTCCACAGAAGGATGCAGGACACCTTACTGATCCCCCGGTATCAGAGCCAAGTGCGAGAGGTACCTCTCCACCAGCGAGTGCTGCTGCACTGCCGCCTGATGAGCCGCCTGGTACGCACTCT
Source organism: Candidatus Ethanoperedens thermophilum (assembly GCA_012910725.1). Classification (GTDB taxonomy): domain Archaea; phylum Halobacteriota; class Methanosarcinia; order Methanosarcinales; family EX4572-44; genus Argoarchaeum; species Argoarchaeum thermophilum. The sequence continues at coordinate 2,814 of WNEG01000060.1, read as the reverse complement.
CTATTCCAGGGGTTTTTTACTGCACCATAGTAGCTCGTCTCGGTGCTTGTTCCCATGGCAAACTCATCCATATTTGTCTTGCCGATGATGACAGCACCCTCATTTTTCAGACGTTCGATCACAGTAGCGTTGTATGGTGGAATATATTCGGTGAGTATCTTTGATGCACAGGTAGTCTGAATTCCACGAGTGGAGATATTATCTTTGATTGCGATGGGGACTCCACAAAGCCTGCCACCAGACGCGTGTTCTGCCATCGAGAGTGCACCCTCTATATTTAGTGTGATAAAAGAATTGAAATTGTTTTGTTTTATCCTCTCAGCACAACGATGAATCACTTCTGCTGCGCCATCTGTCTCTATGAAGCTTTTTATCTCTTCAACGCTTTGCCATGTGATCATTGTTCACAAAATCCTCGCTGCTTTAAAGTGCCCGTCTTTTATTTCTTTAGCGTTTGAAAGTGCTTCTTTCTGGCTTAACATCTCAGATGGTACATCATCCCTCCATACATTGTATAGATCAAGCACATGGTATGTAGCATCTACATCTTCGTTGACTTCATCAAGAGTGCTGAAGTATTCCAATATCGGGTTTATTTTTTCGCTGTATTCCTTTAATTCAGAATCTGTGAGCCATACATGTGCAAGCCAGCTGATGTGTTCAATATCACTCGTTGTAATCATCATAATCTACAAAAGGTAACACATATATAGAATATAGTTTTTGCCCCTTCCGTAAACACTAAATGGTGAAACACCATCTGGTAAGTTATGCAGATTAATGTTGATCTTCACATTCATTCAAGGTATTCCATGGCAACCTCAAATAATATGAAACTGCCTGTTATTGCAGAACAAGCTTATAAAAAAGGCATTCAACTCGTTGGAAGCGGTGATTGTTTGCATCCTAAATGGCGCGGCGAACTGCGACAACTGGAGAAGGTCGATGATGCCTTCAGGTACGATCGTACATATTTTGTGCCGACAGTGGAAGTAGAGGATGCAAGCCGTGTGCACCACCTGCTTCTTGTCCCTTCGCTCTCAAAAGCAGAGGAGCTGTATGAGGCATTTAAAAAACATTCTTTAAATATTGATACTGATGGGCGCCCAACTGTCAAACTGACTGGAGAAGAGATTGCGTCTGCTGCAAAGGAAAGCGAGAGTCTGATCGGTCCAGCACACGCATTTACACCATGGACAGCAGTGTACGCCTATTATGATTCCCTGTCCGAGTGTTACGGCAGTCTCGTTACATATATCAGTTTTGTAGAACTTGGCCTGAGCGCTGATACATCCTACGCAGACCGTATTCCTGATCTGCGCGGACTCACATTTTTAACCAGCTCTGATGCTCATTCGCCATGGCCAAACAAATTTGCACGAGAGTTTACACGTATCGAAGTTGAAAACATTGGTTTTGATGAATTAAAAAAAGCAATCCTCCAGACAGAAGGACGGCGCCCGGTCTTAAATGTTGGATTATTCCCCGGGGAGGGTAAATACAACGAGAGTGCATGTATCAGATGTGCCAAACACTACACCCTAAAAGAAGCGATCGCAGTAAGCTGGCGTTGCGACTGTGGCGGGAGAATAAAGAAAGGCGTGAAAGATAGAGCAGAAGAGCTTGCAGATGTAGAAACACAGCCGTCACACCGTCCACCCTATCTGCACACAATCCCACTCTCAGAAATCATCGCTCTATCGCTTGGATATTCAAGTTCAAAGAACAAAACCGTGCAGGGTGCATGGGAAAAACTTATTACAAGATTCGGAAGTGAAGTGAACGTGCTTGTTGACGTTGATCTCGACCAGATCGATTTTGTAGATGCACGCATTACCGGGGCAATCAAAGCATTTCGAGATGGACGGGTGATTTTGCATCCTGGTGGCGGTGGAAAATACGGGCGCATCGAACTGCCACCTGCTGCGCATCAAACAAAAAGTGGTGGACAAGCTTCACTTGGCGATTTTTAGCTAAGAGTGTGTAACGAAATAACATATCCAATCATGGAACTCAAAAAAATTGAAACGAGCAGTGATGGTTGCAAAAGGCAAGGTACCGGGGGTTAGAGACAGGGACGTGATGGAAAAGAAAGGAGGTGAGAAAAGATGGAAACCGTAACATTGGAACTAATACACAAAGATTTGGAATTTCTAAAGAGCGAATTAATAGGGATTAAAGAGCGAATGGAAGATGCAGACAGCATAATGACAGAAGACGACTGCGAGGCGTTGCAGGAGTATAACTTGGAGAAATCAGGGGGGAAATTAACCGCTCACGAAGAGATTAAGAAAGAGCTGGGATTATGATGTTTGATGTACGCTATTCCGGCAGGTCAAGGAACTGCACAACTTCGTTGTACAGAAATAGCATTTCAGATGCAGGAGAACGAGGTGCGTTTATACTTTCCTATACGTCAAGGAAATTTCTGAAGAAGGCAGATAAAATCCTCGCCAGAAGGTTGGTGGAAAAAGTAGAAAAACTCAGGGAAGACCCGATTATTCACGATACAAAAAGAGTTGGAGGCTCTAAAGGCTTATTTAGAATACGAGTCGGTGATTGGAGGATACTCTATGAAGTGGATTACAGGAACAATTTGATAGGTGTGGTAAAAATAGATAAAAGGAGGACAGTTTACGATTAAATCATCAGAAAATACATGGTGATAGCTGCAATACCTATAATGCTCTGCTTATTTTCAGTTTTGTCCGTGTCTGCGGTACAAGTTCAAGAAACTGCACAACTTCGTTGTACAGAACCGCACACTCCGTGTGTGGAAGTAACTCTCGAGTGCGAGAAGCACTGTACAGCTTC
>WNEG01000077.1 GCA_012910725.1 Candidatus Ethanoperedens thermophilum | reverse complement strand
CTGCATCTTTGAAAGTCAAGTTTGTACACATCTAAGCCCCATCCTCGCCACACCCGAATGAAATTCGAGTGCCTCCGCTTTGTCGTTTTATTTTTAGCACCATTAGCCCCAACCTACCCACCTTGGAATAATTCCGAGGCATCCGTGCTCATGTTCTGCGCTTATTTTACCTCTTCCTGTTCTAACCATCCACAAAGCCAGCACGCAAATGATACTACTACGCACAAAGTACCAACAAGCCTATAGACTAATCGTTCAATCACATAATAAACGCCACATTCTACTATTGGCTTATCGGGTTCAAAGAATCCCGGTATAATAGTCCCCATGCAAAATATGAAACCAATAACAAAAAACCAAATCCCAATTGCATACCATTGTCGTTTATCCATTATATCTTACCCCCTTTCTTGTGATTGTATAATCAATCATTTTTATCACTTAAAATGGTCCACTCTTTCTTTTATTTCTTATTTTCGCTTTTTCAATATCTAGCTTCTTTTTTCGATACTAATATATTTCTCAACAACTTCCCGATCCATGACCAACAGATCCATGCATAACTCTTATAAGTGCACCCCATGCAAAGCTTACGGTTACAAAATATTTTGGTAAATATTTACACAAATTTTACAAATCTGCTCGGTCAACCGTCAAAAAATAAGTAGTTTATTACCGCCCTCACACATTTGAGTTTCTTGTTTGCACAGGCTATAAGAAATGAAACAAACGTTAAACACTATCATTTGTCAGCAAACAGATAAAAAGTTGATCACTTTGCCCGGTATTATACATGTCATGCTTTGCATGAATCGGGTGATCCCCGCAGATTATCACACAAGCATCCGAACCCGAAGCTTCGATAATATCTGACAGGTGCTGGTCGATACACTCTGAAGCAGCAACAAGCTCCCTGAAACTTCTTCCCTCGTGAGCATACCGATCAATAGCCCTGAAATGGATTGCAGTAATAACAGGCTTCTTTTTTAGAATATTTAGCGAAAGTTGCTTAATTTTTGTATCATAGTCAAGTATGTCATCGCTATCTGAAACTCCCTCTACAAGATCGATCTTTGTTCGCATCGCGTCCGCGCCCTTGCTCTCTATAACAAGAGCAGCAGAAATGTTAGAATCGACAGCACGTTCAAGCAATGATTTGATCGAAGATGTGAGCACATCAGCAGTCGCTAATATCCTGTGTGTGGCTGGATAGCACCCTGTTAGAATCGATGCAATTGCAGGCGTTGTGTGTGATGCTACCGATTTGCACCTGATAATGATTCCACGAAGATGCGGCATCGCACCTTTAAGTTTCTGGTAGATTGGATAATCAAGGCTATCGACAATGATTAGCACCACCCGCTTGCAATGATGCTTCCTGAAACTGTCCATCAATTCAGGTATCACCACACCATCAGCATCTGGAAGTGGTGTTTTTGTCAGCTCTGCAATGGTCGGTGCAATGTCAACAAGACTGTACACGGGACGTTTTGTATTCACTACATCACTTGATTACCAGACAGGTATTAAATTTTTCCACCAGTTTTTAGTTCTGTTGTGAGTTCATCTACCACTTTCATTACCTTATTGATCTCTGCATCATCCGCTTCTTCCACATCGATCTCATGCAGCAGATCCAACCACTTTTTATTCTTTAATAGCCAATCATAATCATTTCTCAGTCTAAAATTCTTTAAAACGCTGTATGCAAGATTAACTTCTGAAGTTTTTTCTTTATCTTTGTATGCGTTTCTTATTGTGTTCTCAACTTCTCGCTTGTCCCCTGGAATCAAAGCCATGTCAATGGTTAGCACATTATAAAACGTTCTATCTTCGATGTAGGTCTTCCAATCATTACGCATATTTACAATTTGTTCATACTTCTTTATGGGCTCATAATATCTAAGTGTCATCAGGTATGCTGCATCTCTGCCTTTCCAGAATGTTTTTTCATTTTTAAACATCTCCGACTTCTCTTCACCAAACATTTCATCCAGCACGTCAAGCATAAAGTCATATTCAAACCTTAGCTGTGGGTTGTTTATTATTTTATAGACCTCTTCCACAAGTCTCTTATCTACGTCTTTATTTTTACATTTTACTTCTTCTCCAATCTTCAGTTTTGTTCGGTCCACACCAAGAAGTTCATAAAACGTGGGGGCGCCATGAAAGAAAAGCTGCTGCCACACACCATGCTTCTCCCTGATATAATTAAAGGTAGCCTGATCTTTTTCTTTTTCCAACCAGTCGGTATGCTCCTCTGCAAGCTCCCGTCTTTCCTTTGCAGCGTAGTTCTGTATAATCTTGTTAAAAAGATAGATGATCTCCTCGTAATCAGATCGCTTTTTACTGCTACTTAAGATCTCACAGGCTCTTTTAAGCACATCATCGGGATATACAGAATGTTTCTTCTTTCGTTCATACGCCTTTTCAACTGCATCAAAACTAGCATTCTTTGATAGACAGAGCACAGAATAGCAGGTCGGCAGCCCAGCATACAGGTCATCGATATAGAGCAAATAGCTCTTTTCAAGCTTCTGAAGTTTTTTTAGATACTGCCCCACTCTTGATGTGTCCATGTATCGTGAAGGGACTTCCCAGTATGGATCGTCACATACATAAAGTTGCATCCATTCGTCAAACGCTTTCTTCTCTTCTGACATTTTTACTCCTTCTGCCTTAATTCCAGCCTTGATACAGTGAATTTCTGTAACAGAATGTTACAGTTCGTTCTGGCATTTTTACTCCTTCTGCCTTAATTCCAGCCTTGAGCCATCATTGATATTCAGGTCTTTAACCAGGCAGTCATCTTCAAGCTCACGATCCTCGTAAAAAATACCCATTCCATCGCTTAAAATGTCTTTTTTCACAAGATCACATCTAACATCTTCGATACACGCATTCGGGTTGAGATGATAGCTTAAAACATCTCCTGTATCCACATTTTCAACTTTTATACTTATCGCGTGCATCTTCAACATTTTCTCCATCCAATTGTTCTTCTCCTTCTCTGTGAGCCTTCCAACCGCCTCCATCTTTACTGTTCGCTCATTACCTGAGTCATGGTCTTTTGCAGTCACGTGCAATATACCAAATTCCTCTCCTATTGTGAAGGAAACGTCAATTTTCGACTCGTACATTGGTTTTGGTTCTATATCGACAAAGAATGTGCCCAAAAATCCAGCCTTCTCCGGATATAAACGCTCCCCCTGATAAACAGGTATCTCTACCTTATCCATGTAATCCCATGGATTTGTGAACGGCTTCGTTTGCGTGATTGGAATCTTCGTGTTTCTTGTGATAATATTTGAAACAGTCTCATCAAAGGTTAAAATACCAAGAGAGCGGGAGATAACATCGCTTATCTCCACAGGTCTTCTTATTTTCCCAGTTGCCTCCCTCTCCTTTATGCCTCCCTTCAGGGTAGCAACTGCCGCCCCAAGTGCAACCACTTCCATCGGGTTCACATTGTGCTCTGGCTCTTTTCCAAAAAAGTCACGCACAAACTCCTTTACTGCTGGTATGTATGTGGTTCCACCAACCATGATCACATCTTCGATTTCATCAGGACTAAGTGATGCATCATCAAGCGCCTGTTCCATCGGCTTTCTCGTCCGTTCAATAAAATCAGAGATCAATTCGCTAAATTCCTTCCTTGAAAGCTCGTAACTGAATGCAATTGGTGCGCCTCGTTTGGTCTTACTCAGGTATGGCAAATTAATGGTCGCACTTTCCTTATCTGATAGTTCTATCTTCACACGTTCGACCTCTTCTCGCAGCGACTGGAGCAGTGCTCTACTTGTTTCATTCTTCTTTTTCAGGTCTATCTTATGTTTTTCCTTTATTTTATCAAGGATGAAATTCTCAACTCGTGCATCGATATCGTCCCCACCGAGATGGTTATCGCCACTTGTTGCATCAACATCGAAGAATCCGCCTCCTACCGTGAGGATTGAAATATCGAATGTGCCCCCTCCAAAGTCATAGACAAGAATTTTGCGCTCGCTGTCATCCTTAAACCCAAATGCAAGGGCGGCCGCTGTCGGCTCGTTTATTATCGCACGCACATTCAAACCAGCAATCTCGCCTGCATCCTTGATTGCCTGCCGCTGCATGTCCATGAAATATGCTGGAACTGTTATTATGGCATCAGTAAACGAAGCTCCAATTTTTTTCTCGGCGTCAGAAACAAGTTTTTTTATTATGTGTGCTGCTATATACTCGGGCGGGTACGATTCATCGTCGATCTGTACCAGATGGTCGGTGCCCATGTACCTCTTAATCGATTTCACAGTGCGCTCCGAACTTGCGATGATGTTTCGCTTTGCTGCACCCCCCACCATCGTGTTTCCATCCTCTTTGAAATATACAACAGAAGGTGTGACGCGCTCGTGTTCGCTGTTTTCTATCATGGTTGGCTCATCGAATTCAATAAATGCCATACATGAATTGGTTGTTCCAAAGTCAATTCCGATTACTTCTCTTTGCATGTTTATCACCAAAACGTAGATTCCATAACTGATAAGTCTTTACTATCTTTCTTTTTCTGTACCATCTCTTTTGCCTCGTTTAATGGTTTCCCTTGCTTTTTTAGTAGCTCTTTATTATATTTATCAAGAGCAATACACTCGATAAGTATCTTGTCTTTTTTAAGATTAAGTTCATTCAAATCCTCGTGAGCGATATCTATTTGCCTCTCCACTTCTTCGATTTCAAGGATTAACGTTTCTTTATGCTGTTCTGTCTCATGAATCTCTATTAATTCTTTATTTAACGATTCTTTTGCTCTTTGCAGGTTTTCTTCCACTGAATATAACTCGTCAGCACTTCGTGCTCTTTTTTCCTCCATCCTCATTTGTTCTTCGCTACTTAATGCTATTTTCTCTTCTATCTCATTTAGTTCGGTGTCCGACGATTCCCTTCTCCGCTTTAATTCTTCCAGATCACTTAATAGTTTTTCCCTTTCTTCCAGGAGATTTTCGTTGTATTTACCAAGAGCAATACTCTCAACAACTATCTTGTCTTTTTTAAGATTCAGTTCATCTGATTTCGTATGAATAACTGATAATTGTCCCCTCACCTCTTCAAGTTCAGCAGTTAAAACTTCTTTACGCTGTTCCAATTCATTAACCACTGGTTCTGCTTCCTCTTTTCTTTTTGTCCATTCCTCCACCTTTTTTTTAAATTCTTCCCTCCCTGCATCGAATTCTTTAACTGACTTCTTCAGCACCTCCCCACTCTGGCTGAACTCACGCAACCGTTCCCTCAATTTCTGCTCCTGTCCCTGTAATTCCTCAAACTCTTGCTTAAACACCTTTAACCAGAAACGTCTCAAGAGTTTTGACCCCATCGTTTTGGACTTTACCTCTACCTTCATATCTTCTGCTTCTGGTTCACCGCCACCTCTGGAGATTACCACCTCGGCAGGTCTGATCAGCTCCCCCTTTAGCATATATCCCTTTCTCACCAGAGACAGGATAGTCTTATCAGGAAGGAGGGGCTTTTGCGTGGTCTCTATTGCAGTATGCAATTCATCGTTAAACCGCTCGCCTTCTGATGGTGCAATTGGAATTACTCCGAGTGTGTTCAGCAACTGGTTATAGGTCATCCCAAGATTGCTTTTCGTTCCTTCCACCA
>WNEG01000086.1 GCA_012910725.1 Candidatus Ethanoperedens thermophilum | reverse complement strand
TATGAAAGATGTAACTATAAATACTGAGGGCAGCATAAAAGATAAAGACATTAACTATAGTCAAAAAGATTATAATAATTTTAGGGGCAGTAAAACAATGTTATATTTTTTTAAAAAAAATAAAAAAAGTGTATCGGATGAGAAAATTCTGCAATCAAAATATACCTGCAAGTATGTAAAACATGGGACAGAGAAGATTGGAGAAAGTATAGCGGTAAAGAATGGCATGATCATTGTAAAATCAGAGAGAGAGACGCTTGCCATACCAGTTGAATCGGTAGAAAGAACCACTGAAAACGATATAATACTCAAAGATTTTAACGAAAGTGAGGCAAAAACATACGGGGAAGACTGGCTGAATACCAACACCAACAAGCTTGAATTCGATGAAGAAGGCATGCTAAAAAACTGAAATGAGTGAATATAAGCAAAGCATCATCGTCCGCGAGGATCTCAAACTCTCCCGCGGCAAGCTCGCAGCGCAAGTAGCACATGCAGCAGTGATGGCAAGCAACCTTGCAGGAAAAGATGCTGCAGGTGAATGGAAAAGGGGTGGACAGAAAAAAATCGTGCTGCGGGTGCCAAATTTGGGTGACCTCATAGAACTTCAAGAGATTGCAAAACAAGAGCACATTCCAACAGCCCTCGTAGTGGATGCAGGATATACGGAAATACCATCAGGAACTGTCACAGCACTTGGCATCGGTCCAGCATCGGAAGAGGAAATTAATAAAATAACAAAAAACTTGAAATTAGTATAGATCCAAATTCATAACAATTAAATATAAAATTATGTCATATCATTTCATCTATGATTTAACAAGACTCCCGGGAGAGTTTTTCAAAAATATTACTGAGATGGTTAGTAAACAGAAATTACACGAGAAACAGGAGAACGTCTCAGAGAATATTGTTAGAGAGTCCAGGGTGGATAAAATTCTTGGAATTCGGTTGGAAGACGCAATTTCCGTGGTTGAAGACCTTGTAGATATCCAGATCAAAAATTTGGTTTATGAAGAGGGCTTTAAAAAAGCAAGAAAAAAAGTATTGTTGGTTTCACATTGCTGCCGAAAATACATGGATTCAAGGTGTAAGGCTGAATTTAACCCAGAATTTTCTTCTTATTTCTGCAACCACTGCTTGCCCGATTGTCTGGCAAACCGGGCGACTGTACTTGGGGAAGAAAAAGGCTATAAAGTTTTTATTTTACCCGGGGGCTCATGTATACATAAAATCCTTGGGAACACGAATTGTGATGCAGTTTTGGGAATTGCATGCCCCGATGAAATAAAATTGGGAATAGAATTTGTAGAATCGAAAGGATTGCCTATCAAAGGGATTCTTTTAACAAAAAATGGCTGCGCAAATACAGAGTTCAATCTCGATAGTCTAAAAGAAGCACTGGTTTGAATCCGTATTCTATCCCAACTTTCCAGTCACTGGTCATCTGCTGCACTTGATTGCTGGCGCAATCAAGAATTATTTTCTGCATACGAAGTATACAGTGGTTTGAATCCTTATTCTATCCCGACTCTCCCCATCTTCTCTGCAAGTTTCTGGAGCACTTCTCGTCTCATTCCCCCAACAAATTTCACGCTTCCTACCACGAGGTGCCCTCCCCCGTTGACACCTGCTCCTTTCATTTCGTCACGCAATTCCCGTACCATCTGTGGTATGTTGAGAAGGACGCCTTTGCTTCGTATTACTGCAAAGTCTGGCCCGTATCCGATGGTCACAACCGGCTTCCCATCATACTTCCTGCATAACCGATCATGTATTTCCCCACTGGTTTTACCTGGTGGCGGGAAGGTAAATTTGTGTGCATAGTTTTCTACATCGATCACGTTCAATATTGCACTGTTTGAAAGTTGTGTGGATTTTACGTTTTGCATGCACGTTTCAAGTTGTTCTGCGATGGCAAAATTTGCCTGTTTGCACAGCAGGTCCACGATTTTTCTGTGAGTGGTGGTGTTTCCAATGTTTAGTATGTCATTCATAATGCCTCTGCCATCGTTGAAGCGCTGCCAGTAGGCTTCATAGTCGATTGCAAGCGCGATATTTGTAAGCTCTTCACGTGTGTAGTTGTCTGATGCGAGCTTGATGTATGCTTCAGCCTCTGGCGCTTCAGAGCGGTCGCCTATGGCTGAAACTGCTGGAAAGTGCTGAATCTCATCGGTTACTTCCGGGAGTATCATGCGTGCTATTTCAAATCCAAGCATGCCTGCTGTAACTCCAAAGTCTCCTCCAGCGTGTGCAGGATTCACATGACTAAGCAGGTACTGGTCCACGATTTTATCAGGATGGTGATGGTCTACGACGATTATGTCAAGTCCGTACACCTTTGCTTGAAGCATGGCTGGAACATCCTCTTCTGTTGAACCGTTGTCCATCAAAACGATGAGGGGCAGTTTCTGGCCAAAGCGTACCTTATCTTCGAGGGCAAATGTCAGGTCCTTTGTAATATCTTCAAGTTCATAGAATGGTGCCTTAGAAGGTGCACGTTTGAAGAAGCGATGCTCTGCATCCACGCCTCCTACTTCGCGTATCAGCGGGAGTATTGCACGTTCGATTGCGATAGCAGCTGTTATGCCATCAGCATCGGCATGGTGCCTCAGGATAATCCGCCTTGAGGTCAGCACAGCGTACCTGATTTCTTCTGCCACTTTCATCATTTCAGGATGCAGTTTTTCAAGAACCTGGCTTTGGACCATGAATTTCGTGCTTGAAGGCTTTGCTCTTTTTCGTATGGCACCATCAATCTGTTTTTTGATCTCTACTGCCTCACTGACCGGAAGAAGGCTTATATCCTGTACTTCGATTTGAACCTCATTGTTTCGAAGGTTTGCCTCACCCATGACTTCCACGATCATCCCATTGTCAATTCCAGGATATGTGCGCTCACCAGCTTTCTCAAAGGCAGCACAGTGAACAAGTCCTCCCTCGTCACTGATCGTAAAGATTGTTGGTCCACCGGTTTGTTTTACCTGTATCACTTCGCCAGAGATGAGAATTTGTTTTCCAACAAACCCCATCAATTCACTGCTCAACCGACGTGGCAGATCTTTTTTAACATCTACGAGAAAATAGTTAGAAACAGAAACTGGTACAAGCTCAATATTGCCATTTGCCTGGATACTTCGAACCTCAACAACCATCTTATCAGCATGTGAAGGTTCATGCTTCAATTTACTGGAATGTGCAAGCCCTTTAATATTACTATTCAGATAAACAAAAGCTCCAAAAGCAACCACGTCCCCGACCACACCTTCATACAATTCACCAGTTTCAACATCTGTAAGATCGCATGCATTATGCAGCTTATGCACAATCACACCGTTTCCATTGCATTTTTCACACCTCTTCTTAACAGGTATTTTACCAGTGCCGCCACACTTTTTACAATTCAAGTCTCCAGAGAGAAGACCGGGAAGATCTTCCTCATTCAAACTGGTAAGGTCCACACTTTTAACCTTACCACTACCATGACAAACCGGGCACACCGTTTCACCTTCAACAATAAAACCAGTGCCTTTGCATTCGCTACATTCACTCATCAAACCAACACATACCGCACCAAGAGATATAAGTTTTGATTCACAAGCCATTCAAAGGATGCACACAATCTCTTGCCTTCAGTCAAGTACCACTTCTAAACTGAAGGGGATCGAGACAATATCTCGTGAGAGATGGTCTCGTCCGGGCTATCGACAACAAGCCCCCGAACCCCCCATGTCATGCCCGAAGGCTCATGTTCGCGTTCTATATTCATTACGCCCTGTTTTAAGCTATTGTTGGATTGGTCTTTTGTCAGATGTCTAAATGACCAAGCCCAATGAACTAAAACTTCCGATAACAGCGGATAAAGGGCTCACTTCGCTCATCAACTTCAGATACCCGCCAGACGTTATATGAAATCGTGGGAGGAGGCTTGATAGTGTCTCAGCAATTTAATTTTTAGACGTAACGCAGGAATCGTGCGAGTATTATGTATCTAAATTATATATTTGCATTTCTTGTTGAACAAACCATAAGAAATAAAACCACAGAGGGCACAGAGGATCACAGAGAGAGTTGTTATTTTTATCTTTCGCCCCTTCTGTGCTATCTCGTCCTCTGTGGTTGAATTATTCTGACTCTATCAGACTTTGCATTTTTGTCTGAAAATTAAGTTGCTGAAACACTAGCAAATTATAAATAGTAAGCAAGTCTTACTATTTTACATAAAGGAGCGTGATATGTTGTCTGAAGTTGTGTTGACAAAAATGTCTTCAAAAGGCCAAATTGTTATACCAAAAAGGTTAAGAGATATATTTGGCTATAACAAGGGCGAAATTTTTGCTATGATAGGAAATGAAGACACATTGATATTAAAAAAGGTAGCTGTACCTTCCAGTGACGAGTTGGAACGATTATTTAAATGGGGGGAAGAATTTACAAAACGTAAGCGTATTAAAAAGGAGGACGTGCTTAAGGCAATCCAAGAAGTAAGACATGAAGGTGGGTAGCTGGTGATTCATGTTGTTTTGGACAGCAATATCTACATTTCTGCTTTGTTGTGGGATGGAAATGAAAGAAAAATCGTTTATTCTTGCCAGGAAGGTAAATATCAATCGTTCATATCAATAGCAATATTGAATGAAGTAGAGAGAGTATTAGCAAACAAGTTTAAAATTTCGAAGGATATTATTAATGAATATCTGTTTGAGATTCTGTCATTTACAGATCTCGTGTTCCCAACCATTGAACTCGATGTGATAAAAGAGAATCCTTCGGACAACAGGGTTTTAGAAACAGCTTATGAGGTCAAAGCAAATTATATTATATCTGGAGATAAACATCTCCTCAATGTAAAGAAGTATGACAATATTGAAATAAAAAGGACTTCAGAAATCATATCGTAAGTCTCCATCAACAACTCTGCGTCGCCTTCGGCCCTTTGGTCTCGCTTCGTTTGACTTGTATAACAGAACATAACTGGTTATGGTGCTCCGCACCTTCGCCAAAATTCCTCGCCTTTCAGGCTCGGAACTTCAGATACATTCCAACTGTTAGGCGAAATTGATTTCTGGCGATGTAATCAGGAAGAGGTATAAAATAAAGGATTATTAATTTTACATGCGCATTTTCGTTGCTGAGTATGCAGTGGCAAATAATGATGTCAGGTTCATTGAACAGGGGATGCTGATGCTTAATACACTTGTAGCAAGTTTTTCTCGCTCTAGACACACGGTGTATTATCCAACAGCAGGTGCAAGGCTTTCGTGCGGACATGCTTTGCCTTCAACAAGTTTTTTTAAATCTCTCGCATTTTCAAAGAACTGCGATGCAGGTATGGTAATAGCACCTGATGAACTGTTGAAAGAGGCAACAGAGATACTTGAAGAAAATACCTGTAATCTTGGCTCACCTCCTGATGCCGTTCATATATGTGCAGATAAGCTTGCCTGCACCCAAGTGCTGCAGCAGCACGATCTTCCAGTGCCTCGCACAGTAGTTAATTGTATGACACAGGGAGACTGGGTAGTAAAACCACGCTTTGGCTGTGGCAGTGAGAGAATAAACAAGGTAAATGTGACAAGTACGCAGAAGATTCCTAACGATACTGTTGCAACAGAGTATATTAAAGGAGAGCACATCAGTGTGAGCCTTGTAGCATCAAACAGCAGTATATTGCCGCTTACGATTAACCGCCAGATAATACACCATAATAGGGGCAGTATCACATACCATGGAAATCAGACACCTTTTGAAGTAGAGAATAGAGAGGAGGTCATTGGCATCGCATCAAAAGCGGTAAAAATACTTGGCTGTCGTGGATACGCTGGTGTGGACATCATCAACAGCAATCAGCCCTGTATAGTTGATGTAAATCCAAGGGCAACAACCTCGATTGTATCAGTAAGCCAGATTCTCACCGGTGAGATTGCTGAGCTAATACTACAAGCAAAAAATGACATCCTGCCATCAAAGATTGACACTCTTGGAAGTGCAGAGATGATATTATCCGAATGAATTCTGGAGCATCATTTTTTGATGCACTGACTCTGGTCAATAAGGGGAGGGAATAAAGGTATCACAATTTCTTCAAATACTCATCGTATTCCTCAACACTAAGTTCTATCTCCCTTAAAATTTCTTTTATTAATGGACGTGCTAAATCTCTTCCGGGATGATGCGGCACACTGGTAGTTCTTCCATCAGAATGCCTATAAAACACATGACTCCCTTTCTGCCGTACCCTCTCAAAGCCCAGTTTAAGCAGCAACTTTTCCATTTTTCTGGAATCAATCATTCGAAGCCTGCTCAAATACTTACCTCAACTTGCTGAATTCCAACAAATTGGGGTAAATCTTGCTTAGCATCAGGCTCCAATTCCTCTATGCATAGCTCTATTACCTCCACAAGGTTCCCCTGAAGCTCATCGAGGGTCTCTGCCTGAGTATGGGCACCAGGAATTCCTGGGACAATTCCCACATATAAGCCTGTTTCCGGATCTTTTTCGATGTATGCAGTTATTGTTAGCATTTGAAACCTCTCTTTAATTGGTGCTGCTATAGTGCTGAATTGTTTTATACTTTTTTGTAAGAGTTTGCTTATTCACCTCGAAGGGTTGATGGCTTCCTGCATTAACTCTATAAGATTATAGTAATCAAATAAATATGTTTTTTTGGTGATATTTTCGTATAAAGTAGTCAAAATATTAAGTCTTGAATCTACGAAATAGGATTAGAAATCCCAGTCACCCATTTTCCATCAGGTACAAGTAAATTGAACAAGATTGAACATCGACTTTTTGCCTATATCAGTCAAAATTGGGGGGGCAAACCACTCATAAGCCATGAGGTTATTATATATTTAATTGCAGCGACAACTACTAAAAAAAGATTGCAGGTTAAATGCCAATTGGATACGAATTCATATCCAAAAGGAATAAAAATATCTGACGAACAGCTAAAACAAATCAACATTCAACACGATAATTTCATGGTGAATGGAATTACTCTATTAATCCACACGGATGAAATTATTTAAGTTATTTCGTTACAGTTCCTAAGTCTGCTTAGGCAACACGTTTATCAGGACAAAATCAAAGAAACTTTAGTAGAGTAGAGAATTCATTAAATTAGAAACGCAGAATTTCAGGGGTAATTTGATAGTCTCCAACGAAACACAACACTTGCTGCAAAATATTATATGTGGATAACACTATAATACTTCAGAAAACTTATGACATTTCATGCTCGACAGCAGCCAAAAGTTGATATTTCAAGTATTGATACAGCGGTTGTTACATCAGAACTTTCGAAGCTTATCGTTGGTGCTAAGATTGGAAAGATATATCAACACTCACCAGATGAAATGCGGATAGTGCTTCGAATCACTGGTAGGGGACGCAGTGATCTTGTAATAGAAGCAGGGCGAAGAATCCATTTAACCAAATATCCAAAGGAATCTGAAAAATTGCCCCAGCCTTTCCCAATGCTTCTTAGAAAGCACCTGACTGGCGGGAGAATTATAAAAATAGAACAATATGATTTTGACCGAATAATCAAGATATACGTGGAAAGAGCAAGCGTTAAAATGGTGCTTCTTTGTGAATTTTTTGCACGCGGCAATATTGTGTTAGTAAATGAAGAAAATCACATCATTTTGCCACTAAAATCGATTAACTATAAAGATAGAGCCATTCGCGGGGGGCAGATATACGAATTGCCGCCACCGCAATTGAATCCACAGACTGTGACCGTAGAAGAACTTGCAGGGATTTTTGCCACCTCGAATACTGATGTTGTGCGCACGCTTGCAACACGATTGAACCTTGGCGGGGTGTTATCAGAAGAAGTATGCCTTCGTGCAGGTATTGATAAGAGCACCAGTGCCACCAGTGTGTCTTATGAGTACTGTGAGAAGATTTACAGTGCTTTGTTGGATTTAATGCTGCCTCTTTCTGCAAACAAGTTTGTACCACAGGTGGTAAAGCAGGATGGAGTGAACATTGATGTACTTCCTTTTGAACTAAAACAATACAAAGACTTTGAAAAAATATATTTTTCTTCTATCAACGATGCCCTGGATGAATATTATGGAAAAAGCGAAATAAAAAAAATTGTCACACCCCAAAAAACCAGGCAGGGGTTGTATGTGCGACGTCTTGTGCAACAGGAAGCAAGTCTTGAAAAATTCAATAAGCAGGAGGAAAAGCTTACATCGACAGGAGAGCTGCTTTATGCTGAATACTGTCTGATCGATGAGATCTTAACTACGATACGAGGTGCCAGGGAAAAGGACTATTCATGGGAAGATATTAAAAGAACACTTGCAAATACATCAGTTCCGACAGCATCGGTGATTGAACGAATAGACCCAAGCACAGGAGAGATCACAGTAAATGTCAATGGTGTTCGTATAAACCTTGATTATCGCCTCTCTGTTGAACAAAACGCAGCAGCTTATTATAAACGTGCCAAAAAGTTTTCATCAAAGATCAATGGTGCGATTAAAGCGATAAGCAAAACCAGGGCGTTAATATCAAAAAAAGAAACGGTGGATGTAGTAACAAAGAAAAAGTTAAAGAGGAAAAAACCAAAATGGTACGAACAATTCAAATGGTTTTATTCTACTGATGGTTTTCTTGTTATCGCAGGACGCGATGCCGATACTAACGAGGTCGTAGTTAAAAAATACATGGAGAAAAGGGACCTCTTCTTCCACACACAATATCCGGGATCCCCTGCTGTAATCGTCAAAACCGAAGGAAAAACTGTGCCAGAGACAACACTTAAACAAACCGCACAGTTCACAGTGTCTCATTCGAGTATATGGAAGTCTGGATATGCTGAAGGCGACTGCTATTTTGTGCTTCCGGAACAGGTATCCAAGACCCCGGAACATGGCGAATTCCTGCCAAAAGGATCATTTATCATACGTGGAAAGCGAAATTATATGAAGGCAGCGGTTGGGATTGCAGTTGGCATCAACCACGAAAAATGTCTTTGTGGGCCCCCGGATGCTATAAGAAACCATGTTAACGCAATGATAGAACTTGAACCAGGCGCCTTCAACGGGAATGATATGTCAACAAAGATTTACAGAATTTTTGCAGAACAAGCAAAAGATGTACGATCTCTTAAAATGTATGCATCACCTGAAATCATATCAAGATGCATGCCTCCGGGGGGCTCACAAATAAAATCACTGAAACCTTGAGTTTGAAGACTTAAAGATAATGCCAATTATTAATCAGGACACTAATAGTGTCATGGCAATTCAATTTTTAGACGTAATGCAGGAATCGTGCGAATATTATAAATCTAATTTCACTACTTCGCTAAAAAACCTCACTGATTCATTCATCTGATACACCCCACTGAAGACTTAACTTTTAATTTA
>WNEG01000105.1 GCA_012910725.1 Candidatus Ethanoperedens thermophilum | reverse complement strand
CAAGATTTATAAAGGGTAAATGAAAGTTAGATCTGCTTGAAGAGGTAACACCGGTGACGAACCGTATTAACACACGCAGTTTTACTGTTTCAAGGTCAAGATATGATGCAGTTATCTTTGATCTGGATGGGGTGGTTACCAGGACTGCAAGGATGCATGCAGCCGCGTGGAAGAAGCTCTTTGACCAGTACTTAAAAAAGAAGTTTGAAGATTTCAAACCTTTTGATATGGACGACTATCATCGGTATGTTGATGGTAAGCCTCGCTACGATGGAGTGAAGAGTTTTCTCGAGGCACGCGGTATAGAGATCTCGTATGGCAAACCTGATGATTCATCTGACACTGAGACTATCTGCGGTTTGGGAAATAAAAAAAACCAGGCATTCCTTGAGTGCCTGAAAGAAGAGGGTGTGGAAGTTTATCAATCTTCCATTGATTTAATTAAGAAGTTAAAGGATAAAGATTTTAAGACTGCTATTGTATCCTCAAGCAAGAGTTGTGCCGAGGTTCTGGATGCAGCAAATATTTCTGATCTATTTAATGTTAAAGTAGACGGGGTCGATTCTGAAAGTCTTGACCTTAAAGGAAAGCCTGATCCAGCTATTTTTGTAGAAGCATCTCATCGGCTGGAAGTTGATCCCAAAAGATGCGTGGTAGTCGAAGATGCCATCTCCGGGGTCAGGGCTGGAAGTAGAGGCGGGTTTGGCCTGGTTATCGGAGTAAACCGTGGTAAGCAGGAAAAAGCCCTTAAAGACGGAGGGGCTGACTTAGTTGTAAATGATTTATCAGAAATTGAAATAGAAGTAAATATAGATGACCTTTTAGATGGTTTAGAGCATTTCAAGCAGATCGAACAGCAGGTAAAAGATAAGAAAGTGGTGGTGTTTCTAGACTATGACGGCACCCTTACTCCTATTGTATCCCATCCAGAGGATGCAGTACTTTCTGAAGATACGAGAAAAGCACTGATGATGCTATCTGATCAATGCACTGTTGCAGTCATAAGTGGAAGAGACCTTGAAGATGTAAAAGCGCGTGTTGGAATCGATGGCATATACTATGCAGGAAGCCATGGTTTTGAGATCGAAGGACCAGAATATTTAAAGATGGAGTATGAAAAGGCAGGGAGTTTTCTTCCATTGCTTGATGAAGCTGAAGAAAGCCTGAAACAGCAGCTGGCTGGCATTAACGGTTGCCAGGTGGAACGTAAGAAATTCTCTATTGCAGTTCATTACCGCAATGTAGAGGACAGGGATGTTAAGTTTATAGAGAAGGTTGTGAATCAGGCAGCCCTGCATTATGCAAAACTTCGCCAATCCTATGGCAAAAAAGTCTATGAGCTCCAGCCAAACGTCGATTGGGATAAAGGTAAGGCTCTTTTGTGGCTTCTTGATGCAACAGAGCTTGCCCAGCCAGATACAATTCCTTTTTACATCGGTGACGATCTTACCGATGAAGATGCGTTTACAGTACTGCAAACGCAGGGTATTGGTGTGGTGGTAGGAGAAGGCTCTCGCTACACATCAGCTAAATACCGATTAAAAAATCCAGCACAGGTTGAGATTTTTCTCCATACCCTTACTACCTTACTGGAAGAAGGCAGCGAGTGGTCGCTGATGTATAAAGACTTTGATTCCGAAGAGGAAGGCTTGCGTGAGGCGTTGTGCACACTTGGAAATGGCTATTTTGCTACCCGCGGAGCAGCGCCAGAATCTGGTGCTGATGAGATCCATTATCCAGGAACCTACCTGGCGGGAGGATATAACAGACTTAAAACAAGTATTGATGGTTCCACTATAGAGAACGAGGACCTTGTTAACTTGCCAAACTGGCTCTACCTCAATTTTCGCATAATAGGTGAAGACTGGTTTAATTTAACGAATGTAAATGTTCTATCGTATCGTCAGGAACTGGATCTTAAAAAGGGGATACTTTACCGCACAGTTCATTTCCAGGATAAAAATAACCGGCAAACCAGACTACTCACTCGCAGTCTTGTGCATATGGGCGATATGCATATAGCAGCAATAGAAACAGTGATTATCCCGGTAAACTGGTCTGGAAAAATAGAGATTTGCTCTGCATTGGATGGACAGGTAACCAATTCTGGAGTGAAAAGATATAAAAACCTGAATAACAGGCATCTTGAAGAGGTAGAGGCTAAACAAATTGACGATAATACGATCCTTCTGCAAGTGCGCACTAACCAGTCAAAGTTGAATATATCTGAAGCTTCAAGGACTCAGGTGTTCAAAGATGAATCACCGGTGATCGTGGAACGGCTGCTGGTGGAAAAACCAGCATATATTGCCCAGCACTTTACAGTGGAACTTACTGAAGGGAAACGGCTCAGTATAGAAAAAGTAGTCTCTCTTTTTACCTCACGGGATGCTGCCATCTCAGAGTGCACTCTTGAATCAGAAAAAGCGGTGTTGGATGCACCAAGATTTAATGGGTTGCTCAAAACTCACACCATTGCCTGGAAACATTTGTGGCATAGTTTTGAGATTAACTTAGGATTGGATAGCTCCAGTAATGGTCATCCTATCCAGAGAATCCTTCGTCTATATATTTTCCACCTGCTAGAGAGCGCTTCTATGCACTCACTGGACATTGATGTTGGGATGCCTTCCCGTGGCTGGCACGGCGAAGCTTATCGAGGACACATCTTCTGGGATGAGCTGATTATTTTTCCATTTCTTATCTACCGGGTTCCCCAGATTGCAAGAACACTGCTTATGTATCGGTATCGTCGTCTCAAAGAGGCTCGAAAGGCTGCATACAAGCTTGGTTATAAAGGAGCCATGTATCCATGGCAGAGCGGGAGTAATGGGAGGGAAGAAAGTCAGAAGGTCCATCTCAATCCTGTATCAGGGCACTGGGTACGTGATAACACCCATCTTCAGCGCCACATAAATGCAGCTATTGTCTACAATATATGGCAGTATTACCAGGTCACCTGCGACCTTGAATTTTTATCTTTTTACGGAGCCGAGATCATTCTCGAGATTGCACGTTTCTGGGCAAGTATAGCAACCTATAATAAAAAGCTTGACAGATATGAGATTCTTGGAGTGGTTGGTCCTGACGAGTATCATGACAGCTATCCTGGTGCAAAGAGTCCTGGTGTGAACAATAATGCTTATACCAATGTTATGGCTGTTTTTGTGTTGAACCGAGCCATTAAATTGTTTGAGCTTCTGCCTGAACAGCAATGGAAGGAACTTTGTGAAAGGCTTGATATAAACGAAGCAGAAAAAGTAAGATGGAAAGAGATAAGTCGCAAGATGCTGGTTATATTTCATGATGATGGAATCATTAGCCAGTTTGAAGGGTATGAGCACATGGATGAGCTCGATTGGAAAAGATACCATAAAAAATATGGGAATATAGAGCGCATGGATCGCATTCTTGAGGCAGAAGGCGACACCACCAACCGGTACAAAGTATCCAAACAAGCAGATGTTTTAATGCTTTTTTATCTCTTTTCATCAGAGGAACTGAGTCAGCTATTCAGTCAACTTGGCTATTCGTTTGAATATGAAACCATACCCAAAAATATTGATTATTATCTGAAACGCACCTCCAATGGTTCGTCACTTAGCTGGATTATTCATTCATGGGTAGCAGCTCGAAGAGACAGAAAACGTTCCTGGGAGCTTTTTAAC
Source organism: Candidatus Ethanoperedens thermophilum (assembly GCA_012910725.1). Classification (GTDB taxonomy): domain Archaea; phylum Halobacteriota; class Methanosarcinia; order Methanosarcinales; family EX4572-44; genus Argoarchaeum; species Argoarchaeum thermophilum. Next base: position 3,206 of record WNEG01000105.1, on the reverse strand, counting down.
CAGGCTCTCAAGACCGATGTAGCAGATATCCAGGGAGGAACCACTCCTGAAGGCATACATCTGGGCGCTATGTCAGGATGTGTAGACATGGTTCAACGATGTTATACAGGACTTGAGTGCAGAGGTAACATTCTGCGTTTCAATCCTGTGTTTCCCGATGAATTAAAAAGAATAAGCTTGCATCTGCATTACCGCGGACACTGGTTTGATTTAGATATTACTGCTGACAAACTAAAAATAGAGGCTCTCCCCGGGGGGGCAAAACCAATATGGGTCGAGGTTAAAGGCAATTTCTTTGAACTTGAAGCAGGCAAGACAAAAGAAGTGGCGCTTCAGGATTCTACTTCACCGTATCTTTGAGTGTAAGTGGGCTTGTTTACTGGTGGAGTTAGGGAAAGGTATTCCGCGTTTATTCTATATGCTGTAGAAGTTTTATTATTTCCTCGTATTCTGCTTTACCATCGATATTTATTATTACTTTTTTAGTTCCTTCTGTAAAGACAAAATCCTTGTCTGGATAGACTGTAGTTACAACAAGTGTCGAGCCTGATACACCCCATGTAGCAATCATTCCTTTAAGTGGGACGTTGTTGCCATCAAGAGTGATGTAGCCGCTGTATACATTGGCTTCGGCTGTTTTTTCATTTTTCAGTGGTACCTGTGTTCTATTGATTTTATGAAAATCTTTAATGTTCATCTCGACAGCCATGTCTTTTACCTGTGTTGAAGCCATCTCTAAAACTATCTGTGATGGCAGCGGGATACCAGCAGGAAGCACGATTCGCATGGCAACTATTCTTGCTGTAGATACGTTCTCTCTATTGCTGTATGCACCAACCTGACGCATCAAATACGCCTCCAGGGACTTATCTCCATAATTGATCGTTGCGGTGTTGATTTTTATCTCTTTACCACCTATGTCAAAGGTTTTGGACATGCTCGTGGAATCTCCAATCTGCACCCAACCACATTCTTCAAGCACGTTTTCATCGATGTGTGGGGGCGCTGCAACTGGTGTTTCAAGACATCCCGAAAAGACAATAACTAACAACAGCAATGGAAAAATAAATAGTCCTATTGACCTCATAGTTACTTGATTACGCTTTAATGCTAATTAAATATTATTGTATCAGCAGTATCGGTGGTTGGGCTTATATGATCCGGAACAGTCGATTTTTGAACCATTCAAATCTCTGTATTGAAGCCACCTGTTCTCTGCAACTTCCAAAGTACCAGGGCTTCAACCCTGTGTTTGCAATCATCCCACAGCTTCCTGTAATGATAAAAATACTCTGATATCCCTGGCAGTTTCCCATAGAGGACGATATAATTACCCATCACAGATGCTTTGATCTTGAGCGGCAGCAGTTCAAATACCCGGATGTCGTATACCGCAGGCGCCATTCCGATGAAACTCTTAAGAATATCCCACTCAGTCCAAGTTCGCTTTCCGCGTCTTTCCGGATGGATTCTATATTATGTACGATGTAGTTTATTTTATCCCTGTACCGTTCGTATCATTTCTATCCCTCTACATCCACTGTAAGTTGGAGCAGATCCTGAAGAAATGGTGAGTTGAATCGCAAGATGACTCCGGTTGATCTGTTATTCAAGTATGGCAAGGTCTATCATGTCGATCTGGGGGATCGTGGTATGGTAACCGAGGTTCCAAAGAAGGTTGTGGATCTGGATGAGCGACCTGGGCTGGACATATTCCCTAAAGTGGTACGGAGTTAAGGCTATCAATTAGCTTTAATCATAATAATGTTTGTTATCGTTTCAAAGGCTATCGCAGATGCAATAAGCTCGCTGTATGGATTAACCGTATAAAAATATTTTGGTTTTATTTTTATATATTATTATTTATACACTCTTGCCTCAATACAGATGTTGTAATGGTGCGGCGAATATGAGCGCACAACATGCTGTGATACCACATCTATGCTGCATCCAGACTCTGCCGCATGTGTTTGCATCTCCTGTATGCTTGCTTGATACAGATCATCATCAGTTGTAATGTCATAATAGTAAATAATACCCTCATTTTTTATCACCCTCAGTGCCTCATCAAGAAACTGGTGTGCACTATGAGGAAGATTCATGATCAGATGGTTGGCGATATTGCATCCAAGTGGCAGCGCCATCGAGTCTGCAATAACAGCACACACATTCTTCGTTTTATTTCTCTTAATATTTTGTTTAAGATATTGCACTGCATTTCTATTTTTGTCTATTGCAATAATCGTCGTGTTCGGATTCTTTTTTGCAAGGGGAATACTAAATGGTCCGATACCTGCAAACATGTCTACAACCACTCCATTCGCTATCTTGCTTGCTATTCGGTGATGCTCTGTAGCAAGCCTTGGTGTGAAATATACCTGTGCCACATCAAGTTCATAGGTGAGCCCATACTCTTGATATTTCACTTTAGTTCCACACTCTCCTTTGATATGAGTAAGGATTCTGGTTCTAAACTCACCACTTACTGGTGCAATGGATTGAAACACGCCATGAATGTTTTTTTGTGTTGAAAAAATCGCTTCTGCTTCAGCAGACGGATCAAGTGAAGTGGCAGGTAATATCGCAACATCGCCTATCACATCAAAAGAAGGGGTGTAGCCAAGAATATGTTTAATAGTTCTTCTTTGGGGCAGCTCTTCAAAGTCAAACGAATCAATTCTGTAAGGAGGAAGAAGTGCATCATCCGGGGCAGACACTACCGGTAAATATACATAGTGACCAGCACGATGCACCTTTGCATAACTGTGCAGGAGATGTAATTCAATTAACCTTCGAAGCGCAACCTCGGCATGTTTTGTAGATATTACAAGAGCTATCAGTTTCACAAACCTATTTGATGTGTTGCAAAGTATAAACTTTACTATCGTTTCAAGTCTGCACACTTCGTGTACAGAGATAAACTCTGCCATCGTTTCAAGTCTGCACACGAAGTGTGTAGTGGATAAACTTTACTATCGTTTCAAGTCTGCACACTTCGTGTACAGAGATAAACTCTGCCATCGTTTCAAGTCTGCACACGAAGTGTGTAGTGGATAAACTTTACTATCGTTTCAAGTCTGCACACTTCGTGTACAGAGATAACTTTTGCCATTGTTTCAAGCCTGCACACGAAGTGTGTAGTGGATAAACTTTACTATCGTTTCTAAGTCTGCACACTTCGTGTACAGAGATAACTTTTGCCATTG
>WNEG01000010.1 GCA_012910725.1 Candidatus Ethanoperedens thermophilum | reverse complement strand
CCTGCACTCTTAGATATTTTCTCCTCCATCAGTGTGCCCCCAAGATCATTGGCACCACAAAGGAGTGTGTCCTGTGCACATTTCATTCCAAGTTTCACCCAACTTGTCTGAATATTATTGATGTGGGTGTGAAAAATAATTCTTGCAATCGCATGAACCTTCAGATCGTCAAGTTCATCTCTATGATTGTTTGTAAGCTTTCCAAGTGCATTGTTGTGCGGCATAAAAAGTAGTGGCACAAACTCGGTGAAGCCTCTTGTTTTTTTCTGGAGTTCTCGTATGCACAGCATGTGTTCTATCCGTTCTTTGATAGTCTCAATGTGCCCGTACATCATGGTTGCTGTAGTTGGTATTCCCATTTCATGTGCAGAGCGTACCACTGTTAACCAGTCTTCTGCACTTAATTTTTCAGGACATATAATACTTCGCACCCGTTTAGAAAATATCTCTGCGGCCGTACCTGGCATACTATCAAGACCGCTTTGTTTAAGTTTTGACAGTGCAGTTTTAACAGAAATATTAGAGGTGTGTGCAACATGAAACACTTCCATTGGGGAATATGCATGGAGGTGAAGGTGTGGGAACTCTGATTTTACACTCCTCAGAATCTCGCAGTAATCTTCAATGTACATGTCATTAAGAAGTCCACCCTGTATACATATTTCGCTTGCACCAACATCAACTGCGGCTCTTGCTTTAGCTATTATCTCTTCAATGGATAATCGATAGCCATTTTCCCTTCTAAAAGCACAAAACTTGCAGCTTCCGGTGCAGATGTTAGTAAAATTGATGTTCCTGTTGACAACATAGGTAACCACATCTCCACATGTCATCTTACGCAAGTTATCTGCAAGAGCAAACAGGGTTGAAGGCTTACATTCAGTAAACAGGTGTATGGCATTATCATAAGTAATGCTGCCTGCGAGAGCATTTTCAAAAACGTGCCGAATGTGCAGCATTTAACCGCCTGTTGGTTACTCCACACCTTTTATACTTTTCGTATTTGTTTCGAGTTTATTTTGAGGCTATCAAATTCAGCTTTTTGGCTTAAGAAATTATCTGTTTTTTCAGACAGCCTAAATTTATATCAACTTCAACATCCTGAAAATCCTGTATATCGGTCAAACGGTGGCTTATTGTAAGCACACTGGTTTAACTGAATTTTTGCAATGATTAGTGAAGTGGTTTCTGCCTACACAATTAAAGCTTACAACAATTGATGTCAAAGCTGGAACCTGACTGATACCAGAAAACCCCATCTTCTCCAAAATCACCACATCCACCTGGCACCTCAAACAATCTCACTGATACCCTCTTCCAATGAATACTCTGAATGGAAACCAAGAGCGGCCTTCACCTTCGAGAGGTCAGCCAACGTGTGGGCTACATAATTCTTCACAGGATTCTCGATATACTGCGGTTTGATACCTGTGCCAAGCGCATTGTTCAAGAGATCAACAACATCATTGAAACTATGCGAAACACCAGTTCCTACATTGAAAGTGCCTGAAACATCCGTTTCCATGGCAAGGATACACGCCCGGACCACATCACTCACAAAAACAAAATCCCTTGTTTGCTTACCATCACCATAGATTACTGGAATTTTGTTATCCAGCATCTCCCATAGGAATTGGGAGATGATATTTGCGTAGATTCCTTTTGCATGCTCGTTGGGGCCGTAGACCGAGAAAAGCCTGAGTCCGACCACACTGATTCCATATAACTTATGGTACAACTCTGCAACCCGTTCGATTCCCAGCCTCGCCTCGGTGTAATAATCGGCTACCATTACCTTCATATCCTCTTGATTCGGGGTAGGTAGTCCATTGTAAAGAGAGGAAGAAGATGCAAACACAACCTTCGCACCTGTCTTCTTCGCAAACTCAAAGACGTTGATAGCATCGTTTATTGCTGACCCGACAAGCATCGGATTCTCCTTGTACATCGGAGAGGAGGATGGTATGCCAAGATGAAAAATTGCGTCAATATCAGCGTTTGAGAACCGATCGCCGATATTACCACTGGAATCGTTGACAACAGTTATCTTATCCTTTAGATTATCTGTGCTACCTGTGTGGAAGTTGTCCAGCACCGTTACGTCATGTTCTTTAGAGAGTTCAGAAACCAGATTGGACCCGATAAATCCAGCACCGCCTGTTACTAGTACATTCATGCCTACCTCTTAATTATGCTAATATTTAAATGCGTCGTTGCATAGGGGCTGTTACGCCATCTGGATGAGAGATATCTTAAAGTTTCAACCCCGCAAGCCGGATCATACTTAAAAAAAGAGATAGACTTTTAAGCCAAAAAGCTGATTTGACGGCTTCCTATAACTACAGTCCGTTTACCATCCTTGATCCAAACCTCACAATGAAGATGAAGTTACTTGTGGCTTCACCATTGTTACTGGATTTTTTTGTTCAGCCAGCAGTCAAAAGGGTGAATGCTGAAAGGAGGGAAATTACAACAATAAGCACATCAAACTGCTCAATACCCAAGATTATTAACTAACTGCCTCTCTTTCCTTTGCTAATATCTCATCTTCCTCTATTGTTCCGTATTCTTCATATATTCGTATTACCAGAGCGAGAGCTACCGCAAGAGTTGCTACTGATACTACTATAGCTGTAAGTATAAGTACATGGGGTAATGGATTTACATACAAGCCTTCATATCCTTTGATTACGATTGGCTCAGTTCCCCCGATCACATCAGCCAGTGATACATAGAAGAGAAATATAGCAGTCTGGAATATACTTAAGCCTATTATCTTCTTGATCAGATTATCCTTTGCTATCATCCCATAGAAACCGATAAGCATGATAATTATAAAAGTCCAATAATTATATTTTTCAAGTATTTCTGCTATCCATTCCATCTACTCTTCGCCTCCTTCATCTTCTTCTTTCCATGCAAGGTCAAAAAATATAGATGTGACTATTGCCATCACTGTTATTCCTATACCTATTTCTACAAAATCCATACCAAGAGCTCTTCTCTCTTCAAAGTGGACTGGCAGTGGAAGATACCCATAGTTTAGATATTGTGCAACCCCGAGACTGAAGATTATACACAGAAGCCCCACTCCAGCATAGATGGACACACCAAGAGCGCTCAGAGCAGTATTCACTCTTTCTGAAACTTTTTTTCGTGCAGCTGTGATACCAAAAGCGATGATGAACAACACGAAGGAAGAGCCAAATATAACTCCCCCCTGGAATCCTCCACCAGGTCCACCTGCTCCATGAATGATCACATACAATGCAAAAAGCTGGATAAACGGTATCATCAATCTTGATACAGTTTCTATGATGACATCTCTCTCCTCGCTCAAAGCTTACCTCTCCTCCTTAAAAGCAGTATGACTGATACACCGGCAGTAAAAATAACAGCGGTCTCTCCAAGAGTGTCATAACCACGATAATCTGCAAGACCATAAGTTACCATATTTACAACTTCAGTCTCTGCTTTACCTTCTTCTACCCATCGTACGATCAGCGAGTATCGGTAAACATCAAGCATATCACCTTCCTTTTTGATAAAATAATACTTCTGTTCCTTTGGGTAGAAATGTTGCTTTGTCTCTTCTGGAATAATAGCTGCGTCCCATTCGCCCTTCTGGAGATTTCTAACCCCGGTGGGAGCTTGAAAACCTGTCTCTTCAATCCTATCAATCAATTTTTCAGGGATAATACCCTGATCCAGATCGTTTTCTATTTCACCAGCATCCATACTGAACAACTTTACATACTTATTTGGGGCAGAATCTGGATCTCCAAATGCAGGTATGTCCTCTGCTATGTACACAAAGATGACACCTAACAGGATGATAAAAACAAGTGCTACTGCCGGCAATTGTTTCATCTTTTTATCTGTTACTTTTTTTTCATGCCTCGCTGTCCTTGATAATGCTGCAATCAAGAAGGCTGTTGTTGCACCAGCACCGACAGCAGCTTCTGTAAAGCCTACATCCACCGAATGCATCTCTACCCAGACCATTGCCATCAAAAAACTGTAAACACCAAGTACCATCGTTGCGGCGAGGAGGTCTTTAACAGTTATCGCCACTATCGCAAGTACCACAATGATCGATAATAAAGCAATGTCGATAGAAGGTATCATTTCTTTTTATCACCACTCCATATACACATCAGCTACCTTTTGCTGCATCGTTTTATCAACAGTAAGCGCATCAGCAGGCTCTTTTGCAATTGCATGCACACAAAACCTTCCATTCGTTATGCCAATTGTTATCGTCCCAGGGGTTAAGGTGATAGAATTAGCAAGTGTTACAAGAGCAAGATCACTTTGCAAAGTAGTGTCAAACTCTATTATAAGAGGGTCTATTGGCATCTTTGGATGCAACACGCGATATGCAACATCGAGATTTGCAAGCACTATCTGCCATAATTCCCATGGTATGTAGATGGCAAGTTTGAATGATTTTGAAAGAATCTTCTCTTCATCCCCTTTTATGATCATGTCATGAGAGATCAAAGCAATGATTGCACTGCATATTAGACCAGCTGTAAGATGGAGCACATCAAAGATTCCAGAGAGAAGAAGCCAGAATAGAAACATCATACAAAAAGTTACAAGTATTCCAAAACTCTTTCCTTTCATTGTCTCTCATCCCCGAGCTTCCACGGCTTAACACCGGTCTTATAAGCAGATCTCATCAGCGCATACGTCGCTGTTGGATTGGTGATAAAGATGAATATGATCAGAAACAATAGCTTCACACATACAAGAGGCGTTTGTGGGTAATGGAATAGGTGATATATTAGCAAACCAGCAATGATAAGAGCTTCCCCGAGAGTATCGCACTTTCCTGTCGCATGCAGTCTCGTGTAAAAGTCAGGAAACCTCAATAATCCTACCGCACCAACAAACATAAAGAATATACCAACCGCAAGAAATGCTACAACGATTATCTCGAGCACAGGTCACCCCTCTCTACATATTTTGCAAAAATTAGAGTAGCGATGAAGTTTAACATAGCATACAAAAGTGCAATATCAAAGAACATGGGTCTTTCAAAATAATAACCTATGAGAACCAGAAGAACGATTGTTTTTGTCCCTATTACATTAACTGCAATAACCCGATTGAATATTCCTGGACCAACCACAGCTCTGTATGTACACAATAGTATCGTGAACGCAATTAATAATCCTACAATCAGGAGCACTTTCAAAAATACATCCATCTCTATCACTTTTCACTCGTTAGTTTAGTCAGATTAGTCTATGTGATACTATAAATAAGTTGTCAATTTAACACGCATCTGCAATGAGGCTATCAAATCTTGATTGCTTCGCAATCAAGCTGTACAACATTGTGGTTAAAATCCTGAAACCAAACAGCTTACTCAAGCATGTGGCTCTCTGGCATCTCGTGTTGTAGTCCCATCCGAGCCCTATCAGATTGACTATCTATACGGACACTCGGGATCGGTTTTGCAGAGTTCTTCCGGTCAGTTGAAAATATAATGAACCGTCGATAAGCGCGGATGAACGCGGATTTGTTAATCAGGCATCTGCGTGCATCCGCGGTTAATAAAACTACGGAGAGTAATGATGATTGGAAAGTAGTAAAAAGTCACTATAATTTAGATATTTCTCATTTAATTTATTCATTAGCGAGATCTGTGTAACGCAAATTCA
>WNEG01000017.1:12467-15716 GCA_012910725.1 Candidatus Ethanoperedens thermophilum | reverse complement strand
CGTGTGAGTTTTGGGTCTTCTTTGTGATATATCTTGCTGATATTAAATCTTGTAATCTCTTTTATTTTTTTGCTTGCCCACTGGATACTTGAAAGGCTCATTCTAATTTTATCCACTCCAACAATAACATCGGCAAGCTCATTGTAGAATGGAGAAATCTCGTTAAAGCTTGGAAAATCACGCACAACGTTGGCAAGATTATCTGAGAGGATGTTACCTGCTGTCATGATCATCGACGCCTCTGCTTCACGCTTGGTATTATAACTAATCTTGCCATTTTTAGCACGGCTTCCGCGGCGAAATGCTTTATCAAGAAGCTCACTGGAGCGGGGGACTGTACGAATTTTTTCAAATATCATGATTTAGAAAGTGTCTGTTTTTTTATTTTCCTGCAAGCCCGACATAGTACCTGATGTTGCAGCTGTACTCTAGCTGTGTGGTGATGGCAAAGGCTTCCTCGAGTGTCTCACCAACAGCAAAGCTCCCGTGACCATGTATAATAATGCCTTTATGGTCTTTAAGTGCTGTTCCAGCATTTACCGCGAGTTCAGGGCTTCCTATGCCACCGTGTACAACAGGTATTTCATTCAGAACCTGTTGTCCTGCAACATCAACCGGGATTATATGGTCTGCTGATTCAACAAGTGATTGTATGACTGCAAATGGTGCATGAGCATGGATTATAGCAAGTGCTGGAGTCATCTGGTATATTTTTCTATGAACGATCGTTTCAGAGGATGCTGTGCTGTTGATCTCTGAAGAGCTATCAAGCTTGACTTCTACCACTCCATTTTCAGTTATCTTATCAAGTGGTGCATTGTGCCTGGTTATTATTATTTTGCTGCCTGCCCTAATGCTGATATTCCCAAAGTAAGACCCCACCAGTCCCGCATCAACAAGTTTTTTTCCGAAACGTGATATTTCCTGCCACATAAACAAGCATCATTACACGAAAAGCCTATTAAACCTATGGGTAGGTATCTGCACAACTTCGTTGTGCAGAAAGTAATTCTTGATTACGCAAGCACTGCACAACTTCGTTGTGCGGAAACAATTCTCAATTCTCAATTGCAAGAAGCACTGCACAACTTCGTTGTGCAGAAAATTACCAGTAACTCTCAAGTACGAAGTAGTCGAGTTGCGCAAAGCAATCGAGGTGTGTAGGTTGATGTGAATGCTATTTGAGGTGAATGCTATTTGTAACAGTACTTATTTCTGCTCATGTTGTGTGTAGGTTGATGTGAATGCTATTGTAACTGACCAAATTACCAAGTCCTTTAACGGTTTTATCGCAGTAAACAAAATAAATATCAGTGTGAAGGAAGGAGAATTGTTCGGTTTGCTTGGTCCAAACGGTGCTGGAAAGACCACACTTATTAACATGCTCTCAACAATGATCCATCCCACTTCAGGCACTGGCACGGTGAACGGTTTTGATGTGGTGCATGATTCTGCTTCTGTGCGTGCTGCAATTGGAGTGGTGTTTCAAGGCAGCACGCTTGATGAGCAGCTCACCGGGTGGGAGAATCTCGATCTCCATGGACGACTGTACGGACTTCCGGCAAGTCTTAGAAAGAAAAGGATGGACGAAGTGCTCGATTTGGTGGAACTTTCACACAAGAGCAAACTTTTAGTCAAAACCTACTCAGGAGGCATGATTCGCCGCCTCGAGATCGCACGCGGGTTGATGCATCACCCAAAGGTGCTATTCTTAGATGAGCCAACGCTTGGGCTTGACCCGCAGACCAGGCTTCATATCTGGGAGTATATTCGTCGTCTTAATCAGGAAGAGGGCATTACTATAGTGCTTACAACACATTACATGGAAGAGGCGGATCACCTGTGTGACCGTATTGCGATAATCGACAACGGACAAGTTGTAGCACTGGATACACCAGAAAAATTGAAAAGTGTGTTTGGAGGCGATGTGATTATCCTTACATTGGACACTTCTGAAGATGCAAAAAAACTTTCCAGAGTCTATAAAGAGGCTGGTTATGCCTCTATCTCTACTGAGGATCAAACAGTGTATCTTAGTGTCAAAAAAAGTGAAGAGGTGGTACCGAAGGTGTTCAGCACAGCTTTCACATCTGGTATCAACATCCAGTCAATGACTGTGAGAAAATCAACACTGGATGATATATTTATTCACTACACTGGTCGTGGTATCAGAGATAATCTCGTGGATGATATTACCTATATGAAGTATAAACTACAAACAAAGAGACGATAAATATGGATGCAATGCTTTCTTTTCAAACGGTTTATACGATGTGGCTTCGAGAGATGTTGCGATTTAAACGAGCCAAATCAAGAATTGTAGGCTCACTTGCAACGCCTCTATTTTTCCTCATCATTCTCGGCACAGCCATGGGTTCAAGCTACAATATTGAAAATTATAAAGAATTTATGGCGCCTGGTATTATTGCCATGGTCCTGTTATTCTCCTCCATCTTTGGAGGCATATCTGTCATGTGGGATCGTGAATTTGGATTTTTAAAGGAAATCCTGATAGCTCCAGTGAATCGCTTTTGCATTGCTCTTGGTAAAGCATTCGGAGGTGTAACCACTGCCATGATACAGGGGATACTTTTGATGATTATTACTAACGGTTTCGGCGTGCACTACAAATCACTACCTGGTATGCTGCTCTCTATTCCTATCATGTTTATCATTGGAATTGGTTTTATCAGTCTTGGTATCGCTCTTGCCACAAAGATTGAAAGTCATGAAGGATTCCAGATGGTTATGAGCTTTCTTACTATGCCGCTGGTATTATTAAGCGGGGCTTTTTTTCCGCTATCAAAACTTCCAGACTGGCTTAAAATAGCAGTGCACCTGAATCCACTCACTTATGGAGTGGAAGCGCTTCGCTTTACACTAATTGGCGAATCGGAAATACCAATCGTTGTATGTTTAGTTGTGCTGACGTCCTTTGCAATTACCACAACTGCCATCGGAGGATGGTTGTTTGGACGAATGGAAGTATAAGTGAACTACCTCACGCTAAAGCTGTGAAGCTTCCTGATTCATAGACCGAACTTGCTTTAATATGTGGAATACTGTTAAAGTATTTCACGGAAAATCAAAGTAGAGGTTTCAATCTCCACAGGCGTTGATTCGATACGTTCCGTATCTATTTTTTTCAATCTTGTAACTGCACAACTTCGTTGTACAGAGATTACATAAAAGGTACGTGTTTCGAGCTGAGGCGAAAAAAACCACGAGATTACGCAAGCACTGCACAAC
>WNEG01000017.1:0-12337 GCA_012910725.1 Candidatus Ethanoperedens thermophilum | reverse complement strand
CGTTGTACAGAAATTACCAGTAACTGCACACAACGTGAGCAGAAATTAACTCTTGATTACGCAGTAATCAAGATCTGTGTAATCTCGTGGTTAGCTAAACACATACTATAAAAGCTGCCTCAGCTTGTGAGGACTATTTCGATGCTGACGTCTTTTGGCACCTGGATCCTCATCAGTTGCCTTAGAGCGCGTTCATCTGCATCAAGGTCTATCAATCGCTTGTGTATTCTCATCTCCCAGTGATCCCATGTTCCTGTGCCTTCACCATCAGGACTTTTGCGGCACGGTACTACAAGTTTTTTTGTAGGAAGTGGTATTGGCCCTGCAATGTTTACCCCGGTTTTATCAGCGATTCTTTTTACCTGACCGCATATGCCGTCCAGTGTGGCTGGGCTGGTGCCGGCGAGTCTGATTCTTGCTTTTTGTACCATATTAAGTGTTACTCCAAAAAAATTAGGAAGAAAATTAGTGTTTCAGTTTGAGATCTATTACCATGCCTGCAGCAATGGTCTGACCCATATCTCTTATGGCAAAGCGTCCTAATTGTGGAATATCTTTGACTTTTTCGATACACAGTGGTTTAGTTGGTCTAACGGTAATTATTGCTGCATCACCTGCTTTAATAAAGTCAGGATTTTTTTCTTTTACCTGACCTGTTTTTGGATCAAGTTTCGCGTCGATGGATGTTATTGTGCAAGCTACCTGTGATGTGTGGCAGTGGAATACTGGGGTGTATCCCGCGGTTATAGCAGACGGATGCTGAAGCACTACGATCTGTGCTTTGAATTCCTCAGCTACTGATGGTGGATTATCTGCATGACCGCAAACATCTCCCCTGCGAACGTCTTTTTTATCAACACCTCGTACATTCCATCCAATGTTATCGCCAGGTATTGCTTCATCAATCACTTCGTGGTGCATCTCGATGGATTTAACTTCCCCGACTGCCTTGCTTGGCATGAATATGACCTTGTCACCTTTCTTCATTTTGCCTGTTTCCACTCTGCCCACAGGCACCGTTCCAATTCCAGATATGGTGTATGCATCCTGTACTGGTATGCGTAGTGGAAGTTTGGTTGGCTTTTCTGGTTCTTTTAATTCATCGAGGGCTTTTAGGATTGTTACCCCCTTATACCATGGTGTTTTATCACTGGGCTTTGAAATATTATCTCCAACGAATGCAGAGGTTGGTATGAAGTTCATCTCCTCTGGATTATATTTTACTATTCTGAGTAACTGATTTAACTGCTCCCTCACTTCATTGAATTTAGTTTCATCATAGTTTACCTCATCCATCTTGTTCATGGCTATGATGAGCTGGTTGATGCCGAGTGTCCGGGCTAAAAATACATGTTCTTTGGTTTGTGCCTGTACACCGTCCTTGGCTGATACAACAAGAATTGCAGCATCTGCCTGACTAGCACCTGTAATCATGTTTTTGATAAAATCTCTATGTCCCGGGCAGTCTACTATCGTAAAGTAGTATTTGGCTGTGTCGAATCGCTCGTGTGCAACATCAATAGTGATGCCGCGCTCTCGCTCTTCTTTGAGTGAATCCATCACCCATGCAAAGGCAAAGGATTCTTTTCCTTTAGCTTTTGCTTCTTCTTTGTATTTTTCTATTACGTGTGGTTTTACTGCACCTGTTTCATACATCAACCGTCCGACAAGTGTTGATTTGCCGTGATCGATATGGCCAATCACTGCCAAGTTTAGATGTGGTTTTTCTACTGCCATTTAATACTCATCTCTTTTGTATTGTATTTAACTTTGTATAGTTACTAATGCAGTTTTGGTTTTTAAACTTTCCGCCACTTTAAAACATGGCTCCTGTTATAAATGCCGTGATTGCTATTAACATTGCAAATTTAAGCATTCTTCTGGCAAGCATAGCATCTCTGAAAATAACAGGCGTTGAGCAGATAAATAGCATATCAGCTATTAAAACAACCAGCAAATATTCCAGTCCAAATATGTGAAGCGGATAATAAGGCAGTGGACTGATTAAAACTGACAAAGCTATGAATATCACTGCCACGATTCCTGCATTTTTTGTCCCAATTTTTATTGGTAGAGTTGTTTTGCCTGTATCTCCTTTGATGTCCTCGATGTCTTTTACTATTTCACGCCCAACAATAGCCAAAAATACAGCAACTGCAAAGATACCAGTTATTACGGTTTTACCAACAAGAACACCACCAAAAACAAATGCAAGCGCTGTTTGAGCACCTATTATCATGTTTCCTATAATTTTTTTCTTTTTGAATTTCTTTTCATACGCTATTTGAAATGCAAGTGCAATTATGCATATTAAAAGTGCTTCAAATCCAATAATAAAGCCTAAAAAAGTGGATAGCAACAAAGAAAGTATGAAAAAAAGTATTGAAAAATTCAGTGCTTGCCCGGGCGTTAACTCCCCTGATGGGATGGGTCTATCCGGGTGGTTTATTTTATCAGTTTTCTGATCAACGTAGTCATTTATCGCATTCCCAGCTATTCCAAACAACGATGCAATCGTAACGCCAAGAAAAACAGGGAGCATATAGGCATCGATGTTGCGCCCTACACCTATCAGAGACGAAGTAAACACAGCAAGACCAATCATCAAAGATGTTAATGGTCTGCTGATGTGTATATACGGGTGCATATACTATTGTAAAATAGTCTATGTGCCCTTCGATTCCTTGGATTTCATTCTAAGATTTTTATAACCACATTTTCTGCATCGAGTTGCACGTACTGGATTCCTGGCATTGCACCTCATGCATATCTTCATGTTAAGAATTCTTGCTTCAGCTTCTGGAAATCTTGTCATTGGTCATTCACCTCAAATGTAAATATGATGTCTTCCATTTAACCCTTGCTACTCTCAGAAACTCCTCTTTAGTCTGGTTTTTTCACGAAATGTGTTGTAGCCATCCACCCAGATGACACTCGCACAGCCTCTCTCTTTATTTGATCACGAAATATATATAGGCTATTAAACGCTCTTACATAATTATCTTATGGATAATAGTATTCTTCAGATGGCTTCCTCTATTCTCAGCGAAGGTAGTATTTGTGACCATTGCATGGGGCGGATATTCGCGAATCTTTCCACTGATCTTTCGAATGATGTGCGGGGTGCAGCTATCAAGCTTGTACTCTCGATGGAAGCTGATAGAATGCGTCAGGAGTCTGGCAGCACTGAATGGTTGGAGAAGCTTTCAGCAAGCAGCAAGTATGCAAGAAAAGTGTTGGGCAAGGGAGGTTACGAGGACACGTGCTGGGTGTGTGGAAACTTGTTTAACAACATCGAATTGTGGGTAGAACGCGTCATTGATGCACTTTCGGCAGTTGAGTATAATTCATTTCTTATCAGTACAAAGATGACAGGACTACTAAGTGAAAATGAAGAAATATTGTGGAGTGAATCAGGTACTCGTTTTGCAGAGCCAATCAAAACAGAGTTGAATCGTGAAGTTGGGAAGATTATTGAGAAACGCACCGGCAAAAAAGCACAGCTCAGAAGACCTGATGTTGTTGTGGTGATAGAACTTGAAAACGATAAGGTTAGACTTGATATTAATTCGTTATTTATTTATGGTCGGTACCGAAAACTTGTCCGCGGCATACCACAGACGCGATGGGCATGCAGAATCTGTGGAGGCAAGGGATGTGAAGAGTGTGGATTTACTGGAAAACTGTACCCGGAGTCAGTAGAGGAGTTAGTCTCAGAGAGAGTAATCAAAGCTTTTAATGCCACTGGTACTGTATTTCATGGTGCTGGAAGAGAAGACGTTGATGCACTTATGCTTGGCAACGGTCGTCCATTCGTCCTTGAGGTGCGAGGTGCGAAAAAACGAAGTAGTATCGATCTTTCTGCCCTTCAACAAGAGATTAATGCGTTTGCTTCTTACAAAGTGGAAGTGTCCGATCTGGAATATGTGGACCATAGTAAGGTTAAACAGATTAAAGAGATGCGCACTGATAAAACTTATAAGCTAACAGTTATGTTAGAAGAGAACATACCAGAGGAAAGACTTAAATTATGTAGTAATAAATTGAGAGGAGTAATTACCCAGCAAACACCAACCCGAGCAATTCATCACAGAGCAGATCTTATACGCAAACGATCTGTGCGTTCGATTGAACTTGAAAGCTTTGATGAAAATGTTGCAGTTTTCATAGTTACATGCGAGAGTGGCTTGTATGTGAAGGAGCTTATCTCTGGTGATGGGGGACGCACAACCCCAAGTCTTGGCGAGGCACTGGGCATTTATGCAAAAGTTGTTGGTATCGATGTTATCAATATAAAATCTTGATTGCTGCATACTTGATTGCTAACGCAATCAAGAATTGTTTCTGCATACACAGTATGCAGAAAGGAAACTTTTGAGGATTACAATAGTAACAATTAAATAAGGATATTGGAGGAATAAATATTGCCAAAATCACACGGTGAAAGAAGAAAAACACGATATAAGCTTAAAAAAAGTATTCGAGCACGCGGTATATCACCAGTTAGTAAATCGATCAGTGAATTTGAAGTCGGAGAGCATGTACACATAATACTTGATCCAAGTATTCATCATGGGATGCCTAACCCCAAATTTCACGGGCGCACAGGTACAGTCATTGACAAACGCGGCCGTGGATACGTGCTGAAAGTAAAAGATGCAAACTCATTAAAAGAGATCATAGCATTCCCTGAGCACCTGACTACACAGATATTCAAATAATATTATCAAGATCTAAAATGATTGTTAAACACATTGTCAGTGAAGAATTGCTAACAATAGCAGAGGTAAAGCAGCTCTTGGAAAATATTAAATCGGAGCGTGCTAATGAAGAAGAACTTGGTTATGAATTGCGGCGAGCTATTTACCATGCTGAGGCCTTTGCTAAGCTATCTGCTCAAAAATCAAGAGAACTTGTCAATAAACTGCTTTCACTTGAAAAGATAAAACCAGAGATTGCAGTTAGGATAGCTGACATACTGCCTGCATCCTATGATGAAATACGATCAATCTATGCAAAGGAGCGATTTACCCTCTCCGAAGAAGATTTAAAGCAGATCTTAGATATAGTAACAGAAGCCCAGGAATGAGCAGGCTCAATTGATAGAATATAAATAGTAATAAATATAAGACACATACCGAGTTAAAATGGACCGGGTAAATAGCTATGCCGATGAAAGAAAAAAAACCAGAGAAAGAAACTGTAGCATGGATTTTAGATTATCTACCCCATGGCCATCTGGACGACAGGCGCCCCATCTATCAGAAAAAACCACTGGTTCAAGCAATCGGGGAGGAACGGTTTGTTTTAATGGAAATGTACCAGGCAGAGGATACATCATCAATGGTCATGGATCGAGTGAATATTACTGATGATCATATCTTTCATGTAAAGCGTAGACTAAGATACAGGGATACAACAAACAGCTCCCAGAAGGAATTGCCTTTTGTAATCGAGAAAATTATTCTTAGCAATGAAGAGCGATTTATCAACTTCTTCAACAATGCTTACCCCATCACCGCGAGACTTCATATATTGGAACTGCTCCCTGGTATTGGCAAAAAGCTTATGTGGAGTATAATCGAAGAACGGGAAAAAGGCAAGTTCAACAGCTTTACTGAACTCATTGAACGGGTCAAAGGATTATATAATCCAGAAAAACTCATTGCTCACCGGATTGAAGAAGAATTGAAGGATGACAGCATTAAGTATCGCATGTTCACCACACCAATGAAACATGTTGGAGAAAAGGAAACGCCAATACGACACCGACGACACTGAAACAGCCCATGAATCGAAGCCGTCAAATTCAGCTTTTTGGCTTAAAAATCTATCTCTTTTTTGGATATGACCTGGTTTGCAGACATGGTGTGATCTACTGACAGTTTTAAATAGTTTCCCAAGTCCGCCCCCTATGGCAGAAATTTCAAAAGTTTGCTAACGAAGCATGTATGGAGATTTCAGTATGTCACTTTCTGCCATGCACAAGCAAATGGGACAAAATCGAACATCGGCTGTTCTCCTGTATAACTCAGAACTGGCGTGGCAAACCGCTGGTAACTCATTGGGTGATCGTCAACCTTATCGCAAACACAACTACTAAAACCGATCTCATAGTAGCGTGTGAACTCGATACAAACAAATATCCAAAAGGGATTGAAATTTCCGATGAACAGCTCTCGAAGGTCAACATCAAGAGGGAGGAATTTCATGGTGAGTGGAATTATACTATTTATCCTGATATTATTAGTGAGTGATCAAGTTACAACATAACAGTTCTTCAGTCTACAGAGGAAAACGATATCTCTATGCTCTTTGTGGTTTACTATATTGGCTTATCGGTTTAGAAAAATTGTCTAAAAATTAAGTTGCTGAGACACTACTCATGCTTGCAGGATATGTTGTGTTGAGAATGGTGGAAAAATAGATTGAAGAATGGGATTACCAAGTTAAACATACGGCTGCATTAGAATCCATAATTAGTCCATTTTTCATCTACTAATTTTTTTATGTCTTCTCGCATACTGACAACATCTGGCCACTCTCTGGTAAATCCCTCGTCTTTGCGTTTTATTGTGGCGTCGACGCCCATTTTTGAGCCAATGTTTGGCATGGTAGATGCATGATCGAGTGTGTCTGTGGGGGTATTTGAGATTATCATGACATCTCTTGCTGGATCGATTCTGGTGGTTGTTGCCCACAACACTTCCCTTAAGTTGTGCACATTAATGTCTTGATCTACAACGATGATTGTTTTGGTAAACATCATCTGACCAAGCCCCCACAATGCAAGCATGACTTTTTTTGCCTGGGCAGGATATCGTTTTTTGATTGAGACGATGGCAAGATTGTGGAATACGCCTTCAACTGGAAGGTTCATATC
Organism: Candidatus Ethanoperedens thermophilum; assembly: GCA_012910725.1. Classification (GTDB taxonomy): domain Archaea; phylum Halobacteriota; class Methanosarcinia; order Methanosarcinales; family EX4572-44; genus Argoarchaeum; species Argoarchaeum thermophilum. The sequence continues at coordinate 5,454 of WNEG01000017.1, read as the reverse complement.
AACAATCTCTGGCAGTTGCATTTTTAGCAGTGGCAGGAATATGCGCTCTGTCGCCTTGCCGAGATAAGCATCTTCCATCGGGGGCCGTCCAACGATTGTGGCATGATATATTGGATTTTTTCGATGCGTGATGCAGGTGATGTGAAACACCGGGTAGTTGTCTTCAAGTGAGTAGTAGCCTGTATGGTCTCCAAAAGCTCCCTCGATAGAAAGTTCCCCAGCAGCTACATATCCTTCAAGTATGATTTCTGCTGCTGCCGGAACATGCAGGTCAACAGTTTCACATTTTACAAGTTCAACGCTCTTGTTTCGCAGAAATCCTGCAAACGCCATTTCATCAACGCTATCTGGGAGTGGGGCTGTTGCTGCGTATACAACTGCCGGGTCTGCACCAATGGCAACAGCAACCTCCAATTTTTCATCTTTTTCGATATCCTGGTAGTCCCGTGCCCCATGCTTGTGTATCTGCCAGTGCATTCCAGTGGTCCTGGAATCAAATTTCTGGAGTCGGTACATACCAACGTTCTGCTTACCTGTATGCGGGTTCTTTGTGAACACGAGCGGGAGCGTTATAAATGGTCCGCCATCTTTTGGCCAGCAAGTAAGAATTGGGAACTTATCAAGATTTACCTCATCTCCTCCAAGTATAACATCCTTGCAAGGTCCTGTTTTGATCCTCTTTGGAAGAAAAGCTGATAGTTCTTTTAACTGTGAAAGCATCTTGATACCTCCCCACAAACTCCTTGGCGCTTCGATCTTTATTAGCTTCTCAATGCGATCTGCTATATCATCAAGTTTTTCAACTCCAAGAGCAAGACACATCCGCTGCATGCTTCCGAACACATTCGAAAGGATAGGTATGTCGCTACCTTTCACATTTTCAAAAAGCACGGCAGGGCCATTGTTTTTCATAAGACGATCCAATATTTCAGTAACCTCAAGGTTGGGGTCTACTTCAATAGTTACTCTTTTTAACAGTCCATGCTCTTCAAGCAGTATCATGAACTCATGAAGGTCGTTGTAAGCCATATCATCACTCCTGATTTGTCAATAAGCTTGATAGCTTTTACCCTACCACGTCGATGTTTATGAGTTTGGTGGTAAGTGAACGTTTAATTGGAAAGGCTCAACACCAGATGGCGTGACAGTGTGCGACAAGAAGCTGCAACCGCGAATTGCCATTGTGGCTACCCCCTCCATTCGGGGTAATCCTACTGTGAAACGTGCGAATGGTAACGTTTGCGTGTTAAGCTTGCAGGACAACGTGGGAAGTCTGAAAGCCTATATTCAGACCGACTGTCAGGATAAGAACGCTAAGAAGAAACGAAAGTTGAATCATCGGAAGAGTCGTCAGTCATGATAAGCGAAATTAGGCTGCCTTCGCTTAGACCAAAAGGTATGAAAGCAGACTATAATGGCTGCTGTCACATTATAGGGAATGGACGGACGGTTTCCGGCTCAGAGATGGCTTCTGAGGCGTTCATAATTATTCGCGATGCGGAACCAGGGTCAAGCCCTATACACTCCCAAAATAGTTGGGTAGGAGCTCCGTAAGGAGTAACGATGGCGCAGAGGGTAAAGGAATCGGTGAAAAGCGAATGTCGGTCTGTAATGGAGTGAATAGAGGTTCAAAATTTGCCTTAACCCGAAAGGGTGCTGACTTGACCGTTGGTGTGTTGTTGTATAAACGGAGGCAAACCTGTGAATGTAAATAGTTCAATTACGCCGATATTAGGCGAGAGACGTGCAGACATTAGAACTACTCTCCAATGGATTGATATCAATTGGAAAATAGTTGAAAAAATATGTTAACACCCTTGCAAACCAGAATTACAAAAGCAGTTAAGGAAGTATCCGAAAACTGCTGCACTGGGACTGAAAGGGTTACAAAATGCTTGAGCCGTATGCGGCGAAAGTCGCACGTACGGTTCTTAGACAGGGAGGTGCGAGTAATCGCGTCTTCTTAGTCTACCTCGGTGACTTTGGACTGCACACAGATATGCACTTTTACCACCCAAAACCACTCCATGGATCCATTCTGCTGTTTATGTCATAAAAGTTCCAAGTTATAGTTATGCAATAGCATAATGACTCTTAAGCGTCTGCCAAAAAATAACCTGCCCAGGGTTTCAGTCACCATAATATTATATACCCACAATACATATTATTAAGAAAGTAAAATTAGAATGTTTATGCAACCAGTGATACGATAATGGAGGTATAAAATGACAACAAAAAAAGAACTTGAAGCAAACTTTAAAGGCGAAACAACAGAAGTCGGGCTCTACCTCGCAATGTCAAAGCAGGCTGAGCGCGAGGGACACCACACCGTAGCCATGTATTTCAGGCAGGTTGCGATGGATGAAGCATGGCATGCAGCAGAGGTCGCTGAACTTCTCGGTATGGTCAAAGACACGAAGTCGAACCTTGAGATGATGTTAAAAGGCGAGACTATGGCTGAAACCGAGAAGGCGAATGCTGCAAAGAAAGCAGAAGCAGAGGACATGATCGATGCTGCACGTTTCTTTGAGCGAGCATCAAAGGACGAGGCACGGCACAAAGCTGGTTTAAAAGGAGTTCTCATGCGATTTGAAGCGCATGGGTGGTAATCAGGTGATAAGAATGGAAGGAATAATTAAACAGACAAAGAGTTTAATAATGCCGAAAGAAAGGCAGCAGAGGCGATAGGAATGGCTAATGAAAAGAAGACAGACCTTCCAGAGAAGGGAGCAATCTTGCAAAGAGACAGAGAGACTTATGCAATAGCACCAGCTATACCAGCGGGTGTGCTTCCTCCTGATGTTTTAAGGAAGATTGCAGATGTAGCAGAGAAATATGGTGCAGCCGCGATAAAGATCACGGGCGCACAGCGGATAGCAATCGTTGGACTCAGGGAAGAGGATATCGATTCTGTCTGGAACGATCTTGGGATGGACATGGGCGCAGCAATCGGGCTATGCGTGCGGAGCGTCAAGACCTGTCCGGGAACGGCATTTTGTAAGCGGGGTGTTTCAGACAGCCTGGGTCTCGGCATGGCTCTGCATGATGCATATCATGGCATGAGTCTTCCTGCCAAGTTCAAGATAGGCGTATCAGGATGTGCAAACTGCTGCGGCGAGTCGTGGGTGAGGGACATCGGCTTCTTCGGCTTCAAGGATGGATTCAAGATAGTCGTCGGAGGAAATGCTGGCAGGAAGCCGAGAATTGCAAAGGAATTGGTTTATGTTGAGTCGATTGAGGATGCAAAGAAGGTAACGCAGAGCGTCATTGACTACTACAAAGCGAACGCAAAGCCAAGGGAACGGATCGGCGAATTCACTGACAGGATCGGGTTTGAGGAGTTTACGAAAAAAGTGCTCTGATAAAATAGAAGGGTGCAGGTCTTGATGAACTTCACGAGTCAAGAGATAAAAGCCAGACATGCGAAAGATTGGTTATTGACGCTGTGCTACACATTCCGTGTGTAGAAATAACAACTCTTAATTGTGCAAGTACTGCATACAACGCAAGCAGAAATATAATAACAACTCTTGATTGTGCAAGCACTACACAACTTCGTTGTGCAGAAAATAACTCTTGAATAACTCTTGATTGTGCAAGCACTGCACAACTTCGTTGTGCAGAAATAACTCTTGATTACGAAGTAATCAAGTTGCGCAGCAATCAAGAGATGAAGCATTATTTTAGCTAATGGATACAAAGATGATAAAGATTCTTGGCATCTCAGCAAGCCCTCGCAAGGCTGCAACAGATTATGTTGTAAGAAAGGCTCTAAAATATGCAGGTGAACTTGGAGCGGTCGAGACCATGTATTTCTCTGTTCATAGAAAAGAGCTTAATTTCTGCATCCACTGTGATCACTGCATCAGGGAAGGTGGGTGCATATATAGTGATGGAATGCTCGAGCTTTATCCACTTCTTCTCTGGGCTGATGCAATCATCATCGGGACACCTGTCTATCAGGGAACAGTAAGCGGACAGGCAAAGGTTTTGATGGATCGATGTCGGGCTCTCGTTGCAAAGGATGTTCATGCACTCAGTGGCAAGGTTGGGGCAGCCGTTGCCATTGGGGGAGATCGAAGCGGTGGCCAGGAGATTGCAATTCGAACGATCATTGACTTTTTCATTATTAACGAGATGATACCTGTTGGAGGCGGCTCGTTTGGGGCAAATCTTGGAGCATCGATATGGTCAAAGGATAAGAAAGCAGAGGGGGCAGCGGCAGACAGTGTGGGTTTGGAGAGCCTCTATAAGACAGTAAAGAGGCTTGTTGAGGCTTACCGAATTTATAAAGATCATTGAAGAATACCTGTGGAAAAGGGGTTTTATACTAAACCGTATCTGTTTTTTTATAGCCTTCTATCACAGATATGCAACTTTCACCACCCAAAACCACCCCCTGTATCCCTCTGTGTTTTATGTCATAAAAGTTCCAAATTATACTTACGGAGTGGTATAATAATAACTTACATAAGTTTCTTTTTTCCAATGTATATCCAACAATCATACAGCAATTCTGTTTCATTGGGGCAAATCACATCACCTGTTGCAAGTTCTTCAAGCAGGTCTCTGACAAACATAACTTCTGGTTCTGTTCGAAAAGTAAACAGGAGGATGCCGTCTTTTTTTGTTAGTTTTATGGTTTGTATCAGTATCTCTTTCCATGAAGATCTGTTGAATTCATTAATATCTCCAAGCATGAATCCCGCGGAAACGTCAAATTCTTCACCTTTTATAATATCTGTTAATTCTGTCACATCTGCAACTATCGTTTTTTCTGGTTTTAACACTTCGCTGGCAAGTCCTTCAAGAATAGAATATGAATCATTGTCTATACACAACGGTCGAATGCCAAGTTCGTTTAAAGCTGCGGTTGCCATGCCGTTGCCACAACATATTTCAAGCACTTTTCCAGACAGGTCAAGACCATGAGACTGTTCTAATTGATTTATTATTTTTTTTAACCGCTCCACTCGCGGCTTATTGTATACAAACTCAAAGTTAACAGGATAATTTTTTAAGTTCTCTACAAGCTTTATCGAATAATACTCCCTTACAGCTTCGACAAACTCACTTTTTTCAATATGGAGTGTTAAGACACCCTCATCTGCGATGTGACTTTTTATTGCATGCACAAATTCGTTGAATGTGTTTTGATGTTCTGTGTCAAGTACTGTTGTGAATAGTGTCCAGAAGGCTGCTTGCTTGATAGGAGGATTGTACAACCCAAGAGCATAGACGCCGTCTATTCCTTCAAGCATAATTATTTTCGCATTCACTGGCTCATTGAATTGTGAAAGTTCTGATACAGTGTTGTATAAAAATTCTAAGCTTTTTGTTATATAAGTATTGTTCTGATATTCAGATTCCATTAATATGATATTCTCCTGAATATTAAGCAGTTCATTCAATTTCATCTTACTTGCACAAGGAGACCCCGTCCGTGAGGGCGGG
>WNEG01000104.1 GCA_012910725.1 Candidatus Ethanoperedens thermophilum | reverse complement strand
TGCACAAGGACCAGTTGAGGCACGAAAAATCTGGAAAGACATCCCTACAATAATAGTATCTGATGGACCGACTGAAAAAGACGATCGCCAAAAATTAGCAGATGCGGGCTTTGGATATATTATTCTGCCTGTTGATCCTCTCATCGGTGCAAAAAGAGAATATCTTGATACAGTGGAAATGGTCAATTTCAATGCCGAGGTAAATAAAACCCTTGCATTTACTGGTGCCATGCGGCTTGTGCAGGAAACAATCGATGGTGTGATTGAAGAGATCAAAACAGGTGAAACATTGAACCTGCCTCACATTCTTGCAAAGCCAGAAAAATGCATAGAATATGGTGGTTTCTCAAACCCATACGCAAAAGCGAAGGCACTTGCAGCACTGCACATTCTATCCAAGGCTGCTGAAATCAACTCCAAAGCATGCTTTGGTATGAAGGGAACAGAAGCAATCACACTCACAACAGCAGCAGGACATGAGATGGTAAGAACTGCTTCAGTACTTGCAGACGAGGCACGGGAAATCGAGAAATGTAATGATGCAGTATCACGAAAACCGCATGCAAGGGATGGCAGAATACTGTCCAAAACCAGGTTGTACGAAAAACCAGAGTAACTCTCAAAAGACATCTATGATGTGTTTTGAAGAACTCAAATCAAAAATACTGGCAGGACACAAGTCCACGAGGGAAGAAGCACTGCTCTTACTGAATCTTGAGGATGCTGAAATCGGTGAGCTGCTCTCGCTCGCAAATACAATAACACGTAGATACCATGGAAATGTTGTTGATACATGCTGCATTGTCAATGCCAAATGCAGCTTGTGTGGTGAGGACTGTAGTTTCTGTGCCCAATCGGTACACAATCACACAAACGTCACACCATATCCACTGATGCAGACAGCAGACCTGATTGATCTTGCCAAGCGTGGTAAAGATATGGGAGCAAACCGATTTTCTATTGTTACAAGTGGATTAAGCCTCGACCAGAAAGAGTTTAGCAGCATACTCTATACGATAAAACAAATCAAAAAAAAGACCAGCTTATCAGTTTGTACCTCTATTGGAGCAATCACTGAAAAAAGAGCGGCAATGCTTAAAGATGCTGGTCTAACGCGTATCCACCATAACCTTGAAACCTCAAAGAGTTTTTTTGCTTCGATCTGCACCACGCATACTTATGAGCAGCGAATCAACACGGTTAAGATTGCAAAAGAAAGCGGACTTGAGGTTTGCTCTGGCGGGATCATCGGACTTGGAGAGACACTCTCTGATCGAATAGAACTTGCACTTGCTCTAAAAAAACTAAATGTTGATGCTGTTCCAATTAACATCATAACACCAATTGCAGGAACCCCGCTTGAGAACGTCGTTTTGCCATCACCACTTGAAATACTTAAAACCATAGCAGTGTACAGACTTATTCTACCAGATAAGAGCCTTCTACTTGCAGGAGGACGTGAAATTGGTCTTCGCAGCCTTCAAAGCCTTGCACTAACCAGTGGAGTCAATGGAATACTTCTTGGAAACTATCTTACAACGAAAGGCCAGATGCCACCGAAAGACTTGCAGATGATTGCTGACCTTGGACTAACGGTGCACCACCATGTTTAGTCTTCGAATGAGAGCAAGTGTTGGTGGAAGGCACGTCTCAGGTGCAGAGAGAATCATCCCCAAAAAAGATATACCCCTGGTGGTAGAGCAGCTATCAAAGAGAGCGGCATCGCATGAAAACGGCATTCCAGATACTATCCATATAACAATTGAGAAAATAACAGGTGCGATCCAGTACATACCAGCACTGCCACTTACGAGCATAAGGATCAAAAGCCATATACAGGCAAAGGGGCTTGCCGTAGGTGCTCTTATTCATAGTGGCATACCAGACACTGTTGCACGTAGTGCCCTCGAACTACTTCAGAAAGGACCAGCACCTGATGGAGGGAATATGAGGGGCGCGATAATTATGAACTGTGAGAATAAAAAGCGGCTTGAACCAGACAGTTTTAGAGGAGTACGTGTAACACGAATGGATATGAGCCCACGAGCAGTAGAGACACTTAGAAAGGAACTATCAACTTTAAAACTTGATAAACGAATAGAGGTAATAAGAGAAGCCCTAACTCTTGCAAGCAAGGTAGCTAATTTTAAAACGATTGCAGAGTTGTGTATATCAGACAATCCATCAAACCACGTTGGGTACGTAGCGTCAAAGAAACTTGGATTCTTGCGCATGCCCAATCTTAAAAAAACAGGAGCGTCCGCGGGTGGAAGAGTGTTTTTTGTAAGAACAGGTATCAACCTTCATGAATACATTAACTACCTTGAACATGCGACTGTTGTCGTTGACCAGATAAGTGGTGTTCGAACAGTATCTGCCATAACTACTCAGCCATCCGTTTGTTCCACAATGGAGTGTCTTTTAAATATTCAGACCGACTGTCAGGATAAGAACGCTAAGAAGAAACGAAAGTCGAATCATCGGAAGAGTCATCAGTCATGATAAGCGAAATTAGGCTGCCTTCGCTTAGACCAAAAGGTATGGAATCAGACTATAATGGCTGCTGTCACATTATAGGGAATGGACAGGCGGTTTCCGGCTTAGAGATGGCTTTTAAGGCGTTCATAATTATTCGCGATGCGGAACTAGGATCAAGCCCTGTGCACTCCCAAAATAGTTGGGTAGGAGCTCCGTAAGGAGTAACGATGGCGCAGAGGGTAGAGGAATCGTGTAAATTCGCGAATGTCGGTCTGTAATGGTGCTAAAATAGATGCTCCAAAAAGACACATTGGAAAAAAGGTATTTGTAATTGTACTAAAAGACTGAAGTTTTGCAGGTCCAAAGGTATCTTCTATTTTTGTCCCACAGCCTGCATTATAACAACATTTATGTATTAATTGATACAACTGAAATAGAACTATGTGTTACAATCTATAATTAATGATTGATTACTCTGGTGGTGTAAATGTCTTTAAAAGCTGTAACCTACTGCAAGCAATACAGACGTGCAAATGTTCATACTGTTGGATGCAATTTCAAATGTAAAGGCTGTCCATATATTTCGAACAAAGAATCGACGCATCAAGAACTGGGCATTGAGCAGGTAAAGAATGCATTGAAGTCTCTAAATGTTAAATGGGTGCATTTTGTCGGTGGAGAGCCTACCCTGTGTCAAAACCTTGGCACCATTGCAACATTCTGCCATGAAGAGCTGGATGTGAAAACTAAAATAGGCCATTCGATGGGCTGGAACATGCCTCCGGATGATATTGATGCAATGCACATTACAATAAAAGCATACTCAGATAAAATTCACAAGGAATACACCGGGGTATCAAATTCAAGGGTGTTGGACCATTTTAGACGAATTTACGATCAGGGCATAACTGCAACTGCAAACACAGTATTTATCCCTAATCTCATTGACACAGATGAAGTGGAAAATATAGCAAGATTCATAGCAGAAGTGGATCCACAGATACCATTTCATATCATTGGATACATGCCAGTTCAAGGAATGCCATGGCACTCCCCTGACCAGAGGGAAATGGAGGATGTGAAACAAACTGCTGAAAAGTATTTAGAGGAGGTTACTACCTCATGCTTCCAATCGCTAAATGAATACCACCAAAAGGTAAAAGAAAACCCTGTATATCAAAGCGTGCGTGTGGCATAAGAAGCATTCATGCTCTACCAGTACCTATTCAAATCCATATTATTCATAATAATGGGCGTTGTTTTTGCAAATATCCTGGTAGAAACAAACATCACAGCAAAACTTAACTTCCTTATAAAACCACTGTGCAGAGCATCAAACCTTCCTGATGGCGCAATCGTTGCAGCACTCACCTGTCTTCTTGACTCTACCGCAGGCAAAGCAGCGCTTGCAGAACTTTACAGAAACAAGCGTATCAGAGAAGAAGAAACCATCACTTCAGTGGTGTTATGCACCCTTCCAACGGTGCTCGGGGAATCATTATTTAGAGTACATGCACCAATAGCGTTAGTGTTTCTTGGACCAGTACTTGGTAGCATCTATGTTGGGCTAAATATACTATCAGCATTGATGCAGGCGGCAGCAGCCGTCAGTTACAATAGAATCATGGTACATCCACGCAATGATCAAACAATTCATCAACCACTGCCGCAAATAAAAACACAGATTAACAAAGAGATTATAAAAAGGGGCATTAAAAACTCTGTAAAAACACTGCGAAAAATTATGCCCATACTGATTCTAACAACTGCTATCATCTGGGCGCTGATACAGACAAACAACCTGTCTTACATAACAAAGATTTTCACACCGTTTTTGAACTGCATACAACTACCAGGTGAATCAATCACTGCACTGACTGCACAGTTTATTCACTTCTCAGCAGGATATGCAGTTATTGGAAGCCTTCTAGCGCAAGATCTCATCACACAAAAACAAGCATTACTCACACTCTTAATCGGGAGCATGGTGGTGATAACTATGATCTACATCAAGTACAGCATAGCCATGTACATAGGATTGTTCGGGAAACTTGGTATAAAAATAACACTGATAAACTACAGTGCAAGCATGCTTGCAAAAACACTAATCATAATCGGGGTGATGTGTGTTTTTTAACGTATAGGAAATTGTAAACGCAACCATGTTCTCTCGTTACTGGAATTCGATACATATTTTGCTGCACTCGATTGCTAACACAATCGAGAATCAATTTCTGCTTGCGTTGTGTGCAGTGCTTGCGTAATCAAGAGTTATTTCTGCACTCGATTGCTAACACAATCGAGAATCAATTTCTGCTTGCGTTGTGTGCAGTTCTGCACAGCGAAGCTGTACAGTGCTTCTCGTAATCGAGAATTGAGAGTTGTTTCCGCACACGGAGTGTGTGGTTCTGCACAGCGAAGCTGTACAGTGCTTCTCGTAATCGAGAATCAATTTCTGCTTGCGTTGTGTGCAGTTCTGCACAGCGAAGCTGTACAGTGCTTCTCGTAATCGAGAATTAATTT
>WNEG01000090.1:9129-16952 GCA_012910725.1 Candidatus Ethanoperedens thermophilum | reverse complement strand
TCACATATGTTTGAAAGTCAAGAGATACACTGGGATGAACGATAGAATAAAATTGATGTTTGCGTTTGCATAGTCAGGTTCATCGAGGCGATATCTCTAAATATATTGATTTAAAACCTAAACTCTCATGTTTATTGCTTCTATGATCTCTTTGTGTGCTTGATAGATTTCGTTTTCGAGCTGCTGCATCTGGCGTACTGATGGCTCGCTTGCCAGCCAAATTTGTGTATCTGTGCCGCGTGTGATGTTTATACAGGTTAAGAGGTCCTGGTGTATTTGTCTGTAGATGGTGTTTGATCCTGCTGGAGTAGTCCATCGTGGGTTGATTTTTTGCAGTGTCTGTGTGAATTGTTTCCAGTCGAGGTTTTGTGGTGTCTGGATGGTATGTGTGAGCTGTGCCCGCTCTCCTGTGATTTGCCTCTTTATGTCCAGCAGTGTGGACTGTGGTTTTACTGGCTCTGTCTGTGTTTTTGAGGTTGCTTCTGGCAGGAAGAATGGTTTTGTGTTCTGTTGTGGTGGTGGTTGTGTTACCAGTGAAATGCTGATGAAAGACACTGCACTGAGTCCAAGCCCAACCAGTACACCATGTTCTGTTAGAAGTGGATGTATCTGTTCAAGGCGTATCTGATGTGTGAACTCATAAGCTATAAGAATTATCTGGCTTCCACCACCTATAATTAATGCAGAGAGTGCACCACAACTGTTGGCACGCTTCCAGAAGAGCCCACCCATGATCGGGAAAAAGTAAGAGGATGTTGCAATAACTGTTGCAATAATTACTGCCTCAAGTATGCTTTCAACATACAGCGACACGATAGCTGCTATTGCGATTAACAGAACTATTAGCAGGCGGTTTATCCACTGCATGTGGTATTGAGTTGCACCCGGATACAGGTGCCGCTGATAGATGTCACGGCTCAGGCAGGATGCGCCAGAGGTTGTAAATGTGTCGGTACAGGACATGGAAGCTGCTGCAAACCCTGCAGCGAAAAGTGCGATAACAACAGGTGAGAAATGATCGAGGATGAACTGGAGATAGAGTTGTTCTGCTTCAGGCACGGTTACTGGTATGGCGTAGATATTTCGAAGTCCAATTGCTGCTGCAAGACATGCTGTAAACACGAGAGCAAGCAAAAGTGCACCAAGAATCATTCCTCTTCTTGCAGCTTTGACATCGCGTGCCGCAAGTACCCGCTGCCACGGATCCTGTTCTGCCACCCAACCTGGAAGAAGTGCAAGCATCAGTATCAGCGCACCGCTAACACCACCAAGGAAAAAAGGATCGTACCATGTAGAATCTATTCCATTAAGTAGTGTGCCAGCCCTGTTCACAGCATCGTTTATGTTGGCTGGTTCCAGCGGCAGGTACAATGCAATAGCACCAACGGATACTGCTGTAAGAGCTAAGAAAATGAACTGGATGGAGTCTGTCCATATAACAGCACGAAACCCGCCAAGAAGAATATAGATACTGATTACAGAAGCCATTATCAACACAGCATGGTATTGGGGAATGCCATAGAAAACCCCGAGGACGTATTGGAATCCTTTAAAGTCGGAAACTGAAAAAAGCACCATTGTTACCGTGATAATGAGTGCCACAGGTGCGCGGATCTTTGAATTATATCGTATTTCAAGAAGTTCTGGCTGGGTAAGAGCTGGCGTATTTTTTATTTTCTTTGATATTGCGGCAATAAGCAGTAATGCAAGAATATTAGGTACTACAAAAATCCAGATAGAGCCAATACCGATTAGAACAAATAACCCGCTGACAAAAAGGAGCGCTCCTGCCGTAAGCCATGATGCCGCAGCCGAAAGCCCGATGTTAAAAGCGCTCAAACTTCTGCCAGCAAGCCAGAAATCGACCATGGAACGCTGCCGTTTATATGATGCAAAGCCAATTAAAACCAGTAAAATAATGTAACCTGCAAGCAGTGCGAAAAACAAATTGACCCCGCCCAATGCTGCCATGAAATAATATTAACCTGTCTTATCAAATAAAATACTATGGTCGTGATCAAGCGTGGGGGATATAAAAATAGTGGGGACCACGAGATTACACAGATCTTGATTACTGCGTAATCAAGAGTTGTTTTCTGCACTCGATTGCTCCGCAATCGAGAATCAATTTCTGCTTGCGTTGTATGCAGTTCTGCACAGCGAAGCTGTACAGTACTTGTGTAATCAAGAGTTACTGGTTACCTCTGTTCGCGTTGTGTGCAGGTGCCATAATCTTCTCGTAATCTCGTAGTTTCAATTTTTTTTTTGAGTTCCAGGATTGGATATGTTATTTCGTTACACACTCTTACTATAATATCATATCGAGATCTTGATGGAGGTGGTATGGTCGATTGTGTCAGCACTCACCTTTACCAGCGCTCTTAGAAAAGATATAAAAGGTAAGTACACCAATGTACGGTCAGAAGATGTCATGATATACAAACTTACCAGGGAGGTTGTCATACTTGCAAACTGAAGTAAAACAACCCACCACATCTGAATGGAATTGGGAAAAGGTTTCGGTGAGTATAGAAAACCATTATCATCCATCCAATACTGTTACGCTGTTTAATGGGGACTGCATGGATTTCCTGGATGAAATCCCAGACGAAGAAGCGATGCTGGTTGTGACATCTCCACCATACAATCTCGGGAAAGAATATGAAAGGGTATTGGAAATAGACCGATACCTTTCCCAACAGAAGAAGGTGATAGAGGAATGCGTTCGTATTCTTCATCCGATGGGTAGTATCTGCTGGGAAGTTGGAAATTATGTGGATAATGGAGAGATTATTCCTTTAGATATCCTGTTATATAACATATTCCATGATCTGGGTCTGCATTTAAGAAATAGGATTATCTGGCACTTTGAACATGGTTTGCACTGTTCGAAACGACTTTCGGGAAGATATGAAGTGATATTGTGGTTTACGAAATCAGATGATTACAAATTCAATCTCGACCCAATACGAATACCGCAGAAATACCCGGGGAAGAAGTATTTTAAAGGTCCCAAAACAGGACAATACTCATGCAACCCCAATGGAAAAAATCCGGGCGATCTATGGGTCATTCCGAATGTTAAACACAATCACGTCGAAAAAACTGCTCATCCCTGTCAGTATCCAGTGGGGTTGATCGAAAGACTGGTGCTGTCTATGACCGAAGAGGGGGATATGGTCTTCGATCCGTTTATGGGGGTTGGTACAACTGCAATCGCTGCTATTCTGAACAACCGGAGATCTGCCGGTGCTGAAACCATGAGAGATTATTATGATACTGCGGTTGACCGCATAAAAAAAGCGTCTACAGGTGAATTAAAGACTAGACCAATGGACAAAGAGGTGTATCGCCCTCCGAAGAAATCAAAACTTGCAACTAATCCGTTTATGGAGTGTTAGGATGGAAACAGTCTATACCTATTCGCATCTGGGTGGGGAAGAGATTCTTATGGTTCGGTATCCGGATTTGAACGATGAAATAAATGATATAATCACTTCTATCCGAAATCCTGGAAGAAATAAAGTAAGTAAAGAGAAAACGATGGTCGAGAAGAGATTGTATTCCCCTGGAGAGATAAATCGACTCTTCAAAGAAGCGTTCGGTGAAAAGGATTGGTATGAATTAAAGGACTACTTTGACATAGAACTTCCAAACTATCCGCACACAATCAAGAATGCATACAAGCAATGTGATTTTTTCAAGGGCGATGTGTTGATTGAAGTTCAGTTTGGTAAGTATGCGTTCATGTTTTATGATCTGGCGAAATTTCAATATTTCTTTAATATGGGGAAAATAAAACTTGGTGTTGAGATTGTCCCATGCCATTTACTCCATAAACAGATGTCCACAGGTGTATCTTACGGAGAACAACTCGTTTATGACCTGGAACGCTTGAGCAAGAATTTTCCGTCGGTTCCAGTGAAAATAATCTTAATAGATATGCCGATTGAATCCGACGACTACAACGAGGAAGAACGGATAGAAATATTGAACGTTAGAAAAGAACTCGAAAAAATGTTAGTTGCTTGGAAAAGATAGTATACTTAGAAAAATTATACAAATAGAATAGAGAGAGGTGAGTTATGCCCTATATCTGTAGCACGTTTGATACCCAGGAACCTTCATTAAAAGATTTGTTATCAAATATAGAATCTGGAAAAACGCAATTGCCTGATTTCCAGAGAGGTTGGGTATGGGATGATAATCATATAAAAGCTTTGATATCAAGTGTTTCGCTTGCTTATCCAATTGGTGTGATAATGATCCTTGAAACGGGTGGCAACGGAATAAAATTTAAACCAAGACCAGTCGAAGGGGTAACAAATGCAGAGAATGTTTCACCAGACGAATTGATTTTGGATGGGCAGCAGCGTTTAACATCGTTATACCTTTCTTTAAACAGCAAAAATCCGGTTCCGACTACAACAGAGAAAAAACAAGAAATTGAACGTTTTTATTATTTAGATATGAAGAGATGTCTTGATGCTGAAACCGATAGATTGGATACGATAATTTCTGTTCCTAAAAATAAAAAGATAACAAGCGATTTTGGCAGAAAAGTTGAACTAGATATCACTACGCAAGAGTTAGAATTTGAGAATGAGATGTTTCCCTTAAATATCATATTTGATTTAACAAGTTATTATGGCTGGACAAATAACTATCGTGCATACCATAAACATGCTCCAGAAAAATCTGAATTCTTATCAAAGTTTGAACAGAATGTCTTCTTAATCTTTCAGCAATACAAAGTTCCCCTAATAAAACTCACTAAAGAGACTCCAAAAGAAGCTGTATGCCAAGTTTTTGAAAATGTGAATACGGGGGGCGTGTCTTTAACAGTATTTGAATTGGTCACAGCAACCTTTGCAGCTGATAACTTTCAATTAAGAAAAGATTGGGAAACTCACAAAGAAATTCTTAACCAGCACGAGGTACTAAAGGGAGTGGATGAAAGTTCATTTTTGACTGCTATAACCTTATTAGCTTCATATAAGAAACATGTTGCATCTGGTTCAGCGGTTGGTTGTAAAAGAAAAGATGTTCTTAGATTAACTCTGGAAGAATACAAAGATAATGTTGGTGAAACTGTTGATGGCTATATAAAAGCTGCAAAACTCTTAATGGGAGAGAAGGTATTTTCTCAAAGAGATTTACCGTATCAAACACAATTAATTCCATTATCTGTAATTTGCGCATATTTACAGGACAGATTTGAAGAATATTTTGTAAAACAAAAGATCATCCGGTGGTATTGGTGCGGTGTTCTCGGTGAACTTTATGGTGGAGCAAATGAAACGAGATATGCTTTGGATATTTCTGGTGTCATAAGTTGGATAAATGGAAGCAATGAACCTCCAACTGTCAGAGATGCAGTTTTCTCGCCGGGACGTTTACTTACATTGCAGACGCGTCTCAGTGCTGCCTACAAAGGCGTAATGGCGCTGCTAATGAAGACCGGTAGCAATGATTTCATCAGTGGCGATGAAATTGAACTTACTAATTATTTTGGAAATGCTATTGACATTCATCACATCTTTCCAAGAACTTACTGTGAGAACAATAATTATGAAAGAGAGAAATGGAATTCTATAATAAATAAAGCTCCTTTGTCATATAGAACCAACCGGATTCTTGGAGGACATGAACCAAGTAAATATATTGCCGCTATTGAAAATAAACATCGTGTCAGTTCTGAAGATCTCGATAAATTTTTCAAGAACCATCTAATTGATCCAGCGTTGATTAGAAATAATGATTTTCAACTATTTATTTTAAATCGATCAAAAAAATTATTGGAGATTATTGAAAATGCAATGGGTAAATCTGTTACAGGAAAAGATTCAAATGAAGTAATAAATTCTTTTGGAGGTTCTCTTTATTAACATTTGGTGTGGAAAAGCTGGCGCTTTAACGTCAACAACACATCAGAGGCAGTGAATAACAATGGATGAAAAACTGGCTTATACCTTAAAATACATCCAACTATCGAGAAGGCAAGAATCATGCCGGTTATAACACTATACTACGATGATTTAGAGAACCTCACAGGTGCTAAGAAAGAATCCATTATTGAGCAGATACCAATGATAGGTTCCGATATAGAGCGAGTAGAAGAAGACCATATAGATATTGAGTTCTTTCCAAACCGACCCGACCTTTACAGTGTGGAAGGTGTTGCAAGAGCCATGCGAAATTTTATGGAAATAAACCTTGCACCAAAAAAATACACTGTAACTCCACCAAACATAAATATCACATTAACTGGAGAGATAGCAAACGTTAGACCATGTATTGCATGTGCTGTCATAAGAAATCTCAACTTCACTCCCCACAGCATCGAATCATTGATGAATCTGCAGGAATCCCTGCACCTGAGTATTGGTAGAAATCGAAAGAAGGCATCCGTTGGTGTTCACGACCTTTCAAGGATAACACAACCACTTACATACACCACGGTATCATCTGATTTTGCTTTTGCACCACTTGATTTTGATAAACCGATGAGCATGCATAAGATACTGGAAAAACATCCAAAAGGTGTCAAATTCGCACATCTTCTAAAGCACACACATGAGTATCCCCTTATACGGGATGCAAAGCACAATGTCCTGTCTTTCCCACCGATAATAAACAGTGAGCTAACACGGGTAACTGCTGATACAACAGGGCTTTTTATCGAGGTTACAGGTCTTGATGGTCCCTGCGTAAATCGTGCACTAAATATCGTGGTAACAGCACTTGCAGAGCGAGACACAGTCATAGAGGGGGTAAACGTCAACAGTGAAACCAGCACAACGGTAACACCAGACCTTACTTACACAGTAAGAACCATGCAGACAAATGAAGCCTCGAAGCTTCTCGGGATTCCATTATCAAGCAGCGATTGCGCGCATGCACTAAACCGAATGGGATTTAATACAACGGTGAACGGTGATTGGATTGCTGTGGAGATTCCACCCTATCGCAGCGACATACTCCACACGTATGACCTGATAGAAGATATTGCCATAGGTTATGGTTATAAAAATTTTCCAGCACGGCTTATAGGAACTGCCACTATCGGCGCGAGCCACGAAAGCTCTGTTGTGAAGGATACCCTCTCTGAGATTATGATAGGGCTTGGATACCTTGAAGTCATGCCGTTTACTCTCACAAACGAGATGGTTCATTTTAACTGGATGCAGAGGGTGCCAACAGATGATGTGGTATACGTAGAAAATCCTATTAGCAGGGATTATACCATGCTGCGTACAACACTTCTCCAGGGATTGCTAAAGATCCTTGCAGCAAATAAGCACCATGAACTGCCACAGAAAATATTTGAAGTTGGTGACGTGGTAAAGAATAAAAAAAACGCGCTCCATCTTGCTGTTATCTCCATTCATCCAAAAGCAAATTATACAGAAGCAAAATCACTTATTGATGCCATCATGCGGGAACAGGGACAGCATTGCACAGTAGCAGAGTCGGGCGATGCTGCATTCATTCCTCACCGGTGTGCAGACATTTATGTGCAGAACAGAAAAGTTGGAATCTTTGGAGAAATACACCCGCAGGTAATCCAGAATTTTGGACTTGAAAACCCGATAATAGCAGTGGAAATTGAAATCATTCGTGGTTTTTAGCCCATCTTCTCCACATCTCCAGTCGAATCACCTTTCCAAGCATTCAACTAATCCACATTGATCACCACTTCATACAAACCCCATGTTCAACTTAATATAATGTTGGGACTACCAACGATTACGCCTGTTTGTTTTCAAGAAACTGCACAACTTCGTTGTACAGAGATAACCGGTAACATTTGATTCTTGATT
>WNEG01000090.1:6114-8908 GCA_012910725.1 Candidatus Ethanoperedens thermophilum | reverse complement strand
CCGTTTCTCTAAAACCATCAACTTCTATCTCAAGTGACCCGATATCCGTTGGCACAGCCTCCTTGCTTCCAAAACCATACAACCTCTCCTCCCTCTTCTTCTCCAATTTTAGCACTGGAATGAATTTTGGATGGAGTACACAGTAGCCTGCTCCGGTATCCACAAATGCCCAGTCATCAATGATGGTTTCTCCAAATAGAGTTACAGGAATCCACGGAGCTCCTCTCCTATAACTCCGGCATTTCATTTATTCGTAACTCTCAGGATGGCATTTGTTTGTTCCTCAGGACTGAACAACTTCCTCACGAAAAATCTGTTTGCCCTGGTTTTCGTCTTTGCCTTTTCAACTGCGTCATCTATATCTTCTCCGATAGCTACTAACTTCCCATCGTAAAACACTGCTGTTTTCCCGTGATGTTTTGCTAACAGTTCTTCCTCCCTCTGATGGTATGCTTCCATATTTTTATTCCCCGACCAGATTTCCGTCTTCATCACCTCTTAATTTATTATTTGTACAAGTTGTTAGTATTTAAATTTTTCAGTGGCAGTTTGCTAAGGGTTTGTTTTGAATTTCTTATTTTGGTCATTTGGATTTGTTTAGACCGGGGCTCTGCCCCGGTAACCCCGCAAGCTCAGTAGGGGCTTATTTCGGATTTAGTGATTAGGATTTCCTATTTCCCTGGTGGCTAGTGGCTATTCCCTCCTCTTTCTCCTCCCCACGCAAACGTACCCCGCAAGCACCACCAGCCCCACCGCGAGCAGTATCGCAGTTGGCAGTTCTGGCACCGGGTCCGATCCTCTCGTATCCATTCTGTCTTTCACCGAATAAAACGTCGAAGGACTGTTCTGATTATTGAAACTCGTATTAATTCAATCCCCGCTCCTTGCGGATGCTGAAATCCTGACTTCGTCCATTTTATTCTTCCCAGTGAAGTTTTATCTTCTCGCCCTTTAAAAAGTTGGCATCGAAGAGGTCTAAACCATTAACTCTGCCGAATATGGATGGAACATCATCTGAATCCGCAATTGCGGTTGGAACGTCAAATTCTCTATCTGCGAGTTTGATTTGCAAATCGTGAATATACGCTATTAGCCTTGCACCAGGAACCACGCCCTTAATTTCCACATATTTGCCAGTCGTTATGTCCTCAACAAAGAAGTTTCCCAAATATCTCGGCAGCATGCAAAAATCCGCTCCCGTATCTGCCAATACCTCATCTACCCAAATCCACCTATTCTTCTTCTTGGAAAAGACTTGCAGTTCTACCCTTGGTCTTTTGACCTGACCAAATACATCACTTTCTTCCTGTTTATAATCAAACTCTTTTTCCATGTTCCGTTTAACTTAACAGATTAAAACCTTTTCATGTGTTCGCCAGGCTACGGAAACTTTCCTTTTGGGATTTTTTACCACGATTTCATCAAACTTTTCCTCTGGATTCAGCCCGTGCCAGACATCCTTTCCGTCAACCTTTATCACGTACTCAAATCTTGTCTCCATTTTCATCACCCATTAAACATTATCTATCACCCTATTTATATCTTTCTCCTTTCACCCCCACATTTTTAGGTTTTAGGTGCAAGGTGCAAGGTTTTAGGTCTATCACCTTTAACCTATCACCTCTCCCTCCTCCCCACATAAACGTACCCCGCAAGCACCACCAGCTTGATAACGAAACAAGGATGGCAGTCGAGATTTTTAGCATGCTTCTGGAATTCTCAAAGCTTGAGTTACGCCAGATGCTCTCCCGACTGTTTTAACAGCCAGGTGTCTACAAGCCCAAAACAACCAGAAAGCATCATATCTCCAAATGGCACTGCAAACATCACTGGAAGCTTTGAATTTTTCATAATATCACGATTTGGACCTGTTACAAGAATTGTTTTAATATTCTCGAACCCAACAGCCTCATGTATGTAACAGCCGTGTCCACCATCATTAAAAACTTCTTCAAACCCGAGCTCGCCTTCTGATAAGCGTCGTGCATAATCATCTATTTTTGATGCAGTAAGTTTTGCAGTATGATGTTCAAATAATGCTACTATGCAACTATTCTTCACGACAGCAACGAGTGTGTGTGCGTTTCCAACGTTGATTTGAATTGCAGGTTGCTCTGCACGCGGATCAAGCAGGGCACCGCAGATTGCAGCAGCACCAGTATCCATCACAAACGGTTTTGCACCAGAGGATGTGATGGTTTGTGCCACAGCTTGCATACGATTTAAATCCGCAGGAGGTTTGATGTAGCCAAAATCTTCAAAATGTCCACCCCTTTTCAGTATCTTCTCAAATATTTCAAACCGCCTTATTCTGTTGCTTATGTGTGGTGCAAACCCGTGGTCTTGTACCGCCACAGCAATGTTTTCTGGAAGACTTATGCCATAAAGGCCGAACAGGGCATCCAGTTGTTCGATGTTTATATCGGAAAGCCGGATCACCTCGCCTTTAACTTCATCCGCCTTCTCTATCAATTCAACACCCATTTCAGCAACCACTTCAAGATTGTCTTTTAGTGTAAGCGCTGCTTCTGGTGTGGCATACACATGTCCACCCTGTTTTAGATACTTTCTCACTGCCATGCTAATACGCCCTCCACCCATCACGCAGCCTGTTAGAATGAGATTCTTATTTTTTTCACTGATTGCTTTTACCTTTTGAGAAAAGTAGTGTGTCGGGGATGGAAGCACCATCTTATAACAGTTCTCAATCCTTTTTTCGCTATCATACAATAATATGTCCTGCGTACCTAATCCAATATCAATTGCAAGTATCTGCATAACAATATCTCTCCTG
>WNEG01000090.1:0-5947 GCA_012910725.1 Candidatus Ethanoperedens thermophilum | reverse complement strand
GATTGCTGCGCAATCAAGAATCAAAGGTTGCCAGTTCTCTGCATACGAAGTATGCAGTGCTTAGCAATCGAGAATTTAATCTATTCCATGACCGCTGACGGTGATTCCGCTCTCGACTTCGACCTCGCCGACAACCTGTCCTCCGACAAGTTCGATCACTTTATCTGCATCATCTTTTGAAACTATTATAATAAAGCCCATGCCCATGTTAAATGTTTTGTACATCTCTCTTATATCCACATCTCCCTCTTTTTGAAGGAACTGGAATACAGGTGGTGGAGTGAAGGGGTGCGTGATGTTAAATCCATACTGTGTAAGTCGATGCAGTTTAAGAAGTCCACTCCCGGTAATATGCGCAAGACCATGAACATCAATTTTTTTTATCAGATCAAGTATTTCGATATATATTCTGGTTGGCTCAAGCAATTCCTCGCCAATGGTTTTTGAGCTGTTGCCAGGCAGCAGGTCATTGTAAGTGTAGGTTGACTCGTCGATGATTTTTCGAACAAGGCTGTATCCATTACTGTGAAGCCCACTACTTGCAAGTGCAATCAACGCATCACCGATTTGTATCTTCTCGCCGGTTATAATCTGGTGTTTTTCTGCAATGCCGAGACAGGTACCTGCAATGTCAAATCCTTTTACGATATCTGGCAGTGTTGCTGTTTCACCCCCCACAACAGTGATATTCGAAATCTGTGCACCGCGCTCGAGTCCAACTCCGATCTGCTCCATTTTTTCAGGTGATGGATAATCTATTGCAATATAGTCAGTAAAGGCAACAGGTTCGATACCCATAGCAAGCAGATCGTTTACGTTCATAGCTATACAATCGATGCCAATGGTATCCCATTTCTCCAATGCATCTGCAATAAGGATTTTTGATCCGACTCCATCGGTTGTCAGTGCAAGCACATGCTTTCCGAACTCTATAAGCCCTGCATAATGACCAATGCTTGAGAGCGGTGAGTTTGTTCCTTCTCGCTTGTAGGTGATTTTTTTGGCAAGTGCTTCGATTGCTATATTCTCTTTTGTTATATCTACTCCACTTGCTGCATAGGTAAGTTTTTCCATGTCAAACCATTTCTTTTATATCCATATCTATTCGTCGGTACAAAAATATATCGTATTTATTTAGCTACTTTTATAACCACGAGATTGCATACACTCTCTGGTTTCAGTACACTATTGGTTATTTCATTCCCTATTAACTCTAATTTCTTGTGTTAATCTTGTGAACTCTCGTGGTTTTTTACATTAGCTATACAAATACTATTTTTTATAGTTCTGTTCACTAAGCAGTCATTTGCAGGATTATGGGGGGTGCAGGTTGATGGATCATCAGGGAGCCGTCGATAGCATGCCCACATCTTATCAAATATAGGTATCTCATATAGACACATTGTTTGGGGATACTGCAGAAGACTCGAAGCCAAATGTCAAACTCTCAGATTTTGTCTCAATACATGATAAATATTTTAAGATTATATATTTAATATAAAATTTATAACATTAAAAATTTAAATAATTATATGCTATAAAATTAATACTTTATATTATATTTAATACTGATTTATCAGTATTTTCTGCAACATTATTTAGTAATAATTTATTTTTGTTTTATTACTTCCAGTTATAAATAGCTCCATATAGTTGATATAGCCAATCTTTCAATAATTATTACATAGTATACATGAATAAACATTGTTAAAAATATTATTCTGTTATTTTTAGTCAAATAACAGGTTCTCAACAAACAAATTTATTACAATGACTATAGGAATATACACTAATCAGCAGACAACATCCCCATTCAACAGGTAAAGAGGTGCAGAGAACAACAGTTAAAATTATTCATCAAACTGAAACTGTTCTATTCCATATAGTCTGTAATTTTTTGCTCATAAACTTATTATATATTTTATTTAAGTTAGGGTATGCGAACAGGACTAATATACTACTTTATATCCCTCCCTTGATGAGGTAATTAGTATATTATAAATATAGGCAAATTTAATCACTCAAGAATAATATATTATATAATTCATTAAAATTACTAAAATAAATTACTAAAATAAAATGGACATATAAATTACTAAAATAAATGTGTCAAAAAACTGAGAGTTATAGTTTGAGTTCTTTGTGATCCATTAAAATACGCAGGTCTTCTAAACTCATTTTTCCAGTTTCTTGGTAGCGTGTTTTTGCCTGGAAGTGTTTCTTCTCCTCTTTAATCTCATCCTTTTTAAGCTGCGCATCTTTTAATTGTTCAAGACACATGTCAAGTTCTTTGCGCTGCTCTTCTATGTTTCTTTTGAGTGGATCTATTCGATTTCTAAAAGGGTCTATGACCGCATAAGCTTCAATGAGTTTTTTGTGGTATTCGTCTGATTCTTTTCGCAAGGTATCGATTTTTTGATACGTGTTTATCAATCGTTCATGGTATTTTTGCGATTCATCTGCAAGGTTTTGTATTCGTTGATGAATAATATCAAGTTCCTGGTATATTTTTCTGAGACTACTGTGTTTCTGCTGTAACTGCTGGTGCTTCTGGTTTGCCTGCTCTGCAACAGTTATGCGAACGTTAAGTGCTATTAATCTGTTGAATACATCAATCTCTTGCTCTAAAGGTATGTCTGGTGTTTTAAATGTTGTCAGTTCTTCAGAGTAGAACCTTAAAAGTGTTTCATATTTTCCTTTAGATATATTATTCAGTTTATCTCGTTCGTCTCTTAACCCATCTAATATCTTTTTTTGTTCTTGTGCAGGTTTTTTAAGCAGTTCTCTTCGTCGTTTAATAGCAGCTATTTGCTTGTTTGTCACATCTCTATTTCCTCTTAACATTGCTGCCAGTCCCGCGAGTTGCTTGACCTGCTGGTTTAATACATCTCGCTGTTCTTTGAGTTCTGTTGAATTGTTCTTGTGCAGGGCAAGGTCCCTAAAGATTTTTTTAAGCTCCCTGTCCTTCTGGCCAAGCTCTTGCCTGAGATAATTTACTTTATTTCTGAGCTTCCCCTCGCTCAATATTTCATTCATTGTAACCCTTCCTGCCAATAAGATAATGCCTGTTTATGCTTGTCTATTTGCTCCTTAAGCCACAGTATTCTTCCACTGATATCCTTTATTTGTGTTTTATCGGCTGTCTTTTGTGCTTTGATGTTAGAGAGGTTTTGCAGTTCTGTTTGGGAAGCTGCCGCGCCTTCAAATTTTTTATTTATTAAGGCAATTATTTTACTTACTTCATTATTTTGTGGTATTTTTTCAAGCACGGTTTTTATTTCATCTATCAGTGCCCTCTCTTTTTGTAAATTTTTTGTTTTATCAAGCTCAATTCCCTTCTGGATGAGTGTTTTATGTATCTGTTTCAGGTGACCGGTTCCTGTATTGTCTGTTGTTAGCAGCATGTCAAACAGTTGCTGCAACATCTTTTCCGCCTGGTAGCACAAAAGTTTTCTCTTCTCTTCCAATACTTCTTTTCGATTACTGCGTGCTGCAAGCTCTTCTTTTTCTTTGTGTATCTGTTGAGTCAATGAAGTCTCACTGCTTTTCATGTCTTCGCATTCACTGGTGTACTGGTCTACCAGGTTTCTGTGTTTGGTTACTGCTATATCAATGAGCTGTTTTTTATCTGGTATTTCAAACAAGAATAACCCTCTTATTGCGATATTTTAACGTATCCATTTTTAGGCTCGTATATTTCTCCCGAGCTCTTAAGTTTTGATAGCACGTCTTCCACCTTTTCCCTATTAATACCTTGTTCTTCTGCATGTACTATTACTTCTTCATAAGGTGCTACACCATCATGTACATGTTGAAGCTCTTTTATTATATCTCTAAGTATGTGTATTTTGTCTCTCTGGCTTTTGCTTGTACCAACAGAAATAATGTCAGCATCAAGCATACCAGTCTCTGGATCTGTCATCACCTGCTCAAGGCTTGTGGTCACTATGCGTATCACTCGTTCTATGTCGTCTACATTTACCTCATTGCTCAGGCGGATTCGTGCACTCGACTCGGCAAGTCTTACTAAAGCTTCAAGCTGCCTTGCAGTAACCGGCACTGGTGAATTAGGGTCTTCCCCTTGTTTCCTGAGTCCAAGATAGAAGTTGATGATTTTTTTCCTTGCATCATCGCTCATAAGAGGATAAATGTTGCGTTTGGCATAGGCAATATATTTTCGCATCAATTCAGGCTCTATCTCTGGCTGTACTACTTTCATTGCATGCTCTATCTGCTTACTGGTTATGCCTGAGTTTGGAATGTGTTCTTTCTGCATGCTAAGTTCACCCGCGTAATGTGCTTTTAAAATATGATCGGATATTTGTGTGTCTCGTTCTATCGTTGGCTTATCTGTGAGAATAAATATCAGGTCGAATCGCGACAGAAGTGTTGGCGGCATGTTTATTTGTTTGGCGATGTTATCATACTGGTCAAAGCGTCCATATTTCGGGTTTGCAGCACCAAGCAATGAGCAGCGGGATTGTAAGGTCGCCATGATGCCTGCCTTTGCTATGCTTATGGTTTGTTGTTCCATTGCTTCATGCAGTGATGCGCGATCGTCGGCCTTCATTTTATCCATTTCATCAACACCTACAATGCCTTTATCTGCAAGTACTAAAGCACCGGCTTCAAGAGTCCATCGTCCATCCCCAAATTCATCCTTTACTGCTGCAGCTGTGAGCCCTGCCGATGTTGAGCTTTTACCGCTTGTATAGATACCACGTGGTGCTATTTTGACCGTATATCGTAGAAGCTGTGATTTTGCAATGCCAGGATCCCCAATAAGCAGCATGTGAATATCACCTCTGATTCGTGAGCCGTCTGGAAGTTTCTTGGGTACACCGCTCATCAGTTGAAGGGATATTGCTTCTTTTACTTCATTGTAGCCATAGATGCTTGGAGCTATGCTTCGTATCATTTTCTCATAAATCCCGGTGTCAGCGGCAAGAGTTTTTATCATCTTAATGTCTTCAGGTGCCAGTATAATATCCTCAAATTCCTTGTCTTCCACATCGATGGATTTGCCATCCAGCACTATATCAAAAAATGTGGTTTTGGTGTTGTAATTTACACGTTGGTAGGAGCGAAGCACCCCTGTAATAATTATACGATCCCCTGGAGCAGTTATTCCAGCAAGGTCATCAATTACCAGCACGTCGAGTGTTTGCGGCTGCTCACCACCTCTAAGACCTTCTGGTGATTCCTGTATGCGAAGCTTTTGTGCATCCAGGAAAGTGGATTTTTCTTTCGAGAGGATAAAAGGTCCCCTTTTTCGGGAGCAGTTTGCATCATCACATTCATAAGGCTCTACGAATTTCTCACCCTGCATAACCACTGTCTCATGTTCATAAGGACAGTGGAATACTGCACGGGAGATCTTTGGACGCACCTCGGTAGCTTTTCGAATCAACCCCTCAACCGCAATCATTTTTCCGATATGATGGCTTCGAATGCTGCGTATCTGAACGTGTGACGCAAGATCTCTTACTCGTACATGAGCTTTCGAAAAATCAACTCCCTTCGTATCACCAATATCAAGTAGTGCTTGATGGGCATCTCTTAACACCTCATCTGGAAGGTCTATAAGTTCGCCTGCCAATTCCGGATCGAACTGTTCTATGTCAAAAAAAGATACACTAAGACTTCTAACATCAGGATACTCTTCAGCAAGATTGGTAATCTCATCTTTGTAGGATGACTTTAAGAATTCTGTCCACTTCTGTGGTGATGAATGTGCAGACATTAGCTATCCAAATCAAATAAAATCTTTAATTGGTACGTGTTTCGAGCTGAGGCGAAAAAAACCACGAGATTCCACGAGATTACGGCACCTGCACACAACGTGAACAGAGGTAACCAGTAACTCTTGATTACGAAGTAATCAAGATCTGTGTAATCTCGTGGTTGGAAACTTTTCATGACGACCTCTAACCATTGAAAAACACTT
>WNEG01000088.1 GCA_012910725.1 Candidatus Ethanoperedens thermophilum | reverse complement strand
ATAATTTCGGGATACTACAATCATGTTCCAATCGCGCCTATTTTGAGAATCAAAGAAGTTAGGGTTGCTTCATTTTACTCATCCGAGCGTAGCATCCCCATTTCGCAGTTACCAAACCCTAAACATAGCGTTTTCCTTTTTTTGCACCACAATTCTTACATCCTAATATGTTTCTCAATAAGCTGTTATTTGTTTTGAGCTCTTTTCACAGGACTCTAAATATTTTCAATAACCCTGTCAAGCATTTTCTTAAACTCGTCTGTGTGCTTTCGACTTATGTTACCAAAACTCATTCGTGCAGCCGGATGATAATATCGATCAATCGAGATGCACCGGACGATCGGATCTGTTGCAAAGTTTTTTAGAGCAATCAGGAATTGTGAGGTTGAATAGTAAATACCACCAAGCACTGCTACAAGATCGTATCCGCCCTTTTTATCAAAACCCATCCAATCCCTGCTTTCAATGTTGTTTGCAAGTTCATGAAGACCTGCCAGGTGGACATTCTCTATGTATCCTGTATCCACAAAGCCTTTCATGCTGTGTGCTGTTGCTGCTATGGGAATTCCTTTTTTTCCGATGGCAATCGCTTTTTCGATCAAACCATCATCAAGTATCTCAGAACCAACAACGAGAAGTGGTCTCTTCGCATTCTTAATCACTCTTCCAAGAACTTCTGGTCTTGACACTCTTGCGTTCTCAGGACCTGAAATATTTCCGATATCAAATGGTATTTCCATCTTAATCACCTCACTCGTTCTTCTTTATGAGTTCTTCAAGGTTTGTTGCGTCAAACCCAACATCCATCTTTCGTATAGGTCCTGAAAGTATCTTCTTTGCTTCAAGATCAACATCCCAGCCGTGCTCTTCTTTCAAAATTCTAAGGTACTCCTCTTTTCTTGCAAGCGGGAGATCTGCCTCGCCCCGCACAAAAATATGCCAATCGTCAGGATACACACCAAGGTACTTCATCGATAGGTCCATGTAATGCGTGAGCTTTACCTGCCTGCCCATGCTGTTATCGGTTGGACGGAAGCAGAGTCTCGCAATCAGTGGAATTGCCTCTTGATACGTGTCTGCTGCTACAAGCATGTGTTCTGGTGCGGGCTCGATTTGCACTTTAGAACCATCTCTTGCATCATAGACCACCCAATCTTCATCAACATACTTTCGTCCAAGGTATGCCCTTCTGTACTTCCAGCCGTGTGGGCCGATCACAACAGGAATACCTATTCGGTTTACACCTGATGCAATCGATGCCGCTTTCTGGGACATTGCCCCCCATGCCACACCACATGCACCGACCCTGTTTAAGATGTAGTCGGCAATCTCTGCATAGTTTCCCCTGATGTTTCGCCTGGCGTATATCGCTGCCACTTTGATAGCTGCACCGTGAATGTGTGCATTCGAAACACATGAACCGATATTGAGGACGCATCCGCCATCAAAGTCTCCCGGGTATTTCTCATAGAGTGTTTTTCCATCCTCGTCCCGGTAGAGTGCGGCATCCATAGCGCTGCATCCGGTCAGGACAACGATGTACTTTCGTTCAGCAAACTCCTTTGCTATCCTGTACACGTCTTTTGTTCCGTTGGGATAGTTGCCGCACCCGACAATGGCAATAATTCCGGGAATTGTTCCAAGAACAAGTGGGGCACCAACTTTTCTGATTTCCGTATCAAGCACAGGACCCCTTCCAACACGTATCATTCCTTTCTCTGATTTTACATAAGGAAGCGATGCTTTCAGGATTACATCAACAATTGGGATATGCTTCTTACAAACCTGTTCGCACCTTCCGCATCCGACACACGGGTCAAATAGACTGGCAAGCGGTGTAGTGTTGCCTTCTGCAGCAGCTTTATTTGCTTCACCGATTGGGAGACCCTGCGGACATGCAACTATGCAGTTTGCATCGCAGTTCTGGCACATCGTAACATACTCTTTGAACTCTTCATCGGTTAGGATATGCACAAGTTCCTTTCGCTGTTCATGCGTGATCTGCACAACTCGCACTGCCACTTCTCCTGCCTTAACTGGATCAAGGATTGCTACACCAGGTTCCTTACCACCTGCAAGTATGGCGACAATATCATCTACCGAATCATTTGTTCGATCAACAAGCCCGTACAGTGCCTTATCGTTTGTTGCAATGAGCGGCGCATGAATTCGTTCCGCCTGCTCGAGAATGTCTGCACGGATGCACTGCTCATCAACCATTATAACATCTGCAACCCCTGAACGAACAAAACGAAGCTGCCGTCCGATTGAGCCTACAATCTTCGCCTTTTGTGAGTATCGTGTCGTATCAATGGCAGTACAGCAAATTCCTGCCACTTCAATCCGTTCGTCAAGCCCATGATCAGACATGTAATCCATAACAGCAACAGACGGCACAACATTGTGACCGATGACAAGTATTACCGGCTTACTTTCATCAACGCATCCCATCCCAATCTCAACCAGCGGAGCATCAGGGTCCCCTTTAGGAAGATCGAATGCAACGATTTGAATAATGTCTGCAACCTCCTTACCGAGCGAATCGAGCATGCCGGCGTGGTACGCCTTTGACTCATAGTCAAGATTTGAACCTTCCTGTCCAGTGTGCGTTGAATCCATCAACTGGGCAATCTGCTCCTCCAGATACTCAAGCACAGGTATGAAGTCACTCAATCTCCCTGGCTTAATTCCTGTGATAAGCCTCGTGAGCGGTGCTTCAATATTGATACCTGTGCCCATATTGATCTCACGATCTCCCACAATCTTTAGAACATTACGAAGCAGGTGCCTTCCGTGTGCTGTGTGTGCAGAGCACCCCATAAGACATGCAATCGTCACAAACCGTGCCTGCTGGGCAGCCATGCCAAGACCACATGCACCTTTTTTTCCTCCGGTAAGATCGCACTTTCCGAATGTGCAGAAGCAGCACATCTCACAGTAGGGAGCGTAGAAAGGTTTGTATCGATTCAATAACTTGTAATCCCAGTTCCTGAGATCGGCTATACCTGGCATCGGTGTTGGGCCCATTGTCTCCCATTCTTCTTCTTCCTCTTCAATCCCGCCTATATTTATTACTACATTTTTTAAAGCTTCTATCTCAATTTTAGAGGGCAATATATCAATTCCTCCATTGATGTTAGTATTCTGTTACCTATATTTCGAGTATTTCTTCTATCTTTCGCTTTAGTATCTGGCTGATCTGCTGTCCTCCCACCTTTCCACGCAGTTCTTTCATAACAACTCCCATCAGTGGTCCTGCTGCATCAAGCCCGCGCTGTTTTACAAACTCCTCCCGCTCTTTAACTATTTTTCCTATCAGTATTTCAGCACCTGCAATATCAGCGTCAGCAAGTCTCAGTTTGGTCAGTAAATCTCTTAAAGATGCCCGTGGGTGGATTATAATTGCTTTAAGCACTTCTTTGACTGCTTCGTTTGGAATGCTGCCTTCTGCACTAAATTTAAACAGGTCAATCAGGTGATCAGTGGCGATTCCGTGTGTGTTGTATCCTTCTTTTTGCAATTCACCTGTAGTGGTGTGAAGTGTTTTTATTATTATCGTTGGTTTTGCTTCTGGAACTGCCCTCATTATTTGTTCAAACAGATAAGCATTTTCTGATTGGCTGATAAGATTTGCAAGCTCATCGTTGAGATTGTATTGTTTCCTGAATCGCTCCTTTTTTATTGTTAGAAGTTCTGGAAGTTTGATTTTTTCAAGGTGTCCTGGTGTGATTGGTACTGGCGGCACATCGGTTTCAGGATACATGCGGGCAGCCCCGGGGAGAGGTCGCATATAAGCTGAAGTTCCGTCTGGAAGCATCCTGCGTGTTTCTTCCGGCACACACACAAGAGCTTCTTCTGCTCTTATTATTACCGATTCAAGAGCACTCTGCGCGCGTTTTTTTCTGTCTGCTACCATGACAACGCAACTCTTCTCATCTGCGTTCAAGGTCTTCTTCAACTCATTTATTTCGTCACTGGTAATACCATAGTTTGGCAGTTCATCAGTGTGAAATATTCCACCTACTCCGGACTTTTTTGCACGATCAGAGAATTCGGTGCCAAGCCGTCTGTCAGGTTGTATCTCTTTTCCAACGATTCCTGCAAACCCTTCAAGTTTTATTGCAAGTATTGCACCATTATCAAGTGCACGTTTGAGTATCGTCGAATCTGTATTTCTAAATAGATCGGTAACATCTGTGATAGTTCTATCTACCGCAGCTCCCTTTTCCTTGAGTTCATCTTTTATGTCAATAAGATTTGCCTGTCTTTGCACTTCCTGTTCAAGTATCACAGGCAAGAGGTCTAATTCTTGCACGCCTTTTATTTCGACACGTGCTCCTCCTGTAATAGATATATTAACATCCTGGCGTATCGTGCCAAGTCCTCGTTTAACCCTTCCTGTTGAGCGAAGAAGCATTCCTATATATGCCGCAACATCGCGTGCTTGCCCCGGTGTTTTAATATCTGGTGCAGTACAAATCTCCACCAATGGTATTCCAAGCCGATCAAGTGAATAAATGACGCTATCCCCAGCATCTTCGATTTTCTGTGCAGCTTCTTCCTCAAGGCAGATCACACTGATTCCAACCCTGCCACCAGCATCAATATATCCATCGGTTGCAACAAGCCCTGTACGCTGGAATCCAGCAGTATTGGATCCGTCAACCACGATCTTTCTCATGCTGTGAAGCTCATCCACCGGGTGCATGTGAAGCATCTTACTTATGGTAAGAGCAATATCAAGGGCATCCATGTTCAGTTTTCCAGGAGGCTCCTCATCATTTTCAACCAGACAGGTGGAATCATACGCTTTATAGATGTATTTTTTTTGTATCTTTGTTTCCTCGAGTGCTGCTCTGTCTATTTCCCCCATTTCACTTGTTGTCGCCCGAAGGTATCGGTAGAATTCAAGATTTGACTCAATCGTATCTCTGCGTACTGTTGGGCATTTGCAGAATAGTTTTTCTTTTGTATTAAGCTGCTGGTGGATTTCAATCCCACATTTAAGTTCTGGGAAATGATCGTTCATGGCTTCGAGATAAATGAAATACAAGTGTATTAATCTTTGCTCACACTTGTTTCGAGCTCGAACCGCAAGACTGTTGTCGCAACAACTTAATTTTTAGATGAAAGCCCCGGCCGTGCCACTCTCGATTGAAATGGGGGCACCCCGGTGAGGGTGCATGAGATTGGCTGTTGTCGGATTGTGCTGGGACATTTCTTAAAACCTTAACTCCGTACCACTTT
>WNEG01000002.1 GCA_012910725.1 Candidatus Ethanoperedens thermophilum | reverse complement strand
TTCTGTGGTGTTTATAAATATTGATCTCCTCTCCAAACACATCATTAAATATATTTTCTACGTGTTTTTCATACCACTTTCTATGAAACCTGCAAAATCCAAGGTTTTCTGGAACAATCTCCCATACCCCGCGATCTGCTGACTTCTTTCCAAGCTCTTCTGGTAAATGGGGAGTATCTGAATAATCTGTGTGAAATTTGCCTGGTATGACACCTGGTACGACGATTGCACCAAGCACCCGATATCTAATCTGGGCGATACAGCCATCGCCTTCTCCAAATGGGGCATAATGTGTAAAATCACTAAATTTCCCTTTTCCTTTATTGCCATACGTTTCTTCAAGATGCTTGCATGCGTAACGTATGCCTTTACCAAGTATTCGTGCAAACTCTGTGCGCCCATAAGCAACATCATTGATCAGTTTCATACAAAAATCTGAATTGAGTGCTGAATCCTGCAGCTTATATGTGATTGGATCGAAATTAATTGGCAGGTCTATACCAACATCTTCCTTGTTTAACAAACCTGCCTGCATCCATCCGAGCACCGCTGATGTTATATTACCAAATTCGATTGAGTCAAAACCGCACACGTCTGCTCTTCGCAGCAGTTTTTTTATCTCCCCAATGCGAAAGACGCCAGAGTTTGGACCAAGCGAATTGGATGACTCATAATCCATCTTAGATTCTTCATAGATTTTCTTGCATGGCGTGGGACAACTGGGTTCGCCACAGGTACGACTGACAACTTTTTCCTCAAACGGCTTCAAAAAATTATCTTCTAACAATTCATAAAGATGCTCTCTTTTTTCAGATGGTATCGTATAATCAAAGTCAAACATAGGCAACTTCTTACCCGCTGATGCATAATTTGATGCAAGCGTCCCCCTTTTGTATTTTTTTGTTGCATCCTTTGATACGTTGAGCATCGATTCCCCGGAGAGCTTTTGAAACATCTTATTTATTACAGTTCGGTCATTCAAGTCAACCGAAAACTCCCTCTCCTTGTTTCCTCCATAAACAATACCAACAATTTTATGATCATTGGCAAGCAGAGAGCCCATTCCACCACGACCTGCCCAGCAATCAGCATTGGGTACAAATTTACCTTTTTTTATTAGAGTTGAAACAAGCGCACCCATCCTTGTGTTCAATGATGCTGGTCCAGCGACAAGCATCCTCATATCGATATACTCTTCACCAACTTTAAAAGCGTCTCTGTATCGTTCAAGCAAATGAGACTCAAGACTATAAAGTCCATCATCAAGATGTATATCTCTTAATGTATCTTTCTGAATAGTATAAAATTCTACATCCAATCTCCCGTCAATATTTTTTATAACTGGTACCATATAGTCATCAGCATTTGCTTTTCCTTCAATCTTTACAAAATCTACACCTGTTTTTGAGAATAAGTATCCAGCACCGCCAATGGAGGTGATATGAAATCCTCCGGTCAGTGGGGAATTTCCTGCAATGGTTACCCTGTTTACCCCTGGAAGTCTGCTGCCGGCAAAGGGACCTGCTCCAATCACCACACAATCAGGATTTAACGGATCAAGTGCGCTGAGAGCATAATCCACCACTCCTATAACATCAGCCTCATCAATGGTATCTACTGCATACGTACGTTTTTCCGCATCAATACTAAGCAACGTTTTTTTCATAAATAATCACCAAAATTTCCTGCAATGAATTAAAAAGTTTTAAACATAAAAATTGCCTTTATGTTATTAAGTTAACCTGCATCGTATATATTATTTGTTAATTCATCGAGGGATAGTTGAATTTGAAATGCGTGGAAAAACGAGCGAAGAAGAATTTGGGTGAGAATCTGAAGAACACTGGTTGAAAAGTCAATTCGACTACTTCCTCTTTTATATATAAACTTAACCGCATGTTTTATAAATCTCGAAATAGTAGAGAAAGCAATGCAGCACACAAGTACCACGTTTAGCACGTTCATAAAAACGCTTAGAGAAGACGGCAAGTTGTTCGAAATCACAACTCCCACGTCCCCAATGTACGAGCTAACTCGCCTCTCAAATGAGCATAAAGGAGCGATATTGTTCCACGATGTGAATGGCTGGAAGGTGGCAGTAAACAGCCTTGGTACACGAGAACTGCTTGCAAAGGCGCTTGGCATTCAAAAAGAGGAGATGGTTCACGCACTTTCAACAATAGAGCCTGATGGGACTGTAAGAATAATCGATAAACCAGGAGAAGAAATGATCGAGGAACCAGACCTGAGCAAGCTTCCAATCCTCACACACTATGAAAATGACGGCGGAGCCTATATCACAGCAGGTATTGTGATAAGTGAATATGGTGGTGTAGAGAATGCAGCAATTCATCGGTTAATGGTCATCGATGGAAAAAAAGTTGCGGCACGGCTTGTAGAAGGGCGACACACTGATAACCTGTACCAGAGAGCAAAAAAAGACAATAAACCGCTGCCTGTTGCTGTAGCCATTGGTGTTGATCCAGTAATACTCTATGCTGCGTGCACAAGGGTTCCAGAGGGGCGAGAATTTCATTATGCATCAGCCATAAAAGGCGAAGCTGTTGAGTTATTTCGGTGTGAAAACGGTATCAAAGTGCCATCCTGTGAAATTCTTCTTGAAGGTTATATTGACAAAGAGCTTCACAACGAGGGAGGCTTTGTAGATATTACAAGCACCTATGACAACACAAGACTGCAACCAGTCATACATATCACAAAAATACTCCATCGCAAAAACCCGATATATCACGCGATACTCCCTTCAAGCGGGGAACATAAAATCCTCATGGGCATACCTTACGAACCTCTCATATACAAAGAGGCAAAAAAATATGCCAGGGTAAATAATGTGATAATGAGCGAGGGTGGATGCTGCTATCTGCATGCTGCAATCCAGATATCAAAAAGATACGAACACGAACCAGAAGCAGTAATTCGAGCAGCATTCAAAGCACACCGAAGCTTGAAGCATGTGGTAGTAGTAGACGATGACATTGACATTTTCAACCCATTAGACATAGAGTATGCCATTGCCACACGAGTGCAGGCAGACAAAGACATTCATATCTACCCAAACCAGCAGGGAAGCAGTCTTGACCCAAGCAGGAAAACAGATGGCACAACAACCAAGGTAGGAATTGATGCAACCTGTGAACTTGCAAGGAAAAACGAATACCAGCGCATAACAGCTTGATT
>WNEG01000092.1 GCA_012910725.1 Candidatus Ethanoperedens thermophilum | reverse complement strand
TTCTTATATGTCAAGAAACTGCATACAACGCAAGCAGAAATTAACTCTTGATTGCGCTAGCAATCAAGCACTGCACAACTTCGTTGTACAGAACCACACACTCCGTGTGCGGAACTGCATACAACGCAAGCAGAAATTAACTCTTGATTGCGCTAGCAATCAAGCACTGCACAACTTCGTTGTACAGAAATAACATTTCGGTAGCAAGATAGGGAAGTGTGTTTATACTTTCTTATATGCCAAGAAACATCAAGGAGAATTAACAATGGTAAAAAAAGTAGTAATTATTGGAGGAGGAGATGCAGCATTCCAGCTCGTTGAATTTGGTTTTACAGGAATAACAGAGGTAGACAAAGAGATAGAAATAACAATTATAAAAAAGGAGAAACGTGGTTGGGTCTCTGTTTGTGGGCTGCCCTTTGTTCTGCAAGGACTGTATCGCGGCATAGACGATGTGGAGGTAAAAGAAGTGCAATCATATCTTGATCGAGGTATCGATGTCAAAACTGAAACCACAGTAGAAAGTATTGATATCGAAAATAACAGCATCAGAATTGTTGGTGGGGAAGAGCTTCGATATGATTATCTGGTGATAGCAACAGGGGGAAGACCAACAATTCCCCCAATCAAAGGAGCAGAGCTTGGCGGGGTTTATGCCTTGCGTAACGAGGATGATGCAGAAAATATAATGGCTGCAATGAGTAAAGCGAAGAGTGGTGTTGTGATTGGAGCAGGAATCATAGGACTGCAAGTGGCAGTAGCTTTTCAGAAAGCAGGCATAAAAACAATGGTGACAAAAACACGTCCCGTGCTTCTTCGCTCACTCCTGGACCCGGATATGGCATCAATTGTTCAGCAAAGACTGGAGGAAATGGGAGTTGAGTTTGCTCTTGGAAGAAAAATAAATGCTATAAAAGGTAATGGTGTGGTGAAATCTGTTATAATCGATGGAAAAGAAATTCCAGCAGATATAGTAGAGGTATCTACCGGAGTTGAACCGAATGTTGATCTTGCAAGAAAAGCAGGGATAGAGATAGGAGAGAAAGGTGGGATAGTAACCGATCGTTTCATGCATGTCAGGAGAAAAGAGAAGCATATAAACAATATCTATGCACTTGGTGATTGTGTGGAGGTTATCGATGCAATGACCTACCGTCCGGCACTGAGCCAGCTTGCATCCACTATTTTAGTGCAGGGCAAGGTCATATCTGATAATATATCTGGCATCAGCTCTTCCTCTGAGCCGTGTTTGAGTCCAGTCATCACCCTTATTGAAGATCTCCAGGTAGGATCAGTCGGGGTTACTTCAGAGAGGGCATCTGAGTACGGAATAAAAACAATTGTTGGTAAAGCATCCAAATTTACAAGGGCAAGATTTACTCCAGAAAAGAAGCCAATCACAGTAAAATTGATCTTTGATGCCTATTCCGAGAGATTGATAGGAGGGCAGATTATTTCAGAGGAGACGGTTGCCGAGAGAATCAATGAGTTGTCACTATCTATACGAAAAAATGAGCTGATAAAGGAATTATGTAAAAGAGAGAGATGTTATGACCCTTCACTTACCATGGTAGAAGATGTTATTGTCACCGCGGCCGAAGGTGCTTTAGCAGCTATGCACTGATGACCATGGTCTTTTGTGCACTTTTTGTATATGGCTTTAGCGAGCAGCCGCAATCATGAAGTGTCATGCCGGGAAACAGAGTTTCATGAATTTGCGCAATTATTGGATAAAGTTTATTAAATAATGGGTACTTACATATCTAACATGGTAGCAGAATGTGTAATGGTCACAAGAGAGGCAATATCAGATCTCGTCAGAGTCAAAGATGAATTTGACACAATAGTTGAATCTCTTGAGTTGATGAGTGATACCAAGTTCATGGATTCATACAAAAAAGCAAGACAACAGATTGCAGACAGGGAGTTTGTTAATTGAAATGAGTTATAAAATACTTCCGACTGCTGAGTTCTCAAAAGATTTCAGGAAAGTTGACAAACAGTTCCAGAATAAATCAAAGATAAGATTGAAGAAGTTGCTCAAAATCCTGTAAGATACAGGCACTTGCATTATGAGTAAAGTGGAAGCTGCAGATTATGGATCAATAAATTGAGAATCATTTTTTCATACGACACCAACAAAAAAGAACTCTATCTGGAAAAGATTATATTTGGGCATAAATACAAAAAATCATAAAATCCTGTTTAGTAACCCATCATGATTTTCTCCAGTACAATATTGTCTTTCCTGTTCCGTTGGGGCCAAGATATCCGAATATCTCGCCTTCTTTCACTTCAAAGCTGATTCCATTAAGCGCCATTTTTCCGTTAAACGTTTTTGTCAGGTTTTGCACTTCTATCGTTTTCTACTATCCATTTTTCTTGTTTTACCTTTACCAAACACGTGCCATCAATCTATTTATGTATTGAGGTGTGATTGTTACCCATACAATGCACATACAAGAATTACCAATTCTCGAGAAAATAAAAAATTTTTATATCAAGCAGGGACTTACACAACTGTATCCACCACAGGAAGAAGCAATCAGAACCGGTGTCCTTGATGGTGTGAACCTTCTTGCAGCAATACCAACAGCATCAGGGAAAACGCTAATAGCAGAGCTTGCCATGCTGACCAGCATACTCAAAGGCGGTAAAGCACTTTATATCGTGCCACTCAGGGCACTTGCATCAGAAAAATACGAGCATTTTAAGAAATTTAGTGAGATTGGAATACGCGCTGGCATCTCTACCGGGGAGTTTGATTCAAGAGATGAATGGCTTGCGAACAACGATGTGATTGTTGCAACATCTGAAAAGGTCGATTCACTGATTAGAAATGGGGCATCGTGGATGTCAGGGATAACGGTCGTTGTGGCTGACGAGGTGCATCTAATAGATTCAGCAAACAGGGGGCCCACACTCGAAGTGATACTTTCCAAGCTTCAAAGTAATAAACAAATCCAAATTATTGCACTCTCAGCTACTATCGGAAACGCAGGAGAGATAGCAGACTGGCTCAAAGCGAGAGTTGTTACCAGTACCTGGAGGCCTATAGAATTAAATGAGGGCACATTTTTCAAAGATGTTATAAGATATAAAGACGGAACAAATAAAAATATTGAACAGGTGGATAGAGATGCTACGGTCAATCTCGTAATAAATACATTAATGGGGGGTGGCCAATGTCTTGTATTCGAAAGTTCACGCAGAAATGCTGAAGCAAGCGCTAAACGGATCGCAAAAGCGATAAAGCACATTCTCGACAAAGAGCTTTTGCTTGAGCTAAAACAAACAGCAGCATCCTTCCGTGCTACCAGTGAAACAGATGCGACTATTGCACTTGCCGCGTGCATCGAGGACGGGGCAGCGTTCCATCATGCAGGACTTACAACCAGGCAGCGTTCCATCATTGAAGACGCTTATCGAAAAGGCATCCTCAAAGTCATTACAAGCACGCCAACGCTTGCAGCAGGCTTGAACCTTCCAGCAAGACAGGTTATCATACGCGGGTACAGGCGATACAACCCCAATTATGGCTCTGTGCCTATACCAGTGCTCGAATATAAACAGATGGCAGGAAGAGCAGGTAGACCCACGCTTGACCCTTATGGGGAAGCAGTAACGATTGTTAAAAGTGATAAAGAGGCGGAATGGGTAGAAAATAATTACCTGCATGGAGAACCTGAAACTATATGGTCAAAACTTGCAAGTGAGCCATCGCTTCGAACTCACATCCTTTCACTCATCGTAACTGGTTTTGTGCAAACAACAGAAGAACTTAACAATTTTATAGCGAGAACCCTCTATGCACATCAACAGCAGACATGGGGCATACAGGAATCGCTTCAAAAAGTACTGGTATTTCTTGAAAACAGTAAGATGATAACCCGGGACGACAACAACTTTTACCCGACAGAACTTGGCACCCTTATATCAAAGCTGTACCTTGACCCATTATCAGCAGACATAATAGTCAGCGAACTATCGGAAAACAGTGAAACTTGCGACCTTGCTCTTCTGCAGGTAATCTGCAAGACACCAGACATGAGACCACTTTATT
Organism: Candidatus Ethanoperedens thermophilum; assembly: GCA_012910725.1. Taxonomy (GTDB): domain Archaea; phylum Halobacteriota; class Methanosarcinia; order Methanosarcinales; family EX4572-44; genus Argoarchaeum; species Argoarchaeum thermophilum. Next base: position 4,010 of record WNEG01000092.1, on the reverse strand, counting down.
TGAGAAGAGCTGATTATACGTGGGTAGATCAATTCATTAAACGCCATTACAATGAGCTGCATACAACGCAAGCAGAAACTAACCGGCAACTCTTGATTGCGCAGCAATCAAGTGCAGAAAATAAACGAGTAGGTGTGGATTATAATAAACTCAATGACGGTGACTATGAATGGTATCTTGCGGAAATCAAAACAGCAGCTCTATTATATGAATGGATAAATGAAACACCAGAAAACGACATCTGTACTAAATACAACATCGGGGAAGGTGATATTAGAAACTTGAGCGAAACAGCACAATGGATTGCACATGCAGCAGGAGAGATTGCACGAACACTTGGATACCCCCAGGCAGAACAGATGCAAAAGCTAACAGAACGTATCACGTATGGCGCACACAAAGAACTCTTACCACTAATACAAATCAAAGATATAGGAAGGGTAAGAGCACGAAAACTCTACAATGCAGGCTACCACAGCGCTAAACAGATAGCAAATACCACACACGCAGAGCTTACAAAAGTCATTGGACCCGGGATAGCAGAAAAGGTTCTGGATCATCTAAATCATCTACAAAACGGTTGAATGGATCAGTATCTCCAATCTAAAAACCGGTTAAGAAAGCCCAAGCCAGCCCTCTGTTTTTTTGAGAAGGAAAAAGTTAAGGTGGATATATTACTACTGAACCCTGGATGTTTCAATGGCCTGATCACCGCATAGCACACAGGTGTCTATGCAGTGCCCCCTGCGGATTTCCCCTCTTTCCGTTCAACTCTTTCGCTCTTTATCTCATACATCTCTATAATGAATGCCTTAAAAGTTAAATCTTCCTTACCTGATAAATATATGGTCAATTTTTTTCGGAGATACTGTCATAAATATTTTAGCCTACTTGATCATCGCTACTGAAATACCAATTGCGATCCCATAGAGCGCGGATGTCATCTGGCATAATCGCGGAATCGCCTGCGTCAGGATACCACCCCCGGAGGATGGTTACGATGAAGCAAAGTGACAGGGCAACTGTTGATGCGAGGAATGTTATGCTGACATCAAACACGAATTTTTAGAGGGTTGCATGTTAATCCAGCATAGATTCAAAAGGATTTACAACCTTTAACCATGGAATACTCTTGAAATCACTGTCTTCCGTGAAGATGTTGAATATGTTATTTTCCCTCATTGTTGCTGCAATCAAAGCATCCCAGTAATGCACTCCATACGCCATATTTATTTCAATCGCTGAAAGAATGGTACGTGCATCGTAATCCATAACCATCCAGTTTTGAAACTTGATAATATCCCCTATAATTTCTTTTGCCGTTTCTACAGGTACAGGATTTTCAATCTTCTTTGTGATGATGACATAAAACTCTGATAAATTCTGTATCGAGATGCCATACTTCTCCCTCAATCTCCAGCATCCATCGATCAAACGCTTACATATTTCATGCTTCTCCCCTTCACTTTTATCATACGCATATACCAGCATATTTGTATCGATCAGAGAGATTTCACCGATCATATAATTCTTCTCTTGCCCCATACAACCTTTTTCCAAAGTTAAATCCCCTCTCCAATAGTCTTAGCTCCCTTTCTGCTATCTTTTCCTGTTTCTTTTCGTTTATCCATTTTTGCATTGCTTCAGTTACCGATTTTCCCAAATATCCCTTTTTATCTCCGTGAGCGATAACAGCAACCGCTCTGAATTCTTTTTCCACTTCGTCTTTAACGTTTATAGTGATTGTTCCCATATACTGTATTTAGATTAGATCTGTATTTAAATGTTTTGGATTTGTAATGATTGTAGGACAAAAATAGAAGATGTCATTGAACAGGTAAGACTTCAATCTTTTAGTACAATTACAAACACTCTTTTTTTCATGTATCTTTTTGGGGCATCAATCTTAGCTCCATTTCCATAGGGTGTTATTCTTTTCTCATGCTTGATGAATATAAGGAAAACAAAGAAGAAAAGAAACGGGATTGGCGGACGTATGAGCAACGATTAATGAATCGAGTAAAAAGAGCAATTAAGAATCTTGAACCTTTGATAGATGAAGCAACAAACTTTGAGACTCGTAGAAGGCGAGGGAGAAAAACGGACCTCGAGACCAAACAAAAACTCACAATTCTTTTATTAAAGGATCTATTTGGAAAAAGCAATAGAATGATGGCGTCTATGATTGCTGTATTTTCTCTGCTCTCAGAAATTGATGTCAACTATAAAACCGTGGAACGCCTGTACTCTGATCCGGAAGTCGAGATAGCAATTCGTAACATGCACCTACTGATCTTAATCCCCAAACTCCGTCTAATTTACGTAATATGATCTTCCGTCCTACAATTTCATGAGGCTTTTCTGCCAGAAAAGGGAGGAAACCTATCGAAATTTTTATATATCATATTACGTAAGTACGCAATATAGCTCATCCGGACCCGGGTCATCGAACACAGGAGGAAAGGAACCGAGGTAAGAAAGATCGGGAACAATTTCTACCTCTACAAAGTCACAAGCGTCTGGGACAAAGAGAAGAAACGAGCGAAGAAGATCACAGAGAAGTTTCTTGGGACAATTACCCGTGATGGGTTGATAGAACCCAGGCACGAGCGAGCGCTGAAAAGCCTGGACAATATCTCAGTCAAGGAGTTTGGAGCAACCAATTTTCTTTTGGACGCGAACGAAGACATCAAAGAAAAACTTAAGGAGATATATCCTGATAGATGGAGAGAACTCTTCATATTCGCCGTTTTCAGACTTTTATATAATACACCGATCAAAAACCTGCAGTCTTATTATGCCACATCGTTTCTCTCGGAAACACTGCCGGACGCGCACCTTTCCCCAAAGGTGGTCGGAGACCTGCTCGGGGATGTGGGGAAGGAGCGGGAAAGTACAAAAACGTTCCTCAAACAGTTTGTTTCCGGAAACGACTTTCTTTTAGTCGACCTGACGCACGTATTTTCACTCTCCGAGAATGTAATCTCCTCCATGCCTGGATATAACAGCAAAAGAGAATTTCTGCCCCAGATCCACATGATTTTTCTCTTCTCACTCGATCACCGCATGCCTTCATACTTCCGTATGGTAGCGGGTTCTATACGTGACGTGTCATCGCTGGCGCTGACCGTAAAGGAGGCAGGCGTAAAGAATACGGCAATGATAGGCGATAAGGGATTCTATTCTGAAGATAACGTTCTTGCTCTTGAAAAGGAGGGGTTACACTACCTTCTCCCATTAAAAAGGAATAGTTCCTTGATCGATTACACTAAAATACAAGAGGGTGACAGAAGAGCGTTAGATGGGCATTTTCTCTTTGAAAAGAGGGCAATATGGTATTACAGTTATGAATTAAAGGAAGGAGAACTAAAGGAAAGGAAGATTACCGTATTTTTGGATGAACGTTTGAAAGCAGAGGAGGAAAAAGATTATCTTTCGAGGATAGAGGATAATGATGCCGAAACGCTTGAAACGTTCTTTAAAGTTCAGTATCGGATGGGCACGATAAGTGTCATCACCGATCTTGACAAGAGCGGAGAGCGGATTTACAACCTGCTGAAGAGCAGAGCAGAGATAGAAACAATGTTCGATGCTTTCAAAAACGTCCTCAATGCTGATAGGTCATATATGAGGGATGATTATCATATGGAGGGCTGGATGTTCATAAACTTTGTTGCTCTGGTTTTTTACTACAGGCTTTACAGATTACTTGCAGACAATTCACTCCTGAAGAAATTTTCTCCCGGAGACGTTCTTATTCATCTATCGCGGGTATATCGGCTTAAAATACAGGATCAGTGGGTTACATCCGAGATACCGAAGAAAAGCAGGGATATAATGGAGAAGTTGGAACTACCTATTACGTAAAATGGGCGGAGTTAGAGCTTAAAAAAGAAAGGCGTTAAGAATGTAGATACCTGTGGAGACGGCACAGGCTATTTTTTAACAATAAGAAAACAGTACGTATCTGAAACCGAGAAACGAAAAGAAAAAGCAAAAGAATCGAATAC
>WNEG01000083.1:12511-22417 GCA_012910725.1 Candidatus Ethanoperedens thermophilum | reverse complement strand
CGGCATCGACGCATCAATTTCTTCAAGATAGCTCTTGAGTGCAAGCTCGTCTTTTTTATCTACAAGATGCATGATCACAGCCTGCTGTTCAGAATCAAGCATGCCAGTGATCGTACGGATGATGCCAAGATGCCCTACATGAAGTTCGCCTTCAACTCCAGCACTTGAGAGCATCTCTACAGCAAGTGCAATAACCTCAGCTTCAGCTTCAGGATGATTGCTTCCAATCAACTCCACACCAAACTGCCAGAACTCTCTGAAACGTCCCTTCTGTGGACGCTCGTATCTAAAACAATTATCAAAATAGAACAGCTTGCAGGGTTTTGCTGATACTTGAAGAGCTTCGACGTACAGGCGCATTACAGGTGCTGTTAACTCTGGACGAAGAGCCATTTCCCGATCTCCTTTATCGGTAAAATTGTAGATCTCGTCAAGAATCATATCACCTGATTTAACTGTAAAAAGTTTGAGCTGCTCAAATGTTGGGGTTTTAACCTCATTGTAACCCCACCGTTTTACAACATCTCTAAGTTCGGTTTCAATAGCACGCCTGAGCCTCATCTCTTCAGGCAAAAAATCCCTTGTGCCTCGTGGTCGGTTAATCTTTACCATGCACTAAAAATTTAATTAACAACTTGTTAAAATCTTAGAGCTTCAATACATCCTTCATCCCATACACTCCTTTTGGGATGTTTTGCTGGGAACACAGCCATCTGACTGCTGTTATAGCGCCTGCTGCAAAGGATTGCCTGCTGTGTGCCTGATGTTTTATTACGATACGTTCCCCGTCTCCCGCAAACAGCACAGTATGATCTCCAACAATATCTCCGCCCCTGAGTGCATGGATGGCAATTTCAGACCCGCGCGGGGAAAAACCTTCACGTCCATATATAACAGGTTTTTGCACTCCGATCTGCTGGTTTATCACCTCGGCCGCTTTTATTGCTGTTCCGCTTGGTGCATCTTTTTTCTGGTTGTGATGCGCTTCGATAATCTCGATATCATAGTTGTAAAGGTGTTTTGAAGCTTCTTCCAGGAGTTTCAGGAATACATTTACTCCAATTGAGAAATTGGGGGCTATCACCGCTTTTATGCCTGCTTTTGTTATATTTTCCATGTTTTGCTTCTGCTGTTCTGCTGTAAAGCCGGTGGTACCAACCACAAGATTAACCCCACACTTGCATGCAGTTTCAATGGTTTTAACTGCTGCCTGTGCAATGGTAAAATCAATTAACACGTCAGGCATGGTTTTTGCAAGCTCGGATTCAAGGTTATCTGGAGAAGTTACGCTTATGCCAGGTGTATCCCCACCAACAACGCTTCCGATATCCTCACCAACTCGCACAAAGTCGAATCCTGCTGCCAGTTCCATATCGTCTGCCTGGAGAATGTTACTCATTATGAGTGTGCCCATGCGTCCACAGGCACCGGTTACTGCTGCTTGTATCATAGTACTCCAAGATTGGTTAATGCGTGTTTAAGTGCCTGTTCTGTCTGGAGTGTGCAGCGATATAAAGGAAGCCGCAGGTATCCGCTCGCAAGATTGCAGAGTTCCATTGCCATTTTAACAGGTATCGGATTTGTTTCAAGAAATAGTGTTCTAATAAGCGGTGCAAGCTCATAGTGGATTTTTTGTGCCTTGCTTAAATCGCCTTCATCAAATGCTTTGAACAGTGCCACCACTTTCTCTGGTACAACGTTTGCCGCCACTGATATAACTCCACAGCCACCAATGCTCATGATAGGAAGAGTGAGTGCATCATCCCCTGAAAAAACAGTAAAATCCATGTCTTGAGTAAGCTCGATTGTCTCTGATACCTGGGATAAATCCCCGCTTGCTTCTTTTATCCCGATGATGTTACTGATTGCTGCAAGCTCTGCCGTCACTTCAGGCGTCATGTTTAATTTTGTCCTGCCCGGGACATTGTAGAGAATAATTGGAATTTTAACGCTCTCTGCAATTACAGTAAAATGCTTTATAAGCCCTGCTGTATTTGGTTTGTTGTAGTATGGTGTTATCAGCAGTGCCGCGTCCGCACCAGCATCTTCTGCATATTTCGTCAGTTTAACTGCTTCGGTCGTGTTGTTTGAACCAGTACCGGCAATTACTGGCACGGTTGCATGTTCGATCACACAGTCAATAACCTCATCATGTTCTTCCATGCTGAGTGTTGCAGATTCCCCAGTGGTGCCGCAAGGTACGATGCCTGAGATTCCGGTCTTTGATAAGAATTGAATATTTTTAGCAAGACCTTCAATATCTATTTGACCTCTCCTTGTAAAAGGAGTGATGATTGCCGGGATTACTCCTTCAAACATCATCACACCTGGGGAACCTTTGTTCTTAATTGTATACATTTTTGCCGAACAATATAACCTGCTACACGGTTGCGGATGACTTTGCTTTTGACATTTGTGTATTCAGTGACCTTGTGTTTGTTCTCTTCAAAATCTGTACTGAATTCATCGTCATAGTCCAGAATTAGTTTTGCTGCAAGATTTTTGATGTACGATTGTCTAACATTTCCCATAAAATAACACCTCAAAAAATGATGGGCTATTCCTGTCTATAAAATAAACAACAGGTTTATTCCATCTTTTATTCTCTATCTTTCCAGATTGGTTACTTTCTATCTATGTTTACATAACACGTTCTTGTTGATATAGATTTTCCTGAGCGGAATTGATCATTCAAACGAGATTATGGAGATGCAACAGAAGTAATTTGACAGCCTCGCCAGGACATTACTAAATTTTCGTTAGTTTTTTATATGATGGCTTGTATACGACTATGTTCACAACTTAAACCGTGGTGTTGAAATATGGAAAGAAGGGATCGTTTTATTTGTTAATATTAGTTTTTTGGATACCACTCTCAGAGATGGTGAACAGACGCCTGGCGTATCACTGGCGGCAGAAGAGAAGCTTCTGATAGCTCGAAAGCTTGACGATATTGGCGTTAACATTATCGAAGCAGGATCTGCTATTACCTCAAAGGTTGAGCAAGAAGCAATAAAAAAGGTTGCAAGAGAGGGACTTAATGCTGAGATTTGCAGCTACTGTCGTATCCGTAAAGAGGATATTGAGCTTGCAGCAGGCTGTGATGTGGATTCTATTCACCTGGTAGTGCCTGTATCAGATCTTCACATCGAGCGGAAGCTGAAAAAAACCCGTGATATGGTGCTTTCCGAATCGGTTGAGATGGTGGAGTTTGCAAAGCAGCATGGTCTGATCGTTGAGCTCAGCGGTGAGGATGCCTCACGCGCAGATATTAATTACCTGACCACTCTTTATAAAGCTGGCATTGACGCTGGTGCTGATAGATTGTGCTTCTGCGATACGGTCGGGGTGCTTCTGCCTGAGAAAACATACGAGCTGTTTACAGAGTTTTCAAAACTCGCAGCACCAATAAGCATTCATTGTCATAATGATTTTGGGCTTGCAACTTCTAATACCATAGCAGCACTTAGAGCAGGTGCATCCGAGGCACACGTGACAGTAAACGGTCTTGGAGAACGTGCAGGAAATACAGCTCTCGAAGAACTGGTTGTGGTACTTGAATCACTGTATAACTATAGAACAGGGATTGAATGCAGTAAGCTGTATTCTATATCAAGACTTGTGAGCAGGCTTACCAATATCCCTGTGTCCAACAACAAAGCGATTGTTGGTGATAGTGCCTTCACTCATGAGTCTGGTATTCACGTACACGGCTTAATGGCTGATTCGTCAACTTACGAGCCCATCATGCCTGAGATGGTAGGACGCAAACGGCGCATCGTGTTTGGAAAACACACAGGCAGAGCCTCTATTATAATGTTTCTTCGTGAGCTTGGACTTGAGACGACACAGCCGCAGCTTGATGAAGTATTACGCCGTGTGAAAGAACTTGGTGATGCTGGTAAGCGGGTGACTGATGCTGACATGCAGAGCATTGCCGAGACCGTACTTGGCATTTATCAAGAGGCAGCAGTGAAGATGGAGGAGTTCACCGTGGTTTCAGGAAATAAAGTAACACCTACAGCATCTCTCAAACTTCGGGTTGGTGATGATGAAATTCTCGAAGCTGCTACTGGTCTTGGTCCTGTGGATGCTGCCATCAACGCACTTAGAAAAGCGATCTCTGGCATTGCTGACATACGGCTTGAGGAGTATCATGTGGATGCGATAACAGGTGGTACTGATGCTCTTGTTGAGGTATGGGTAAAACTTGGTAAGGATGATAAAATAATAACAGCAAGAGGCGCACGAGCAGATATTATAATGGCATCGGTTGAAGCTGTGATTGAAGGCATTAACAGATTGATTCAAAAAGGAGAGAAATATCGTGACAAATAACATCACAGGTGCAAAAGCACTGATAGAATCGCTTAAAAAAGAAAATGTTGAAGTTATATTTGGATATCCGGGCGGGGCGATGCTGCCGATATACGATGAACTGTATGATGCAGACATCAGGCACATACTGGTAAGACATGAACAGGCAGCAGCTCATGCAGCAGACGGGTATGCACGTGCGACAGGCAAAACAGGTGTATGTTTTGCAACATCAGGACCCGGCGGAACCAACCTGGTAACAGGTATTGCTACAGCATACATGGATTCAGTGCCAATCGTGGCTGTCACCGGGCAGGTGCCGCGTTCACTATTAGGGGTTGATGCTTTCCAGGAAGCAGACATTACAGGCATCACCATGCCGATTACCAAACACAATTATCTTATAAAAAAAGCAGAGGAAATTCCGCGAGTCGTTAAAGAGGCTTTTTACATAGCTTCGACTGGAAGACCAGGGCCCGTACTAATTGATATTCCAAAAGATGTCACAACTGATCTGCTTGATTTTAATTATCCAGAAGAAATTAATTTGAGAAGCTACAAGCCGGTTGCAGCAGTGAACATCGAACAGTTGAAGCAGGCAGCATCACTGATTAAAGCATCAGAGAAACCAGTGATTTATGCGGGTGGTGGAATCATCATCTCTCATGCAGCAGAGGAGTTACTACAGTTTGCAGAGTTGATTGCAGCACCAGTGACTGCTACCCTGATGGGTAAGGGTGCATTTCCAGACACGCATCCACTTTCTGTTGGTATGCCAGGGATGCATGGTACAAAGTATGCCAACTATGCAATACAGGAATCCGATCTGATTATTGCCGTTGGTGCAAGGTTCGATGACAGGGTAACAGGCAAAATCGAGTCGTTTGCACCATCTGCAAAGATTATTCACATCGACATTGATCCAGCAGAGATTCGAAAGAATGTTCGAGTCGATGTGCCGGTGGTCGGCGATGCAAAAACAGTCCTTACAAAGCTCACTGCTCTGATAAAGCAGCATCAGCCAAAAACCAGCAGGTGGCTTGGGCGGGTAAATAAATGGAAAAAAGAGTTTCCTCTGCACTATAAAAAAAATGACATGATAAAACCGCAATATGTGGTAGAGAGCATCTACGAGCTGTATCCTGATGCAATAATTGTGACTGAAGTTGGACAGAATCAGATGTGGGCTGAACAGTATTTCAAGTATACAAAACCACGTACCTTTATATCCTCGGGCGGACTTGGGACCATGGGATACGGCTTCCCTGCTGCCATTGGAGCAAAAGTTGGACGACCAGATGCAACTGTAATAGATATAGCAGGGGACGGCTCATTCCAGATGAACAGCCAGGAGATTGCAACAGCAGTGCAGAGTGAGATACCTGTAGTTGTTGCTATCCTAAACAATGGCTATCTCGGTATGGTGCATCAATGGCAGGAACTGTTCTTTGAAGAAAGATATTCGTCTACGGTGATTGAAGAGAGCGTAGACTTTGTCAAACTGGCAGAGGCTTACAACGCTGTCGGACTGCGTGCAGTCAAACCTGAAGATGTGAAACCAATATTAAAAGAAGCAGTGGAGTCTGGTAAGCCGACTATTATTGATTTTATTATAGATAAAACTGAAAATGTTTTCCCGATGGTACCAGCAGGTGCTGCAATAAATGAAATAATTGATCTGGAGTGAAAAAATAATGAGACATACGATAGCTGCTCTTGTAGAGAATAGGCCGGGAGTGTTAACAAAGGTGTCAGGACTGTTCAGCAGGCGTCGGTTCAATATTGAAAGTCTTGCTGTAGGAGTAACCGAGAGACCTGATGTTTCCCGCATAACTATTGTGGTAGCAGGCGACGATACCGTACTTGAACAGGTACTAAAACAATTGAACAAGCTTATTGATATTATACATGTGACAAAACTGTCTCCAAAGAATTCAGTTTCCAGGGAACTGGCACTAATTAAGGTAGGGGTAGATTCTGCAACACGTTCAGAGGTCATGCAAATTGTTGATGTGTTTAGAGCAAAGATCATAGATGTTGCAGCAGATTCACTTATTGTTGAAGTGACAGGTGATCGAAGCAAGATAACAGCAATGGAACATCTGCTCTCACAGTTTGGCATCAAAGAACTGGTTCGAACAGGTGATATCGCACTTCACAGAAGCAGCACAACTGCCGAAGATATTGCTAACCAGGGAGAGGTTAATTGATAGACCCGGTGATTTTGTTACAGGAGTTTGTAATGTGGTGGTTCATGGGATGATAAATTGCTAAAAGCTCTTGGGATGAAGATTCGGTGTGCGTGCTGCTGGATGCAAATGGCTTGCGGGTTCTGGTGGCGGGGACGTTGTGCCTGTCGTGCATTGGGTGCGATCCTGTGCCGCATCGGGATGTGTGAGGGTGGGAGAGTGCACAGGTCTATAAGCGATGGAGTGGACTTCTCTATAGTTGTATCCAAATAATGGGACAAAGGTGTTCACTTATGGAGACGAAAGTAAAGGATTTAACCGTTGCAGAGTTCCAATCTTTAATATCAGATACTATGAGGATGACTTTGAAGGATTTAATTGAAGACGTATCGGCACTTTCAAGTCTTGAATATCTGAAGTCTATTGAAGAGGCGAGAAATGATTATAGGGAAGGTAGGGTGAAACATCTCGAGGAACTCTTTGATGTATAAGGTAGTATTCACTCAAAGGGCAGTAAAAGACCTGGAAAACATTGATGAACAGATGCGGAATAGGATTGCTGTGAAACTACGGGAATATGTTAAAGAACCTCAAAGATATGCTCGAAAATTAATAAGTGATATGCCTAACAAAGTGTATCCGACTCTGTTTCTTCGGCACTTCAGATTCGCTTCAGAACGTCAGACGACACGAATTCATTCGAAGCTAATCTTATGGCATCGTAACGGTTAAACTTGAAGAGAGACATACGGAAAACTGTAATGAAGGAGATTAATAACATCATCAAGGAGTTTAAAGCAGAAGTTAGGGAACTCTATGGCAGGAGGTTAAAGAATATCATTCTCTATGGCTCTTATGCAAGAGGTGAAGCTACGGATGATTCTGATATTGATATGGCTGTAGTTCTTGAAGGGGACATCTCACCAGGAAGAGAGATAGACCGGATGATAGACATCATCACAGATATGAATCTAAAACATAATATTTTGATATCGATTTATCCAGTATCTGAAATAGATTATCTTGCTTTGAAAAGCCCGTTACTCATGAACGTCCGAAAGGAAGGGGTACCCGCATGAGAGAGGCAGCATCCTTAATTGAGAGGGCGAAGAAATATCTTAAAAGTTCCAGAATGCTTCTTGTGAATGGAGACCACGAATCCTCGGTATCCAGAGCATACTATGCGATGTTTTATTCCGCTGAGGCTGTGCTGCTCACCAAGAATTTGTCGTTTTCATCTCACAGGGGCGTGATTTCCGCATTTGGAGAATACCTTGTTAAAACTGATATCTTCCCAAGAGCTATGGGTAGAGAGCTTAACAGGGCATTTGAGAAGAGGCAGTTGGGCGATTATGAGTACACCTTCGTGATATCCGATGATGTTGCTCGGGAATACTCGAGCAAAGCAAACATTTCGTAGAGCGAGTGATTCAATATCTGGAAGAGAGTGAGTTTATATAAAGATGCATGCACATCGCCTGACTGGAGCGTATCCGGCTTCGTGTCGACGGCGTTTCGCCCGGATTTGCTTCGCTTGCGCTTCAGAACATTTATCTACCATTCAACAGAACATATCACCCAGACAGAACCCAATAAGAAAGGAGGCTTAGATCGATGAACAAAACATGGTGGATCACAATCTCTGGCATTCTTGCGCTTATCGCAGTATACGCCGTGATCGTGCTCTTGCTGGTGAAACTGCTCTGGACATGGACGATCCCTGACATCTTCCCGGTAGCTGTTGAGCAGGGTCTGGTAGCAGGATCGATATCCTGGTACACCGCGTTCAAAATAGGCGTCTTCGTTGCAGTACTTGCCGGGCTGGCAGGCGTGCGGCGGGCAGGGAGTCATAACTTCGCAATACCTGCTGCATTTCTCAAAACTGGCACTGTCGATTTTTTTTCCAGTGAAATCGCCATGCTCTTAGATTCTACCGCGGTGATAAATCACTTTCACGATGAAGAGCTTATTCTTTGTTCCCTTCATCATCCACTATCTTTAGCAAAGCAGCAGCAACTTCCAAGGAAGTATAATCTTCCTGAATAAGTTTTTCAACCAAATTACTGCATTTCCCAAGGTGCCCGGCATCAATAATTCCTTTAACTTTTTCTAAAAGCAAGTTTGTCCTGATCTCTTCGACGTCACTTACAGAAGGAACTTTCTGGGCTATAATTTTAGTTTTTGTGAATTTTTGTATCTCCCTTATTCTATGTGCTTCCTTGCCGGTCACAAAGGTAAATGCATGCCCAGCTTTTCCCACCCTTGCCGTTCTTCCGATTCTATGTACATAATATTCATCATCAGCAGGTATGTCATAGTTGAACACAGCCTCTATATCTCCTACATCGATTCCCCGGGCTGCCACATCAGTTGCCACTAAAATCTCAATCTCCCTCCTTCTGAACTTAGACATGACGCGGTCTCTCTGCTTCTGCTGCAAACCCCCGTGCAGCCCATCAGCCAGATATCCCCTTGCTTTGAGGCTTTCAACCAATTCATCCACACGTCTTTTTGTATTACAAAAGACCAATGACAATTTCAGATTGTGAAGATCGATTAAACGAGACATGACCTCTGTTTTTGCCTGCTGTTTGACTTCAACAAAAAATTGTTCAACATTTGGAACGGTCATCTCCTTATGTACCAATTTTATCAGTTGTGGGTTGCTCTGATATCGTTTCGTTAATTTTAAAATGGCTTTTGGCATGGTTGCAGAGAAGAGGATGGTCTGTCTTTGCTCCGGGATATTCTTCACAATAGTCTCGATGTCGTCTCTAAATCCCATGTCAAGCATTTCATCTGCCTCATCCAGTATGATTATCTTTACGTCACCCATTTTCAAAGTACGGCGGTCTAAATGATCCATGACGCGGCCGGGAGTGCCAATAATAATCTGTACGCCCTCTTTTAATGCTTTAATCTGGCGCCCTATAGGTTGCCCACCATAAACTGGTAAAATCCTGATGCGTTTTTTATACTTTGAAAGATTTTTCAGTTCTTCTGATACCTGAATTGCCAGTTCCCTTGTGGGACATAAAATCACAGCCTGTAATTTCTTATTTTTCGGATCCATCCTCTCTAAAGTTGCAATTCCGAAAGCTGCCGTCTTCCCGGTACCTGTTTGTGCCTGCCCAATCACATCTTTTCCATCCAATAGATATGGAATGGATTGATTTTGAATCGTGGTGGGCTCTTCAAAACCCATGTCTGCGATTGCCCGATGCATCTCTTTTGATAAATGTAAATCTTCAAATCCTGAACTTTCCATGTGTAATCTCCTTTACTTTTATATGTTTGTTACCCTACTTAACTCTGACACAATCATTTTTCTGGTTCTGATGTTTTTTGTGGTCACTGACTTTATCGGAAAAAGTCTCATTGTGCAAGCACTGCACACCTT
>WNEG01000083.1:0-12313 GCA_012910725.1 Candidatus Ethanoperedens thermophilum | reverse complement strand
CTTGATTGTGCAAGCACTGCACATCTTGATTGTGCAAGCACTGCACACCTTCGTTGTACAGAAATTAACTCTTGATTGCGCAAGCAATCAAGTGCGCAGCAATCAAGTGCAAGAGTAGCTCACTTACTGTTTCTTTTTCCATCGTGCCCCTCTACCAAGTTTCATATGGTTTCGTACCCGCGGGCCAAAGCGTGTTGAATCAAGGGCACAGATTTCATAGGTAGGTATTATGGCACGTATGACAGGTATGTTGATGCTTGGTCTGCTGAGGTTTACAATAATCGCTCTTGCAGATGTGGGAGCGATTTTTTTAAGCAGCATCTGAATGTTGTTGTATGGCTTTTTAGATGCCTGTTTTTCAAGCTCATCGAGTGTGGTTGTTTCTGCTTTGCTTCTGTACCAGTGTCGATTTATGTTTTTGATTGCGTTATATCCTACTCGAAGCTGTATTTCATCTCTCTCACTATTTTTGCGTGATCCATGTATTTGTACGAGTCTTGACTGTGCTGCTTCTGTTAATGCACGGTTTACTGCGACAGAAGGATCAAGGTGTGCACCTGCACCGATGAGCAGTAATGTTGGATACTTCAACACAACATCATCAACGGCTGCAAGAACGACGTGCATGTCGCTATCGGTCGGCAGCAGCCAGAGGTGTACATCCACGCCTGCATCAGTGAATTTTTTATAAAGCTGATATGGCACACCATCCTGTTCAGACAGCAGGATTTTTTTTCCTGTGTTTTTGGTGTATTCTGCTATGCTGTAGGCGTCCCGTTCAACAACTTCAAGCAATCCATGAAGTACTGCTTCTTCCATGCAACTGCCTGCAGCAAGTCCATTGGTTTCACTTCGAAACAAACGATTGCTTCCAGCAGGTGGCTCGTATGGGTGATATACGGCATTTGCAGGCACAAGAATCTCTTCATCGGTAAATAAATCCTTGCCCCACATCCATTCGAGTGGCGTGTTTAACGACATTGCCCCTTGCAGTATCAACTCGTTTGGGTTAAGAACGGTTTCTTGTTTTTTTAGATTCAGGTATGAGTCAATGATATTCTCTTTTTCACTGTGCAATTCCTGCGTATCTGCATTGTTTCCTGGTGATTCGGCAAGGCATCGCTCGATTGCTTCCATCAGTGCAGAAATTCTTGATTGTTTATCATTCACACCTTTGCCTGAATAAACTGAGTTTGCTCCTCTGGCTGCGTTTTTTCGTGTGACAGAGCATACATCTATACCAACTCTGTCAAGATTGGTAATAGGTGTAATATTTGTAACTCCTACCTTTGACTGAACAACTTCTATGCGTGAAAGAGTGGTTTGTTCATCCAGCACACGATTAGTGCCATCTATGTAGGCAAGTGATGGATCAAGATGGATACCCATAACTCTCAACATCCCGTAATAACATTAATGTTAGTACAGTTAAAAACAGATAAAACTTTCGTGATTTGTAGGATAAACGATTAGCCAACATTTATGACAAATAAGATAGTGATTACTACGTGATGGTACCAGCAAAACTTTCTGGTGAATTGGTTCTTGTCACTAACAGGGAACCTTACAGTCATGAGCATACATTGAAGGGGACTGTATGCAGGAAACGGATAGGTGGGGTAATCAGCGCACTCGATTCAACAATGCAAAAGACAGGGGGAACATGGGTTGCATGGGGAAGCAGTAAGGATGATTTTGAGAACGGTGATGTTGTGAAGGTGCCTTGCAGCTTACCGTGCTATACTCTCAAGCGAGTAAAGCTTTCTGAAAAGGAGAGGGAATTTTATTATCGGGGTTTTTCTAATAGAACGCTATGGCCTGTTTTTCATTTGTTTACTGAAAAAGCGATATTTAACACCCAATTTTGGAAGATGTATGTTAAAGCTAATACGAAGTTTGCTAAAGCTGTGATGGATGTTGCGACAGATGATTCTTTTGTGTGGGTGCATGATTATCATTTAAGCCTTGTCCCCTCGATGATACAAAATACCGCGCATAAGATTGCTTTTTTCTGGCATATCCCATGGGTATCATGGAACACGTTTAGCAAGATTCCCTGGCGAGATGAGATATTCAATGGTTTGCTTGGCAGCGATTTAATAGGCTTTCATACTAAGTATTATGCACAAAACTTTCTTGAATGTGCTGAACAGCTTGGCTTCCAGTTGAATAAAAAACAGAGCATCATACATCATGGAGACAGGGATGTAAAAATTGGTGTGTTTCCAGTGGGTATAGATTATCAACAATTTGCATCTGTAAAAGATAGGTCGCACACTCTTCGCAGTAAAATTAAAGGTGAGAAAATTATTTTTGGAATTGACAGACTTGATTACACCAAAGGCATTCTTGAACGTATGCTTGCTTTCAAGCAGTTCATTGAGAAGAACCCAGAGTGGCATGGAAAGATAACACTGGTGCAGGTTGCGACACCTTCACGTACCAAGGTTGAAGAATACCGAACGATGAAACATGAACTGGATGAAAGTGTCGGGTGTATCAATGGTGAATACAGTACTATCAACTGGACCCCGATAAAATATTTTTACCAGACAATTTCTTTTAATAATCTCGTAAAGTATTATAAAATAGCAGACGTCGTTCTGGTTACTCCAATCATGGATGGTATGAATCTTGTAGTAAAGGAGTATATAGCTGCAAAGGATATTGGTGTGGTTATATTAAGCGAATTTGCAGGAGCGGCTGAGGAACTTAAAGAGGCGATCATTGTCAATCCATACGACATAAATGCAATTGCAGAAGGTATAAAAGAAGCAGTAGAGATGCCAGAGGATGAAAAGAAGAAGCGGTTTATGGCACTCAAAAGAAGGGTCAGGCAAAAAGATATTAACTGGTGGATGGAAAAGTTTTTTTCTGAATGGCAGAAACTCTACATCCCGGCGCATTCTGAATAGGGTTCTGCTTGATATTCTGAGGAGTATCTCGCAAAAGTAAAAACTATTAAAGTATGTAGGTGGAATCCTGAAGAAACTGTACACTCTGTGTGCATAAATAACTCTTGATTGCGCAAGCACTGCACACCTTCGTTGTACAGAACCACACACTCCGTGTGCGGAACTGCATACTGCGTATGCAGAAATTAATTCTTGATTGTGCAAGCACTGCACACCTTCGTTGTACAGAACCACACACTCCGTGTGCGGAAAACAACTCTTGATTACGCAAGCACTACACAACTTCGTTGTACAGAACCACACACTCAGTGTGCGGAACTGCATACTGCGTATGCAGAAATTAATTCTTGATTGTGCAAGCACTGCACACCTTCGTTGTTCAGAAAATAATAAATCTTGATCGTAACTCTTGATTACGAAGTAATCAAGTGCAAGAAATAACGTGTGATGTATTCTTATTATGTATCGAATTTCAAAGTGGAGTATCCCGAAATTATTGCACTCCTATTTTTGTTAGATTAAAGTGAGAAAATTTCAACAGCCAAAGGCACAATATAGGAAAACTGGAGAGGTCCATAGAATTGAATCCAAACAGAAGGCCAAAACAGCCATTGACTGAAGATGAAAAAGCATTGATCAATACAGCTTTGAAAGAAAGCAAATTAGAATGTGCAGTCACCCCCAGATTGTATATCAATAAATATTATAACAAGAGCATAGCTCACCACCCATCACTATCAAAGAGGCTCAGATGCTGTCTTTTCCTCCCACAGGAGTTGGATGAGGATGCCGATTAAAAATGCAAACATCGCATAAAATATGACCCTATTCCAGCACCAGCCTACATTTCCCATAAACCCAACCAGGGTAAATATGTATGAAAAAAGTAATGAATAAAAGAGACCAAATAATAAAACTGGAATGATTCTCAATTGACACCATTTTTTGACCACGGTTTCTCGAATTGTTTTATACAATTCATATTCCAGATAAAAAACAGATACAACAAATATAATTGCACAATACTTTAAAAGATTTGATTGATTAACCACTGCAAACTCCCAGATTTCCTTTGATGTTACGATTGGAATAAACCCAACGAGAATAGCACCCAAAAGCCGTGGGAAAAGCAGTTTAATGAAATTCAGGTTTTTTCTTGGAGGGTTTTCCCACCATAATTTACTGGCATCCAACCAGTTGTACCGTTTAAGAAAGAAGTCAATGCATAAATCAACATAACCTTGCATCTCCTCATTACCTCGTGTTTTCCAGAGTTTACTTTCACGATTACATATTTTTTTCAAATCGTCCTCTCGATCCACATCTTTTGATTTCAAAATTGAAAATATATAATCACATTTATCGCTAATACAGCACTTGAACCAATAGTGTTGCCATTCGGCTTTATTGTCGAAGTCGAGGTCAAAAGCAACTTTTCTCACCCCATATGCATATTTATGATTGGGAGGAACGCCATGTGGAATATCCCGTGCCTTGAAGCCAGGTACCATAATTTCGATATTAACAGTATTCGCGCGATCCACCTTTTCATAAAAATTATCTGTCATTTTCACATCTTAAAGGGAAGTATTGGGATCTCCAATTAGTGGTCTGTGCGAAGGATTCGTGATGTCTGCAGAATCTGCGTAAAACCGTTCTTGCTCATTGGCTTTAGTATTATCAAAACCCATAATAGATAGTGTCTTATAATCTGTTTCTTCATGGATGTAAACGATGCGAGTGTCCTCTCCTTTCGAATAGGCAAATGCTCCAAGCAAGATAGCAGTCCCTTTATAGCCACCTGTAAGGTTGAAGATATATTGCGTATTCTCTTCGCGTGGAAACCGCTGAATACATTCGTGCCATATATTTCTGAGAGCGTTCCCAAACTCTTTGAAATTACTGGGATCCAATCCCGGAACTTCCCATAATTTTATGTCTTTAACTTTGAAGAGCAAGCCAAACTCTTCGTTCGTTAAAACTTTATGAATCGTCTCTGCACAGTATTTCCCATCATCGTTGTCGGAGTGAAGAAGGATGACATTATCTCCTTTACCAAGAGGTTCTTCATCTTCACGATTCTCGAAATAAACCTGTATCGCTCTTAAGGCTGCAAGTTCTGCTGGCAAATCTCTTAGATAGTCTAAGTTGTCCCATGGAGTTCGATCGAAATATGGGGCGATATCCTTCTCACCATCTCTTGCTAATTCGAGCTGCGTCTCGCACTTCTTCTCGTATGCGTCTCTATCATGTTTATTCTCCATCTGCGAAGGATACTTGGCATTAAGTCCCTTATATTTCCAGCAGCTCGTTTGGAAAAGGCTCGTTCCACATGTTGTCAGTATTATTCTCTTCATATGCTCATCCTCATTTAAAGTAACCATAATTCGATCCAGTCTTTGCGCCGATGCCGAACGTTCTCAACGCATCGGTAACAAGTCCCACGGTTTTGTCGATGCAATCTTGTGCTTCATCTTCCCCACATATAGATGACGGTGCGATCGCAAACTCAAATTGCACTCTTTTTCTCACGGCAAGGAAATTCACTGGGATGGGGGATTGATCGTCCCTTGGTAAATCCTTGCCCTGATAATAATCTTGGTAATGTGGCGTGAACACGTCTGTCTCAAAGAAGTTGTTACCGATACTCGCTGGCCACGCATCAAGAAAGATAATGGACCCTTCTTCCGCATTTTTATCATCCGAAGAGTTTCCAAAAATCTTTTTAATTAGAACCTCATCGGGTTCATCAGGAAACTCCTCACAATAATGCCTTGTAGCGCCCTTTATCGCAGAACCTGGGATGATCGGAAATCCATAGTGCGGGTACAGAGCGATCGAGTTCTCCAGAATTGATTCATCTCCGTGATTGACGATAAGCCGCGTTCTGGTGGTAAGAGTGAATGTACATGTTCTTGGGAGAGAATTCTTTCTGTCTTTGAGTTGGTTGTATCGAGCTGGTTCTAAGGGAGATCCGAGTCCTATGACTCTTTTAAAATGTTCTAGTCTATAATCTATTCTATTTTTCCCACTTTTAATATTGAGAGTTGGTTTTCCGTTGCTCTCTCCCCAGAAGAGGTATTTGTCAAATATAAGCGAAGGATTGACTATTCTATTTCCAGATCCTTTGATATATTCATATATGCTTGGTGTAGTCTCCTTCGTCCACTTGGAGTTGGGCAGCAGTATCGCCATTCAATCTTCACCTTTCAGCATAGCCTCCGCAAACCTCTTGAGCCAGAGAATGAGTGCTTTTGCTTCCTGTGTCGTGTATATTATCTGTTCATCCGCATCCGGACAATCCAAGAGATTCTTATATGCATCTATTAGACTTCCTTCGGTTTTGCCACATATATGCTTCCAGTACAGAATATGTCCAGCGAGCTGCTCGTAATGGGTGAGGCTACCTTCATCATCGCTCTTTTTGCTGAGATAGAACGCAAGAGTCTGCATCAATCCAGATTTTTGGATCAAAGCACCGGATGAGCGAACCGCACTTTTATACTTTTTTTCCGTTTTGTCCCCAATCTCTTTGATCTCTTCCACACACTTATACGCGTATAACGCCCTATCATGGTCCAGATTTCTGTCTATCATTGGATTTCACCCCTTCTACTAACGCAAGTTTAACGACTCCTTTGCCTGTGGTTTCATCTCCACCGATCTGGATAGTCTTTTTTGGAAATTTGTCTGCAAAGAGATTCTTAACACCCTCTGCATTAGCCCCGTCCCTTCTTGACTTTTCAAAGGTGAGGATACTGTACATAATCGTCTCTGATGGGAGATACTCGGTATATCGCAGTGATCCCTTCTCGGTTGTACCCTTCTCACCAATCTTTATATTTGGAACGACCTCTGTAGCGTTCGTAACGAAGTATCTGAATGTGTCCTCATTCAGCAACACAAGTTTCTTCTCAAACTCGTTCTTCAGAAAAATGTCATTTTCGCTTCTATATATTTTCCCGCTGATCTCCTTTGCAAATTTCTCCAACAATTTCCCCGAATCATCATCATCACAACAAATAGAAAACTCTTCAAGGAGGAGTTCACCATTTAACAGAAGCGTATCTTTTCCAGATGGACAGATCATCGCCTTGTCCATACCAGAGACGATCTTGTCAATCAGATTCTTGAGTTCTGGGAACAAATTTTCCTTGCCAATAATATCAATCTTCTGATAAAAACGCCAGAGCACGATCGGAGACGTTACCCACACGAAGCAGCCTTTGAGCGATCTCACAGGAAAAGCAAGTATCTGCCCTTCACCAAAGGAGATAGCTCCAGCATGTTCTTCTCCTTTTCCAGGTGGTGGACCAAACAAAGAGACGACGTCGCTACCGTCATCCTTGCCGTATGCATCTCTCAACACCCCTTTTATGGACGACGCCTGTATTATCGGGAATTGAGTAGTTCGCTCCCTTAAAATCGGGTTGTCCACAAGTCCTAACCCCTCTCCAGAGCCGTTGTGAAGAGGAGTAATAACATCCATAAACATGATATCATATTTTCTCATGTTATCACCTTCGATCATTACTACCAGCTTCCTATTAAACCTATGCCGAACCCGGCAGAAGGATACTCATCAGATAAACTCTCTTTGAAATGATATTTTTTATAAAATTCTTCGAACTGTTCGCTTTTCCATGACTCTGCCTTAAAGAAATAGACGCTTCCTGCGGGAACTGCTTTTTTTATGGGTCTTGGCTTGCCTATATAACTTTCCCAGCCGCTTATGTACAGCGGTTTGTTAACCGCCGCCCCAACCATCACAGCGCCATCGAATTCCAAAGAGAAGTCTCTATACCAACCATTTCTGAATATCGCTGGAGTCGCAAGATAGATGAAGAATTTTTTGGTGCTTTGAATCTTCTTCAGGACTTCAGGCTGGTTGGGTATGAAGTCATCCTTCCGGGATATGCTGACCATTGCCCTCCTTCGCTCACCGCCAAGAGCTATTGTCTTATCTGGTATGTCTGTTTCATCGATTCCCTCTGCGATCAGTGTGAATCCGGTTTTGATATGAGTTTTATGTTCGAGTTTATCCTTAAATCGCAGATGCGTTGTTGTATACAGATAGCCCTCTTTCACAGTCAGTGAATCGTTTGAAAGAACGTGCCCGTATCGGTCTTCTCTTACAAAAAATTCTTCTTCGGATTTTACTGTTATTGTTGGTGGAAGGTTGTTTGAAAGATATTGAGTCAAATATTTGATAGAGATATATTCATTCAGAGGTTCCATTTGTTCTTCCTCTGGCACCTTCAATGGCATGAGATGTTGGTGATTTTCCTTACTTTTCCATTTCGGGTCTGTTTCCGAATTTGGTAGCGATGTGTGCGGTATACTGTTATTTCCACGCACTATCCATAGATTAGCTGGTGGTGGGAAGAATATTTCATTTTCCTTGTGCAGAAACGGTCCTTTGAGTTTCATACGTGTGTCTTTTAGGTTTGCATCGTACTTTCCAAGTTTGGGATGCTCATAATTTCCTCTAACAAACTTATCCAGTTCTGCGCCCCCGGTGCTGTCCAGTACCGCGCTGCCAACTGCCCCAAAGAATGTCAGAGGCGATGGGAAAGTGAACTCTGCGAAGGTATCCTCGCCCGCAGTAAACGGTCGATGGTCTCTGAAGAAGAGAGTGTCCATAGGCTCGATACATATCTGGATCATCGTTTATCAGACCTCCCAATATCTTCTCTTGCCAGAAACAAAGCTATCCAAAGAAAATTCTCAAAGTTATCCTTAACGCTGTTTTTATATTGTTTGTTCCTATCAGGGTCTGCCATGTATGCAAAGACCTCTGTCATGATATCCGTCGTCTTATTATTACCTGTCCACAAATCGCCCCACACATCCGATTCTTTTGAAATATGACGTTTAAGCAGCCTTCCAAACTCAGCTCTAAACATTTTACACTCGAACGACCACTTTGAATTATGTTTGTTATATTTGTAAAATGCAGGCAGCTCGCCCATGAGGTCGCGTATGAAATCCGGACTCAGCCTATGTTTTTCATCTTTGTTCATGAAGAAGACAACCCGTTCCAAAAGATCAAGAACCTGAATCTGATCGATAGCATATTCTCCTTGAATTATGAAATCATCGATTGTCCACTTCGAACCCCATGTAATGACAGATCCAGAGAAAACTCTCAGTGTGATAAAGAAGGCATCCTTGCCTTTGAACTGCTCCTTTGCAGCATCAACATTTTTTCTTGACTCTATTAATCCTCTGCGAAGTGAGTCATGGTGGTGGAGAATGACAATTCCTGAACTTGAAGTTGGTGTTTTATTAATGCTTTTAAACTCTTCACTGAATGAATCTCTGAGTTTATTGATTATCGGCAAACCTGTTTCGATAGGAAGGAAAGCGAGTAGGTCATCACCCCCTGAATAAACAGTACACCCATTCCCCTCACTTTCTATCAAATTGGATAATTTTTCACCGCTTTTAGCTAAAATTTTACTGAGGTCCCCCTGATAATCGATGGTAAAGTCTTTATCATCAAGGGAGTCCCCTGACATCAATTTACCCATATCATCCCCATCCATGCTTAAGATCATATAGTACTTGCATGGCTCAGTATCATAAATAGTATAAATATTTTTTAATTCTTCTTGAGCACTTCCAGCCAAGTTTTCCAGTTCAGTACTACTCCCCAGTTCAGTACTACTTTTCAACCCGTATTGTTTCTCTATAAATGTATAATCTAAATGTTCCCTGTAAAACCATTCACCACCTAAATCTTCAATTTTGTTAACACTGGTTTCGTGTAACTTATTTCTCAGATTATTTGTCGCATTTAAGAAATCTTTGATCTCTTTTGCGTCGCCATTTTCGATTAATTGTTTAAAAGGTCTTACTGAGATGTCGCTGAGAGATTCGAACTTGATATCATGCACATCATAGAATCTTTTTAACAGGCATATTGCACACAATCTCTCATTCTCTTTAATTTGGAATTTAAATCTTTTATCCTTCTGTAATTCCGAAAAAAGTGTTTCTGGCATGCTCTCTCTGTGCCCACACTGGACACACTTTTTAGCATTGCTTCCACTCCACTGATCAAAGGTTCTCGTCATTTTCCGTTCATCAAAAAAATGCTGTATATCTTTTACCTTTGATTTATACGAGTTTGTTAACTCGTCTATTGTAATCGGAATAGCCACCCAGTTCATATAAAAGTGATCTTTGATCTGATTTGCCCATTGTGCATCGCAACCACCACAATTGGGAAGCTTCTTAAAAACTTCACTTCCTACTTCATTTAAAAAATTGCTTAATGCAAGTTCCATCTGCTTTAGCGTACTTTCAAGTCCTTCTTGTGGTATTATAGCCATGTATAAATTTGGAATGGAATTATAATGTGCTTTTGAGTTTTTGATATATGGATAAATTATAAATTCGGATCCATAGGTATCATAAATTGGTTTCATGGAGCTTGATGTTGCAAGAGATAGCAAGTTACTTCCTGTGAACAGATCTCTGGTTTTTCTTGCTTCACTGATAAATTCCTGGACAGGACCGATCGAAACCCTGAGAAGATAAAACTCATCTCCAAGACTTTGTATTTCCTCAATCAATGTGTGATACATAGAGGGTCCCCCTCCAAACTACGGATGAATACTTTTCTACCGCCGATTTCAGTCAGATAGTTCCTCGCACAATTATCAGGATCATTGGCATCCTTCTGCTTGCACCATGTAAAGATCGGTAAGAATTTATCCTGCATATTTTTACCCACCACCTTATGAAACCTGATGAACACTGGAGATGCCATCCGACCTTTCCCACGAGCCCATCCCAGACCCTGGCAATTTCGCATTCCGTGAACTGCAGTGATGGCATCGTTCCTGTTTACATAACCCTGATCGCCCACCGCAATCTGCTTAAAACTTCGCAGGATAAAATAGGGCGCACTGGTTGGAGCATCAAGTGTGTCCATGTATCCCTCAATATTATTAATGTCATTGACGTTAATCCATTCGGTATACACACTCCATATTATATTCAAGCCGTTTATGAGGTGATTTTTAATATCACTTGAATCTTGGAATGCTTGTTCTTTGAGTGGAAGAGCTATTTTTTCAATTTCTTCATGATTTTGAAAATTGAACGGGTCTTTGCTGTTATTATTCAAGTAGATGATTGGAGAACCAAATCCTCTTCTCTCTCTGTTCCCAACTGCTCCAAGATTTCCCCAAACCCAGATAGTGGCAAGCAAGACTTTTCTTTCAATTCCAGACATTGTGTTGCGGGGAAGGATAGTTATTGAGTAGGAGGTTCCTTCAGGAAAACCTTTTTTCTTGAAACCTAAATCGAAACTGTTTGGAGTGTTAGTATTCTGTTCTTCTATGGCAATCCTGAACTTTGAACCGATTTTAATTTTGTCAGAACCAAATATATCACTTTCCAGTTTACTTAAATCCTCTCTGTTTCGGTTATTGCCCATTACTCCTCCGATAAGTGCCCTGCACCAGAAGCGCCATGCTCCCCGAAGAGCCTTTCCAGTAAGACCGTTTTTATCAACATTGTTCTCTGCCCCCCCAATAAGGAGAGGTGTGATGAACTTAACATTAAATTCTAAAGGTTTCACTGCTAACCTCCCAGCAGCTTAAACTGCTGAAGTCTTCTACTATTTTGTCTGCTTGTGGCTGTATAAATAAGCTTGTACTGTATAAACAATACACTGATTTAAAGATTGTGTATTTTATCAGAAATCAGAAAAAAAATTGGAGAATTATTTAATTGTTTCAATCCCTTATAACGGGTCTTCGCTTTTTCCACCCAATCAAAAAATTGATAGAAATATCTGATAATCCTTCTGTTTCAATCCCCTATAACGGGTCTTCGCTTTTTCCACATAGAGCAAGCGCAAGAAAACATAAATATGGCAAAAGAAGTTTCAATCCCCTATAACGGGTCTTCGCTTTTTCCACTTTGATGAAGCCATGGTAATAAAAATATCGGACATTTTTTGTTTCAATCCCCTATAACGGGTCTTCGCTTTTTCCACAAAAATATAGACTGCTGTTTAATCGGGAGGTGATAGAGTTTCAATCCCTTATAACGGGTCTTCGCTTTTTCCACTCAAATTGAATATATCGATGTAACAATGCAATCACACATTAAAAAGGTTTCAATCCCCTATAACGGGTCTTCGCTTTTTCCACTGAAAATGATCCAAGTATTGTTGGGAATAAAGAATATTGATGTTTCAATCCCCTATAACGGGTCTTCGCTTTTTCCACTCTAACAACAAGGAGGTAGAACTAAATGAAATACTCAAAGTTTCAATCCCCTATAACGGGTCTTCGCTTTTTCCACATAGACCAGATGGGCGAAGGAATATATCAGGTAGAAACGGTGTTTCAATCCCCTATAACGGGTCTTCGCTTTTT